>NZ_CP087176.1:4038656-4340283 GCF_024748695.1 Pseudomonas sp. B21-040
GGTCATGCTGACCTCGCTCTCATTCACCGCTTCGGCCATCTGCGTGTTACCTACGTAACTGACCAGACTCACGATCAGCGCGGTGAGCAAGCTGGTGCCAATCAACAACAGTAATCGCAGTTTTATCGACACGGTGCTGCCCTCTGTTGGCTAGTCGGTATTGTGGAAACGCTATCGACCGCTGCAGCCACTTGTTTAACAGTGGCTCGGTACTTTTGACCTTTTTCGACATGCGGTAGGTAAAACGCGCTTTTCTGCCCCCTTCCCTCCTGAACCTAGTGTTCAGTCGCCAGTCTTACAGGCGCCGTAAATTCTCATTTTCGTCATTATCTCCTCAGAGCTGTCCGCCCCATGCACCCCACCGTCCTCGCCTTGCGCTGCGCCTCGCTGTGTTGTTTACCTGTGCTTGCTCTATTGGCCACCCCTGCCCATGCCAGCGGCGAACGCCAACTGGTGGCCGCGATCAACGATTACCGTGCCCATCCGCAACGTTGCGACAGGCGCCCGGCACAACGCCTGGCGCCGCTGGCGCTGAACTCGAACCTGGCGCTGCCCATCGGCTATGGCGGTGGTTTGCGCGATCGGCTGAAGGCTTCCGGCTATTCGGCGGTGACGGTTCGAAGCATTCGGGTGGTCGGTGCGCAGGATGCCGATGAAGCCTTTGATAGGTTGCAAGACGATTACTGCGGGGCGCTGCTGGATGGCCAGTACGCGGACATCGGCGTCAGTCGCAGCCGATCGCAATGGCAAGTGGTGCTGGCGCAACCGGTACTCGACCGTCAGGTCGGCGACTCGCGAACCGTCGGCAAGGCACTGTTGGCACAAGTCAACGCGGCACGGGCCAAACCGCGGATGTGTGGCGCTCAGCGCTTCGCCGCCGCACGGCCGCTGAGCTGGAACACCGCCCTGGGCGCCGCCGCCCAAGGGCACAGCAAGGCCATGGCCTACGGCAACTACTTTGCGCACCGTGACCCCGACGGTGATATGCCCGCCGATCGAGCGCGGGCCGCCGGCTTTCGCGGCAGGCAGACCGGTGAAAACATCGCCGCCGGGCAAAGTTCACCGAGCAAGGCGATGTCAGGATGGCTGGCCAGCCCCGGGCATTGCGCGAATCTGATGAACCCGATGTTTACTCAGGTCGGCGCCGGTTATGCGGCAGATGCCCGTAGTGATGAGGGGGTGTATTGGACGATGCTGTTTGGGGCACCGTGATCGGGTGACTTGAACGCTGTTTCTTTACCTTGAAAAGGAGCATCACCAGCAAACTGACAAAGGCGCCGGTCACCGCCAGCGCCATGTCTTTCTGTGAATCCCACGGATCGTTTTGAGCACCAATGAAGGCGCGGGACGTGTCGTCGCCCAGATAGGCCCCGCCAATCCACTCCACCAATTCGTAGATGGCTGACGTCGACAGCATGATGTTCATCGCCACGAACAGCAGCCAAAAGCCCCGCAATGGGGTCAGCCGCAGCAGCACTTCTCGCACGGGATAGACCAAAAACAACCCGTAGCTCAAATGGACCAGCCGATCAAAATGGTTGCGATGCAGGCCAAGGGCTTTGTTGAGGCTGAACCCGGCCAGGTCCGAACACCAACGGTCGTAGGGCACTTCGGCGTAGGTGTAGTGAGAACCCAATTCGTGAATACACAGGAAAACGAAAATCAGGGTGACGGACACCGCAGACAAGCGAAACCAGTAAGAGGCCGCCACCAAGGTGCCCACGAGCAACAGCACCAACAGGTTTTCCAGCGCCCAATCAACCCGACTGTGCGGCGAAAAGCCCAGCACCACGACGATTGAAACAAACACCAAAAGCAGCGTCAGGTCGTATCGCGCATAGGGTTTGGGCTGCATGGCGTGGGCTCCTGGGTGACAAACATCAGATCAATTCAACGTAAAACCGGTTCAAGCACAGCGACAAAAGGCAGGACTCCTGACCACCAATGGGCTTAAAGGCGTGTGCTAGGCTTTTTGCACTAACGTGAGGTGATGCGTTTGGATACACAACCCTTCCTGAAAGCTGGAGCTCAATGATGAAAACCACTGTTTCCTGGATAACGATCACACTGATGAGTCTTGTGCTTAGCGCCTGCGCCGCCGTTGGAGCCGGGAGCGGAGGCGCGGGCGAAATGGAAATTCGCTCGGGCAAGATTGAGCAGATCACCCTCACGCAGATGCAAACCAATCATGACAGTGGTGTCGGCGCCATTCTTGGCGGGATCGCCGGTGTCGGCCTTGGCAGTTTGATCGGGCATGGCACAGGACGGGACGTGGCGATGGTGGCCGGCGCGCTCGCGGGTGCGGCAGGCGGCAACTACGCGGAGAAGAAAAAGTATGACCAGCCTCAGGAAGCTCAACAGATCATCGTGCGCACAAAAAGCGGTGTGCTGGTGTCGGTGACCCAGCCAATCAATCCTGGACTGAACAAAGGCATGAACGTTTATATCGAAGGCACTGGAAACGAAGCGCGGGTGGTGCCGCAGGGCTAAGTAAAAATGAGGGGATGGATTTTTTGTTTATCAATAGATCCGTCTCCTTCCAAGGGCCTCTAAACCCAGACAATCTCAAAGGCCCCAATAAAAGCTTTTGCCTATCAGCCCCGAATACTCCACCTATTAGCTGACTTGCAGATAGGCGTCTAACCTTATCCCAGCGCTGGCGTGAGCCGGCCGGTTTTGAGCTGATAAGGAGACAGGAATGAGTCAGAAACATGACTAAGCCTGCCGTGGGCCACCGTGATTGCACCTCGTTCTGCGCTGTACCGATGCCCGTGTAATCAAAACAATCAGTGAATCGAACTGCTGGCCCAGCAGCCTGTGTCATTGCTTTCGCTCGTCGCTATTTCGAGCCCACAACGGGCCGGGTAGCCCGGATGAACACGACCAAAGGTAGCTCGCACATGGCAAATGAATCGAAATGCCCGTTTAACCACGCCGCCGGTGGTGGCACGAAGAACCGCGATTGGTGGCCGAACCAACTGAACCTGAACATCCTGCACCAGCATTCGTCTCTGTCCGATCCCTCGGACGAGGGTTTCAACTACACCGAAGCGTACAAAAAACTGGATTTTGCAGCGGTCAAACGAGACCTCACGGCGTTGATGACCGATTCGCAAGACTGGTGGCCAGCGGACTTTGGTCACTATGGGCCACTCTTCATTCGCATGGCCTGGCACGCCGCCGGCACCTATCGCACCGGTGACGGCCGGGGTGGCGCTGGCTCCGGTCAGCAACGCTTTGCACCGCTCAACAGCTGGCCGGACAACGTCAGCCTCGACAAGGCACGTCGGTTGCTCTGGCCGATCAAGCAAAAATATGGGCGCAACATTTCCTGGGCTGACCTGATCGTGCTGACCGGCAATGTGGCGCTGGAGTCGATGGGCTTCAAGACCTTTGGTTTCTCCGGTGGTCGTCCGGACGTTTGGGAGCCGGACGAAGACGTTTACTGGGGCTCCGAAAACAAATGGCTGGGCGGCGATATCCGCTACGGCAAAGAAAACCAGCCTATGCAAGAGCCCGGCGAAGGTCCGCTGGTTGCTGAGCCCGGGAAAAACGAGGAGAGCCGCACCGAGCAGGGCCGAAATCTGGAAAACCCACTCGCCGCCGTGCAAATGGGCCTCATCTACGTCAACCCCGAGGGCCCTGAAGGCAATCCGGATCCTGTCGCTGCAGGCACGGACATCCGTGAAACCTTCGCCCGCATGGCGATGAACGACGAAGAAACCGTGGCGCTGATCGCTGGCGGCCACGCGTTCGGTAAAACCCACGGCGCCGGACCTGCCGACAATGTCGGTGCCGAGCCCGAAGCCGCTGGTCTCGAACAGCAAGGCTTTGGCTGGAAGAACAGCTTTGGCACCGGTAAAGGCTCGGACACCATCACCAGCGGGCTGGAAGTGACCTGGACCACCACGCCAACAAAATGGAGCAACAACTACCTGGAAAACCTGTTCGGCTTCGAGTGGGAACTGAGCAAAAGCCCAGCCGGGGCGCACCAGTGGGTCGCAAAAAACGGCGCCGGTGCCGGTACCATTCCGGATGCCCACGACCCGTCCAAACGGCGCAATCCCACCATGCTGACCACGGACCTGTCCCTGCGCTTCGACCCGATCTATGAGCCGATTTCCCGACGCTTCCTGGCCAATCCCGATCAACTGGCCGACGCCTTCGCCCGCGCCTGGTTCAAGCTGATCCACCGCGACATGGGCCCCCTCTCCCGCTACCTCGGCCCGGAAATGCCCAACGAAGTACTGCTGTGGCAAGACCCCATCCCGGCGGTCGATCATGCCTTGGTCAGCGACAGCGACGTCGCCGCACTCAAGAGCAAAATCCTTACCTCGGGCCTGTCGGTCTCGCAGCTGGTATCGACTGCCTGGGCAGCCGCTTCCACCTTCCGCGGCTCCGACAAACGCGGCGGTGCCAACGGCGGACGCCTGCGCCTGGCCCCGCAGAAATTCTGGCAAGCCAACCAGCCAGAACAATTGGCGAACGTCCTGGCGAAACTCGAAAGCATCCAGAGCGAGTTCAACAGCGGTGGCAAGAAAGTCTCGCTGGCCGACCTGATCGTATTGGCGGGTAACGCGGGCGTCGAACAAGCGGCGAAAAATGCCGGTCACAGCGTGACGGTTCCGTTCACGCCGGGGCGGATGGACGCGTCGCAAGAGCAAACGGACGTGGAATCCTTCGGCTTCCTCGAACCGATTGCCGATGGCTTCCGCAACTACCTGAAAACCCGCTACCGCGTACCGGCCGAGCAACTGTTGATCGACAAGGCGCAACTGCTGACGCTCACCGCTCCGCAAATGACCGCGCTGATTGGTGGTCTGCGAGTGCTGAACACCAACGTCGGACAAACCCGCCACGGCGTCTTCACCCAACAACCGGAAGCGCTGACCAACGACTTCTTCACCAACCTGCTGGACATGAGCGTGGAATGGAAACCCACCTCCGAGGCCGCTGAAGAGTTCGAAGGACGCGATCGCAAATCCGGTGCAGTGAAGTGGACCGGGACGCGTGTTGACCTGGTCTTTGGGTCGAATGCGCAATTGCGGGCACTGGCCGAGGTTTATGCGAGCAGTGATGCGAAGGAGAAATTTGTTAAGGACTTTGTGGCGGCCTGGACCAAGGTGATGAACCTGGATCGGTTTGATGTGAAGTGACGGGGTAAACCGTCAGGTCTTGAATGAACCACCCCGCCCCGATCAAACGGGTCGGGGTGGCTTTTAAAGGCTTACTCTTTCTGGACGTCGGCGCGTCATATCACGACTTGGGCTCTGATCCTATAACCCGCGCGGAGCAAGGTCCGGAGCGTCGAAAACCTGATCAATCAGTGCTGGATCAATGCACAGCAGGTTTTCAGGTTCGTATTTCAGCTGGTCTCCCCACGGCTGGCCGGTGGTCAACGATCCGTTCAGGCGCACCATCACGGATTCATGCACCCAGACTTTCTGCCCGGGCTCAGGCTGGGGAATCTCTCGCGCTCTGGGTTTGCCGAATGGCGGCATCGAGCCAAACTTGAGCGTTCGAGTGTGAGTCTTGGGGTCCCACCTCAAGCGCGGCACCCACTCCGCAATCATCCACCATCGGGACAGCGATTGGTGGGCTTGTGCCAGCGGATCCGCTACCGGGCAGGTCTTGGGATGGAGTTCGCCACGACACGATGCATCATCGATGTTCAACCCGGCCTCCAGGCTCTCCCCAATCATCCAGCGCAAGGCAATCAGGGCAAGCTGCGATTCTTCCAACGGGTAGCCGCCACCGACATCGCAATGCACGCCGGCGAACCACACCTGTTTCAGGTCCGCGGCCTTGGCGACATTCCATAGGTTCTGGCGGAAAAAACAGCGTCGCTCGTCAATGGACACCGCATGACGGATGGTGCGTACGCTTGGATTGTTTGCGGTATAGGGAACGACCAACGGGTCATACACCCAACCCACTGAACTCACGGTGTCGAACAACCCGAGAAAGTAGACATCGACATCCTGGGAAAAGGATTCCTTGAACTGCGTCATCAAGGAAAAATCCGGTCGCTTGTCCGCGGTCAGGCGCCACCAGAAATAGCTCCACGGCCGCTTGAGGGAAGGTTCGGGCGCACCTTTTTCGGAACATGTTCGTGTGGTCAGTAATGACCAGGCAAAGTCCAGTTGTTGAGCCTGGTGGGCCGGTAGCAGCCCAAGCGTATGAATCATGGCTGCCAGGACCCGGGCAGCATAGGAGCCGCGAGAAAAACCGTAGATGAAAATCTGATCGCCTTCCTGATAGTTCTCCATGAGAAAACGGTAGGCATTGAGCACGTTACGCTTGATCCCCCAACCAAACGCCAGCCCGGCAATTCGCGACGGTACCTTCTCCCATTCGAACAGGGTTTCACTTAACCCGAACGTGCCCACACCCTGATCGTAATAGCTCAGAAGCTCACTGCTGTTCTTGGGTAATGACCGAAACACCCGGAGCACATTGGTGGGTTTGTCACAGAAGCGGTTGTTCGTTCCATCGATACAGAGAATTAGTTGGCGCGCCATGGTCTGTGTGCTCTCCGCAATCTTGTTGCCCGGCAAAGTGGGGTTCCCGCGCTTCCTGTCGGCAAGCGAGGGACGGTGTGGCCCCACATCCGTGTCGTGACAACTGCTGCGGTAAATCGTGGAGGGCTATCCAAGGCATAGCAGAGTTAATGGCGCTTAGCCATAAAGCTAGTTCAGTAACGAGACCATGCGCGGTTCAATTGAAGTCTCCAACACCTCAACCAACGCCAGCGTCACCGGCAACTTGAAACGCCGCCGCCCCGCGCTGCCGGGATTGAGGAACAGCTGATCGCCGCGCCATTCGATGCATGGCTTGTGCGAGTGCCCGGTGATCACCAGTTTGATGCCTGCATCGAGCGCGGCCGGGACATCGGCGATGTCATGCACCAGCAAAGTGCCCCAACCCTTCAGGTCGAAACGCAGAAGATCATCCAGATGCGCGGCCCATGGCGCGTCCACGTCATTGTTGCCGCGCACGACATGCAGTGGAGCAATGGACGCCAGTTGATCGAGGATGTCCGGGCTGCCGATGTCGCCCGCGTGAATGATCCGCTCGCACCCTTCCAGGGCCGCAAGGGCTTCGGGGCGGAGCAAACCGTGGGTATCGGAAATCACGCCAACCTTCATGCATCGCTCCCGTTGAGGTCGGGGTCTGACGCGATCAAGGATCTACTTGCGCCATCAGTTCAGCAACCGATTCCTGGCGATTGGCGTAGCGCTGGGCCAGCACCGCACAGACCATCAGCTGAATTTGATGGAACAACATCAACGGCAGGATCAACACGCCGATGGTGCTGCCGGCGAACAGCACCTGAGCCATCGGCACACCGGTGGCCAGGCTTTTCTTCGAGCCGCAGAACAGGATGGTAATGCGGTCTTCCATGTTGAAACCAAAGGCTTTGCCCAGCACCGTGGAAGCCACCAATACCAACCCCAGCAACACGCAGCACGCCACCACCAGCCCGGCCAGTTCCCACAGCGGAATCTGGTGCCAGATGCCCTCGGTCACCGCTTCGCTGAACGCGCCGTAAACGACTAAAAGAATCGAGCCCTGATCAACGAACTTCAGCCAACTCTTGTTGCGCCCGACCCAGGCGCCGATCCAGCGTCGTGCGATCTGCCCGGCAATGAACGGCAGCAGCAGTTGCACGCTGATCTTCATAATCGCATCGAGGGTCGAGCCGCCATCGCCCTGCACATTCAGCAGCAGCGTCACCAGCAATGGTGTGAGGAAGATCCCGAACAGACTGGACGCCGCCGCACTGCAAATCGCCGCCGGAATATTGCCGCGCGCCAGCGAGGTAAAGGCAATGGCCGACTGCACCGTCGCAGGCAGTGCGCAGAGGTACAACATGCCCATGTACAGATCATCACCGATCAGTGGCGACAGCACCGGTTTGAGCGCCAGACCGAGCAGCGGGAACACCACAAAGGTCAGGCTGAACACCAGCAAATGCAGGCGCCAATGCCCGGCCCCGGCGATGATCGACTCGCGTGACAGTTTGGCGCCATGCAGAAAAAACAGCAGGGCGATGGCGACGTTGGTCAGCCAGCCAAAGCCCACCGCCACTTGACCGCTGGCGGGCAACACGCTGGCCAGCAGCACGACGCCAATCAGGGTCAAGGTGAAGTTGTCGGGTAAGAAACGGGGGCGCGTCATCAGGATCATCCAGGTTTGCCAGGAACGTGATGACGACTCTAACGCGCCTGATGATTACCGACTAACGCTAGTAAGCCAGGAGATGTCGCCTAAAGGACATGACTGATGAGTCAACCATCGTTCTTGACGCCTCATGCGGTTAGGTGGGAAAACGTGGCTGGCCCGGATGGACGTATCGGGCTCACTCACGAATCAAGGACGGCTCATGAAAACCCTGTTGTATTTGCTGATCGCCGCCGGCGTCGGCACCGCGCTGCAACACGCTGGTATCCCTCATGGCCTGTTATTGGGCTCGATACTCGCAACCGCCGTCATCGCCAGCCGTTTTCGATTCTCTCCCACCGTGCGTTTCAGCCTCGGATACGTGCAACTCGTATTGGGGATCGCGACTGGCCTGATGTTCACCGCGTGGGACAGCCAGACAGTCGCCGCCATGTTGCCCAGCCTGGGCTTGATGCTGTTGTGCCTGGTGGTGCAAAGCACCGTGGCCGGTTTCTCATTGCTCAAGGTCGCCGGCTGGAACCGCAAGGACACCCTCCTCGCCGTCTACCCCGGCGCACTCGCCGCCGTGTTCGACTTGCTGGAGTCCGAACGAGCGTCCAGCAAAGTGATCGTCGTGCATCTGGTTCGACTGCTGTCCATCACCCTCCTCGTCAGCTTTTGTATTCCCGGGCAGACCCACCTGGCGATTGCCCAGAGCAGCCCGCTGGACATGAGCATGGCGTTGACCCTGCTGTCGCTGATCGCCATGTGTTTGTTGCTCGGGCGTTTGCTATTGAACGTCGGCGTGCCGGCGCCGTTCATGCTCACGGCCATCGTCCTCACGGGCGTCTACGTCAAGCTGGGCTACCTCCACGGATTCCAGATGCCCGCCTGGAGTGTCGACTCGGCGGCGGTCCTGCTTGGTGTGTTGATTGGCTCGAAATTCAAGGACATCAGCCTCGCGCAGCTATGGCACCACGGCCGCGCCGGACTGATGTCCGTCGCCTTGATGTTGCTGATCGCCGCGGCGTTCGCCGGGGTGGCGGGTCGGGTGCTGGGCAGCGACCCCTTGTCGTTGTGGCTGGCGTACATGCCGGGCGCTGTCGAGACCATCGCCATCGTCGCCTTCAGTGGCGGGCTGAACGTCGTGTTCATCCTCACTCACCACCTGATGCGCATGGTCGTGCTGCACTTCGCCCCCGCATTGATCGTGCAGGCCCGGCGCTGGCGGGAAGATGTTTGATCAGGGGTCGCAGGAAAGGATTAAGCGGGAGAGATCGTGGCCAGTGCACCAATCAGAATGGTCAACACCAGAAATCCACCGAGGAAGAGTGCCATCTTGCCCATTGGGGCCTCCTAAATTGTGAGGTTGCTGCGTGCCTTCATTCTGAGCCCGCAACTGAGTGCATTACAGATTCAGATTCCTCAGAAAAATACGGATCAGATTTGATCCTGCAAACGAAAAAGCCCCGCCCCACTCACGTGGGACGGGGCTTTCTATTGCATCAATCGCCGCTTACAGATCGGTGATTTCCTTATGGCGTGGCACCAGCGTTTTCATCACGCTCCAGGCCACCAGATAGGCCAGCGAACAGATGGCGAACATGATCATGTAGCCGGTGTGAATATCGTTGATCGATTTGTAGTAGTCGAACACGTAACCACCCACCTTCGTCATCACGACACCGCCCAAACCACCCGCCATGCCGCCAATGCCGACCACGGAAGCGATGGTTTTTTGCGGGAACATGTCGGACACGGTCGTGAAGATGTTGCACGACCACGCCTGGTGAGCCGACGCGCCAACACCGATCAGCAGCACCGGCACCCAGAAGCTGATGTAACCGAATGGCTGCGCCAGCAGCACCACCAACGGGAACAGCGCGATCACCAGCATGGCTTTCATGCGGCCGTCATACGGCTTGTCGCCGCGCGCCATGAAGTAGCTCGGGAACCAGCCCCCGCCGATGCTGCCGACCATGGTCATGCTGTACAACACGGCCAGTGGCAACACGATGTCCGCGCCCTTCATGCCGTATTGCGCCGACAGATAGGTCGGCAGCCAGAACAGGAAGAACCACCACACGCCGTCGGTCATGAACTTGCCGAAAGCAAAGGCCCAAGTCTGACGGTAGGTCAGCAACTTGAACCACGATACTTTTTTGGCCGCGACACCCTTCACTTCAGGCGTAGCCACTTGCACCCCTTCATCGCTGCGGATGTAAGCCAGTTCCTCAGCCGACAGACGCTTTTGCTGATCTGGCTTCTCGTAAAGTGCGATCCAGACAGCGACCCAGACGAAGCCCAACATACCGATCACGATAAACGCGGCTTCCCAGCCCCAAATGCCGGCAATCAGCGGCACGCAAATCGGTGCCAGGACTGCGCCCACGTTGGCGCCGGAGTTGAAGATGCCGGTGGCGAAAGAACGTTCCTTCTTCGGGAAGTATTCGGCGGTGGCCTTGATCGCAATCGGGAAGTTACCCGCTTCACCAATCGCCAGCACAGCGCGCGACAGCATGAAACCCGCAATCGAAACCGGAATGACCGCCAGGCCGAGTGCACTGCTCAGCGCACCGATGCCCTCACCCATTGGCACCGCAAAGGCGTGCATGACCGCGCCCGTGGACCAGATACCAATCGCGAACATATACGCTTTCTTGGTGCCGATCTTGTCGACGAAGCGGCCGGCAAACAGCATGGAAATCGCGTACACGAACTGGAAAACCGCGGCAATGTTGGCGTAATCAGTGTTACTCCAACCAAACTGCGTCGACAGTTGCGGCGCCAACAGACTCAGTACCTGACGGTCCAGGTAATTGACGGTGGTGGCGAAAAACAACAGTGCACAGATCGTCCAGCGATATTTGCCGACCGTTTGGCCGACGCGTTGCGCATTGATGGGCTCGTTCAGATTCATGGCATCACTTTATTATTGGATTATGGTGATGATCTCTCGGTTTCAAGCGAGATCAAGTGTGTCGTAAAGCATCGCCAAAACGCGAGGAATCCGCGTCGAGGCTGGTCAGGTTCAGCCGTAACTTTCGATTAACTCGAATGCTGTACCCCGCCGCCGGTGCATCTTTTTACGGCTGGAGGTAGACGTGTCGCGAGTGCTGGCAGGGGTTTGACGGGGCAGTCGCCTGCAACACAGCCGATTGCGCGGGCGCGCAAGCAGACAGGATCGGGCCAGAAGAAGCGACGTAGAGGGGGCTGAGTACGCTAGATGAATTCATGATGAGGGCCGACACGCTTTTTTATTTTTAGGATGAACAGTCGATGTCTCGTCTGTCGTCGTACAACTGCGCCTTTTATAGCGAGATTGAGGTTGGGCTGTCAATCTGAAAGATGGCCGTTGGTCTGGGTGACGGGGTTGCGAGAAAATTTGCGGATGGGTACAGACGGCGCTAGCTGCAGGAGTGTTGGCGTTTTGGCGTTACGGGCGTTGATGGCAGGTTGTGGGGAATTCGAAACCAAATCTCGTTGTACGACGACCAACATTCCCGCACAGACGGCGGAATGGCGACTCTTCAATCCGTTTTGAGTACCCAGGAAGGAGCTTTGCCAAAGTCAGCACCTTTCACCATGACGCTTTGTCTTTGCGACATTGCTGAAATGTATAAAGCCCCGCCCCTTAAAAGGGAGCGGGGCTTTTTACTGCACACCACGCTGGAACAACGCCCTCGCCTACCCTAGTAGATCTACTTGATCCAACATCAGGTTTACCGACAGCCCTGCCCGGGAACGCGCTACACAGATCAGCTGTTGGTGCGATCGGTTGCCTTGGCTTTGCTTTGAGCTACAGCGGCTTCAGCCTTCTGTTTCTGCGCAACCTGGAAGGCTTCCATCGACACTTTCCGGGCCGACTCCATGCGTGTGAAGGTTCGGTCACCGCCACCTGTGGCCATCGCCAGAGAAGAAGCGGTCAAAGCGGCGACTACGAAGAGAGCTTTCATAGATTTCATTTGGGTATCCTCACGTGAGATTTTATTAACGGTTAACAACGGAATTCATTTGTTAAAGCTGAACTTGCTTATTCAACCGGGCTTCACCATCCAGCCAGGGCGGTGCTTCTGGCGCCCCAGGCGCCTTGCTCCATGCGCTCTTGAGCGTCTCTGTTTTTTGCCCAGGCAGTGAGCAGCACCATCATTCCAAATCCACCGACGATGAGAACCGGATAGGCTGCCAGCAACTCCACCAGCGAGTACTTCCAGGCCAGCGGACGACCAACACCCAGCATGGCGGCATAGAACCACGACACGCCAGAGAGGGCGCCGGAGAACAGCGCCAGCATCCGCAGGCTAAAGGAGAGTTTCAGCAACGAACCGGCTTTTTTCAGGGCCGGCAATACAGCGCTATGCAAGAGGAAACCGTTAAAGGTCAACAGCACAACTATCCCGATCTTGGCTTGCAATTTTGGATTGAGGAAATATTCCATTCCCTTGCCGGCATAATCTATCCCGACAATACCAATGCCCGTAATCCACAGAGCGACAAGTGCAAGCACTACGGTTTTTTGAAGACTTTCCATATGCGCGTCATCATGGTGACCCGACACATCCCCTTTCAGGAGTTGCTTGACCATTGCAATGTCACTGGTCAACACCAGCCCGATTGCCACGCAGCAAGCGATAAGATGGAAATACACAACACCCAAACGCACATATTCCACGGTGGACGAAGAAAGCATACTAAGTTCCATGGTGACCTCTTGACTTCAATAGTGAATCAACATAACTCACGACACGACTTAATTAGAGTTTGCCGTTGCTGATTGCAATTAGGATCCAATAATTATTATCAAATACTCTTGCAGTATTACGCTGCCAAGATAATAGCGATTTTTGCGAATGAACTTTTAATCATTCGATCATGTCCATTTTCAGGTAACAAAAACTTCATTCGTACTTAATACATATGAGGTTTAACTTGCGCTTCTGGGGGGCAGGCGAGGCCCAGAATCCTGTCGGTGAGCGGATCAGGTCACGCTGGTGGGGTTGGCCGGGCTTCCGCCCCATTCGAGGAAACGAAGTTTGTGAACCTCGCCTTGGCTGTCCAGGTAAACCAGGGTCACTGGTACTACGCCAGTCTTATCGGATGTATCGGTGCGCCGCAGTACTTGCTTCACATCGATTTCCATTCCGTAGTGGTAATCGACGGCTGACACATGCGCGCCGGGCTCTTGCAAGCCGTTCTGGTCAAAGACACTTGGTGCGAGACTCGAAATCACGGCACTGACTACTGTGGCCATGTTCATTAGGCTGTACCTCTGCTGAAGTTCACTTGACGAGGACCTAATGTGACACGTGAAGAAAATGAAGTTCACTTCCCCGCGACGAACGCGCCTGCCTGAAAAGCATGTAGTGGCTGCAAACTCCCAGCAATTCACCGCGCTTGACGCCTCTCGACCATTCGTCCTTTAACCGCCGTATTTGTTGGTCAAAGTCCGTTTTTGAAGGAGGTCATAACATGTCATGACGGATTTTTACGCAAGGTGAATCAGTACTTTCAATTCAGCCGGCTGAATCCGGGCGATGGCGAATTCAAGCTTTCGAGACCGACCGCATCAACTCAAGGCAGCCAGTGACAAATGGCTGAAATCGGCCTGTTTACTTAATAAAACTGCTATGACGAACCACCGTCTTGCGGTGTGCCAGACTGCTAATTCTTCCATCGGCATTCAGCCGGTGAAATTCCAACTTGTCATGTCGAAGGTATCGCTTTGGCGTGTTTGGGCAAGCCGCTGGAAATCAGCGCGGCCAGCATGACAAAGGCCGTAGAAACCCACAGGCAAGCTTCCAGCCCGTAGTCTTGGTAAATCCAGCCAGACAGTACGGTACCGAGCAGCCGCCCCAATGCGTTGGACATGTAATAGAAACCCACATCCAGCGATACCCCGTCCTCTTTTGCATAGGAGATGATCAAGTAGCTGTGTAAGGAGGAGTTCACCGCAAACAGCGCACCGAAGATCATCAATCCACCCAGGAGCACAACCTGGGGTGACCCGCCCGCCGAGAGGCCGAGGGCGATAGTGGCCGGGAAGCCGGCCAGCGAAGCCGCCCAAATGAAGGCCGCTCGCCCATCCGGGACATGGCCACGCGTCTTCCCGGTGATGTTCGGGGCGAGAGACTGAACGATGCCGTAGCCGATGATCCAGGCTGCCAGAAATCCACCCACCCGCCAAAAGTCCCAGCCCAGTACTTCACTCAGGTACACCGGCAAGGCGACGACAAACCACACATCGCGAGCACCAAAAAGAAACAGCCGCGCCGCCGAGAGGATGTTGATCGCTCGGCTCTTGGAGAGCATTTCGCGGAACTTCGGCTTGGCCTTGGCTCTGCCCAGATCCTTTTGCAGCAAGAACAGGCTCGCGATCCAGATCAGTGCCAATACCGTTGCCATCAGCAGCACCGCCCCTCTGAACGTCAACCATGCCAGCAAGGCACCGCCCAGGAAGAAGCCCACACCCTTGAGGGCGTTTTTTGAGCCGGTGAGGACGGCTATCCACTGATAAAGCGTGCCCTGCTGCTGGTCGGGCACCAAAAGTTTGATCGAACTCTTGGCACTCATCTTATTGAGGTCCTTGGCGATACCGGACAATGCTTGAGCGCCCATCACCCAAGGAATGGTCAGTAGAGCGACTGGTACTGTGAGCATCAGCAAGGCGGCGACCTGGAGGCCAAGACCGATATTCATCGTGCGATTCAAGCCCAGGCGAGCGCCCAGGTAGCCGCCCACCAGGTTGGTGATGACGCCGAAGATTTCGTAGAACAGGAACAGCGCGGCAATGTGCAGCGGCGAGTAGCCCAATGTGTGGAAATGCAATACCACCAACATGCGCAGTGCGCCATCGGTGAGGGTGAAGGCCCAGTAGTTGCCGGTGACCAGCAGGTACTGCCGAACTTCCGGGGAAAGGGCTGACGACGCCTTCATGACCACCGCTGTTAACCGGCCAAGCCGGCCAGTTTGGCCAGTTCGACAACGCGGTTGGCGTACCCCCACTCGTTGTCGTACCAGGCGTAGATCTTCACTTGGGTGCCGTTCACCACCATGGTCGAAAGCGCATCGATGATCGAGGAGCGCGGATCGGTGCGGTAGTCGATCGAAACCAGTGGACGCTCCTCATAACCGAGGATGTCTTTGAGCGGACCAGCAGCCGCAGATTTGAGCAACTCATTGACCTCCTCCACCGAAGTCGCACGCTCCACCTCGAACACGCAGTCGGTAAGAGAGGCATTGGCCAGTGGTACGCGCACGGCATGGCCGTTCAGGCGGCCACGCAACTCCGGGAAAATTTCCGCAATGGCTGTCGCCGAGCCTGTGCTGGTCGGGATCAGGCTCATGCCCGAAGCACGGGCGCGACGCAGGTCCTTGTGCGGCTGATCGAGAATGCTTTGCGTATTGGTCAGGTCGTGGATCGTGGTGATCGAACCATGGCGAATACAGAGGTTTTCGTGGATCACTTTGACCACCGGAGCCAGGCAATTGGTGGTGCAGGATGCGGCGGTAACAATACGGTGCCGAGCCGGATCGAACAGGTGCTGATTGACGCCCATGACGATGTTCAGCGCGCCCTGTTCCTTCACCGGTGCGCAGACCACCACGCGCTTCACACCTTGTTCCAGATACGCCTGAAGCACGCCAACGGACTTCATTTTGCCACTGGCTTCGATGACTAAATCGCAGCCGGACCAGTCAGTGTCGGCGATGGATTGGTTGGCCGTCACCCGAATGCGTCGACCGTCAATGACCACGCAATCGCCATCGGCGCTGGCTTCGTTGTGCCAACGGCCGTGCACGGAATCGAAATTGATCAGGTGCGCATGGGTGGTAGCGTCGCCAGCAGGGTCATTGATTTGCACGAATTCAAACTCGGGCCAGTGCCAAGCGGCGCGCAATGCAAGACGACCGATTCGACCGAAACCGTTGATACCTACTTTGATGCTCATGATGTTGTTCTCTTTCGTGTGCTGACTTCGGAGGGGCAGTAGATGGTTTGATTGAATTAACAGCTATCTCAGCAACATGCTGCCTGGCGCTCGGGACGCTCACCCATCTGATCAAGGCGTTTTTCGTCCTGGCTCAGCCAGTGGCGGTTGGCCTCAAGCGTGACCTGGATTACGTCGATGACCCACTGTGGAAGCTCAACGTTCAGTCGGTAGTAAATCCATTGCCCTTGACGGCGAGTTTCGAGCAGTCCGCAGCTACGCAACTGAGCCAGGTGGCGTGAAATCTTGGGTTGACTGTCACCGAGTGCGCAGATCAGTTCGCATACGCAGAGTTCACCTTGTGCGCAGAGCAGTAACATGACCCTTGCGCGGGTTTCATCACCCAGGCATTTGAAGACAGTGGCAGGCAAGAGGTTCATCGGAGCGGCTCATATATATGAACATACGAATATACGGATATTTATGAATTTAGAAAGACCTGACATTGGCATGCTAGTGAAATATTCAATGCTTAATGAACGCCTTCAGTGCCTGCTTCTAGCCTATCGTTGCCTGTTTTTGGCGCCGCGATCGATCCGGAGCGGGTGTTTTGGCAAGCAAACCCAGCTTTTCGCCTATGCCGTCACATCCCCCAATACAATCGGAATGGATTTGATTACCCGCAGCCGAGAAAGCCAGGGGCAGAGCGCCCTGGCTTTCTCGCTTCACACGCCTACTGGCCTGGTACCTTCTTGCTCATCGCCTTGACTTGATCCAGGACCTGCACGAGGTTGTAGGACTCCGGCGATTGCAGGGGCGGGAACTCGGCAAAGGACTCAAGTTCCTGTAGCCATAATTGCTGGCCAACCGGCAACAGGTTCCAATCGTAGAGATAGGCCGTGCTGGGTGCCGCCAATGCACCGCCGATAGACAGCACCGACTTCTGCTCTTCGCCTACGGCCTGTTCGAACGGATCCCTGCGAATATTTTGCACCTGCGCCCAGCCATACTGCTGTGGGCCTGCCAGTGCCGAAGCGCCGGATGACCCTTCCATGGTGAAGTAAATCTTCCAGTTCTTGTAGCGTACGGCCGACGGTGTAGCCCCGGTGTAGTACAAGAATGTATCGCGCGCGGACTTGTTCGATTTGCCTGTCAGATAGTCCAGTTGATTGACGCCCTGCAGCTTGGTTTTGACGATGCCCGGGTACTTGCCGGCCATGATCTGCGCGTTGAGTTCGTTGCCTTTCGGGCCGCCTGCGATTTCAACCAGTGTCGGCATCCAGTCGTAGGAAGCAACGATGTCGTCATACACCGTACCGGGCTTGATTTGACCGGGCCAACGGATCAGCGCCGGTACACGCATGCCGCCTTCCCAGGTCGTCAGCTTGCCGGCCTTGAAGGGCGTCATGCCACCATCGGGGAATGTCTGGCTTTCTGCACCGTTGTCTGTGGTGAACACCACGATGGTGTTGTCCAGCTGCCCCATACTCTCGAGCTTTTTCAGCACCAGGCCGATGTTGTCGTCCATCTGCTTCATGCCGACTTCCTGGATACCCCAGTCGTTACCACCTCGTTCACCCAGCATGGCCTCATACTTGGGCGAGAACACGGTGGTTACATGCATGCGCGCCGGGTTGTACCAGACAAAAAAGGGCTTGTCGGTCGTCTTTGGGTCGTTGCGGTCGAGGAAGTCGATCACCTTGGCTGAAATTTCTTCATCCACCGTTTTCGAGCGTTCCAGGGTGAGCGGCCCCTCATCCTTGCACGTCTGGTTCTTTGACGAGCCGTCCTTGGACGCACAGGCCAAAACAGGCCGCGGTGGTGTCAGGCAAACGGTGGTTTTGGGGTCGACGGCTCCTGGCACTGCCGGCACCCCTGGAATGAGCTCCGTTTGGCACGGTGGGGCAATGCCCTGTTCGGTAGGGCTTTTGTTGATGTCCGGAAAGCTGACCTGCTGCATGGCATCCAAGTGATAGAGGTAGCCCCAGAACTCCTGGAAGCCGTGTGCTGTAGGCAGTGCGTCGGGGTGATCTCCCAAGTGATTCTTGCCGAACTCGCCAGTGGTGTAGCCCTGGTCCAGCAGGAACTTGGCGAGTGCCGGTGTGCCTGGTCGCAGGTAAGAGGGGCTGCCAGGCAATTGCGGCGGAATCATGCCGGTGCGCAAGGGGGTCATGCCGGTGAAAAAAGCGTTGCGGCCAGCCGTGCAACTTTGCTCGGCATAGTAAGTCATGAACTTGGCGCCTTCATTGGCGATTCGGTCCAGATTGGGTGTCGTATCAAAACCCAGTCCGTTCTGATAAGCCCCGACCTGCATCCAGCCGATGTCATCTCCCATGATGAACAGAATATTGGGTTTTTTGTCGGCTGCTTGGGTGAGCGTTGGTGAAAACGCGCCCAACATCATGCCGCTGGTGGCCAACCCCACCAGCACCATCTGTTTAAGTCTCATAGCGTGTTCCTCTATCTGTTGATATAGGCGTACAGCTACTTCTGACTACCGCTGCACCTCCCTCGAAAATCGAGAATGGGTAATGATGATGACCCTCCAGCCTTGCGGTGCGGCAAACGTCAGTTCGTGGATGGATGAGTCTAGACGATGGGGTGAATACAGGGATCAGCGCACTTATTTGGCGAAGGTAAATACGACGCTCCGTGCTGCCCTACTTTGTCGCCCTGACAAATGAGACCCGCGCCGATGGCCGAGAAAAAATGACAAGGTTCGGGAAAGAAGGTTTACAAAAATGCGAACGAGTTGAATCTATCCCTCGCAGAAAATCACGCCCAACAAAAAAGCCCACTGACCGTCGCCGGTTCAGTGGGCTTTTGACAAAGCGTCTACTTACAAAGCCATATCACTCGCAGCATTAGCCTTCGGAGCCTTCCCGGCATCAGCCGGAGCAACAACCGGAGCCGTCAACTGCGGAATCACCGGCGGCGGAGTCAACTCCAACACCTTGGCAGTGTAAGCCCACTCCTGCGCAACCTTCTCAGGACTGCCGTTCAACTGAGTGCCATAGCTCGGCACGATCTGGTGCAGCTTCTCCTGCCAGGCCGGCGAAGCAACCTTGTCCTTGAACACTTTCTGCAGCACGGTCAGCATGATCGGCGCAGCAGTCGACGCACCCGGCGATGCGCCCAGCAGGCCGGCGATCGAGCCGTCAGCGGAGGCAACGATTTCGGTGCCCAGTTTCAGCACGCCGCCAGCGGCTTCATCGCGCTTGATGATTTGCACGCGTTGGCCGGCTTGCCACAGGCGCCAGTCTTCGGCTTTGGCGTTCGGGAAGTATTCTTTCAAGGCGTTCATGCGGTCTTCGTCAGACAGCATCAGTTGGCCGGCGAGGTACTCGACCAGCGGGTATTCCTTGATGCCGACCTTGGTCATCGGCCACACGTTGTGCGTGGTGGTGGTGGTCAGCAGGTCCATGTACGAACCTTCCTTCAGGAACTTGGTGCTGAAGGTCGCGAATGGGCCAAACAGGATGACGCGCTTGCCGTCCAGGACACGGGTGTCCAGGTGCGGAACCGACATCGGCGGTGCGCCAACGGAGGCTTTGCCGTAGGCCTTGGCCAGGTGTTGTTCGGCGATGGTCGGGTTTTCGGTCACGAGGAACGAGCCGCCGACCGGGAAGCCTGCGTATTCCTGGGCTTCAGGAATGCCGGACTTCTGCAGCAGGTGCAGTGCACCGCCGCCGGCGCCGATGAACACGAACTTGGCGTCGGTTTCGGTTTTGCTGCCGTCTTTCAGGTTTTTGTAGCTGACGCGCCAGGTGCCGTCTGCGTTCTTGGTGATGTCTTGCACTTCGCTAGACAACTTCAAGTCGAATTTTGGCGTGGTTTGCAGGTGCGCGACGAACTGGCGGGTGATCTCGCCGAAGTTCACGTCGGTGCCGATCGGCGACCAGGTGGCCGCGATTTTCTGGTTCGGGTCGCGCCCTTCCATCATCAGCGGAACCCACTTCTTGATCACAGCCGGGTCTTCGGAATACTGCATGCCGGCGAACAGCGGGCTCGCTTGCAGGGCTTCGTAGCGCTTCTTCAGGAACTTGATGTTGTCATCGCCCCACACAAAGCTCATGTGCGGCGTGGAGTTGATGAACGAACGCGGGTTTTTCAGCACACCTTGCTGAACCTGCCAGGACCAGAACTGACGGGAGATCTGGAACGCTTCGTTGATTTCAACGGCTTTCGGGATCTGTACGTTGCCTTTGTCGTCTTCCGGGGTGTAGTTCAACTCGGCCAGGGCGGAGTGACCGGTACCGGCGTTGTTCCAGCCGTTTGAGCTTTCCAGGGCGACGCCGTCGAGGCGCTCGATCATTTCCATCGAGGTGCCAGGTTCCAGCTCATTGAGCCAGACACCCAGCGTTGCGCTCATGATGCCGCCGCCAATCAGCAACACATCGACTTTCTTTGCCTCTTCCGCGTGGACGGAAGTCATCCCCATCGACAATGCCAGCCCCAGCAGGGCCGTGTTCACTTTTTTAAACATCTGTAGCACCTATGATAAAACGCCATCCGCCCTTCCCTCCTTACGACCAAACCCCGGGCTCACGGCATTCAGGCAGGATGCCGTGGGTGTTTGTTCATAAGGATGGGAGGGGTGGGCACACAAGGCCGACTGACTGCATCGACCTCAGTTATATGTCCCTACTGAACTGACTTTTTATCATTATTGGCTTCAGCTACTTGAGCGACATTGATCCTGTCTGCGCGTCTCCGGGACGGGCAAACTGATTAGGTCAAACCAAGTTGGCGCGCAGAATATCACGGTCGGGCGACCGTGCGCTCCCGAAAGGACTCACGGGTCTAGTCCAGACGAGGCTCGTTCGCCGCGTTCTGGCCCAAACGATTCAGCACAAACACCTTGGCGTTGCGGATCATCTGGTCCAAATGCCGGTCGCGCTGCTTCTCGGCATCGATCATTGCGCGCTTGCCATGCTTTTGCAGCAAGTAGGCATGGATCTGTCGAACCTCCAGCGAACCGTAGATCGACGCCACATCCAGCAGCCCCATCAAGCCTTCGCTACTGTGGTCGCGAGTGTTCATCAGCACTTGGGTGCTGCGCACACCCAGCACCTGAAACCCCATCGATTCGAACCATGGCACCTTGGCGACGGCGCAGGTCAATTCGGCGTGCGGGTAACGGTGAGTCATGTCTTGCAGCATGGCGCGCGCGACACCTCGGCGACGATGGCCGGCGTCGACCGCCATGTAGGCCACGCCACACGCATCGGGGTCGTCTTTGATCGGCAGGTACAACAGAAAACCGATGACTTTCGACGGGTCTTCATCGTCGGTGGCGACGATCAACTCGACAGCAATGCCCTTGGAGCCGTCGAGTGCTTCCAGGTACAGGTGCACTTCGAAGCCGACCGTGTATTGGTACACGTTGTACAACGGGTTGCTCGGCCCGATGCCGACCATGCTGATGTCGGTCAGGTTATCGACGACCATCTGCAGGATCTGGCTGTTGATAGGCTCCGGGCACGGGGCGTCGAAATGGGTGAGTTGGGGCATTGAAATTCTGACTCCGGGAAAAGGCTTACTGGGCATCGGCCAGGCTATTGTCACAGATTGATCGCCACGCTGCTTCGGCCAGCAGTTCCCGGTAAGCCTTCGGACTGCCCTTCACCCGCCCCGACAACCACGCGCGGCAGTAACTGTCGGACTGGCCAATGATCAGCGATAGCAGCAGTTCAGCCGGAACCGCTCGCAACTCATCGCGCCGGCCGGGTTCCGCCAGCCATTCTCCGAGCTTTTGGTTGCGCGCTTTGTTGCGGGCCACGAGCTCGTCTTTGAACGGCCCTTTGGTCACGGCAAATCGCGCGTGGTACTGGAACCGCGCCCATTCCGGCTGGCTGTCGACCCAATCGACGAAGCTGTGCACCAGCGCGTGTACGCCTTCTTGGGTGGTCTTTGCTTCACTCAAATAGCGGTCGCGAAGCTGGGCCTGATCGTCCAGCGCGGCGAAAAACAGCGCCGCCACCAAACCTTCCTTGTTGCCGAAATGATGGTAGATCGCGCCCACACTGGTGTCGCACTCGGCGCGAATCATCTCGATGGTCGTGGCTTCGAGCCCTTGTTCATTGAACAGGGCCAGGGCCTTTCTGAAGATATCGCGTTTGAGTTCGGCCCTTCTGCCGGGGTAGCAGCGCTCGAGTAAATCTGAGGTTTCCATACGGGACACAAGCCAAAAAAAGTCCATGACAAGGCAGACGACTGCCGACGAGCAAGCCGCGCTAGGTTGACAGATTTCACGGCAACAGAATACTGTTCCGTAACAGAATATTATTCTGTTACGGAACAGTATTCTGTAAAACCAACCCAACAGTGAGGCTTCAACATGAGTCAGTTTCTCAGCATGTTCAACAGCGCAGGCCCGCAAGCGTTCAGCCAAATGGCCTGTCAGGTGGCACCCTACTTCAGCACCATCAACCCGCTGGTCTCGGAGTTGCGTCCAGATCACGCCACGGTCCAGGTGCCCTTCAGCCGGGAGATCACCAACCACCTTGGTACGGTCCATGCTATTGCGATGTGCAACGCCGCCGAGCTGGCTGCCGGAATGATGACCGACGTGTCCATCCCTGCAGGCGCGCGCTGGATTCCAAAAGGCATGAGCGTGGAGTACCTCGCCAAGGCCAAAAGCGACGTGACCGCAGTGGCCAACGGTGAAGAGGTCGACTGGCAGACTGAAGGCGACAAGATTGTCCCGGTGGACATTCATGACGCTGAAGGCAAAAAAGTGTTCACGGCGCGGATCACCATGAATGTGAAGCTTTCCTGAACCCCGATCCGTAGCAGCTGGCGCAGGCTGCGTCAGCTGCTGCAGGTTGTCGCGTATAGACAACCCCATTCCCCGACAATGAGGACTTACACCCGGCCCCCCCACTTTCCCCAATTCAGCCCCACGTTCACATTTTTTTCACAACTCAATGATTCATCTTGGTTTGTCAGGTGTACCTGATGATGGCGCAACTTATGCATCGGCCAAAATGCAAGTGCCACCACTTAGGCATGCCCCCCCGAGAACCATCATGAAAAACTCATTTCCTGTGAACAAGTCGCCCGGCTTCTTCGGGGCGCAGGGCATTACCTCAATGGTGTTGATGACGTTCAGCCTGACCGCCGTCAACGCCGCCCCACTGGATGATTACGGGCCACCGCCACCGACGGACCCCTCGGCGTACACTAACCAGCCAGCCGATCCGGCAGCGGCGCTGGAAGCATTGAAGACCATGCCTCCGGCCAATCAGGGCTCAATTGCGTTGCCCAATGGCGTGTATGGCGACAAAGCCACAACCCGGACCGATAACGTATTGCCGCCCGCCTTGCAGACTTCTTTCAACTACCCCACCAATGGCAAACCCAGCCCATTGTTCGGCGCCCAACCGTACACCCAGCAGTTATTGCTGTTCGAAGAATTCGGCCCGGAAACACTCGACCCGACCACCCCGCCCTATACGTTGACGTTCCCCGTCCCCCTTGCCGGCCCGGCACCCGCGCAAGACCCGAACAGTATCGCGCGCAGCGGCCCATCGCTTACCGGGCTGGACAATTTCATGCGGCAGCCGGGGCTGACGCCGTACCCCACGCAGTTTTCCAATGTGCTGGATCGCAACCCGTGGAAGGCGCAGATAGAAGCTTTCCTCAACCGCCATCCGGTGGGCTCGCCCGCCGAAGGACGACCACCGGGAAAAGGCTGGTCGCATCAGCGCTGGAACGAATTTTATCCTCAGGTCCAGTTCAAGACCGTGCAGGTGGGTGCACGTCTCAATAAAGGCCTGCGTGACAGCAAACAATTGCACCACTATGCGGAAGGAGAGTTCGGACCCGGCGGGCTCTACTACCAGACCTCGGACATCCCGACCACGATAGGCACCACCAAAGGCATCGACCCACGCTTCCACCCCAAAATGCCGGTGCAAAATCACAAATCGTTGTGGACCTTCGATGGCACCTTTCCGCCTAAATTGCTCATGGTGCGTTACGGCCAGCCTGTGCTGATGCGGCACTACAACGCCCTGCCGATCGACCCGTCAGCCAACGCCGGTTTTGGCCTGCACACCCTCAGTTCCCATGAACACAACGGGCACTCCCCGGCTGAAAGCGATGGCTATGCCAACGCGTTTTTCTTTCCGGGGCAGTACTACGATTATCGCTGGCCGATCCAGTTGGCCGGTTACGACACCATCAACACCACCGCACAAGACCCTCGTGCCGCATTCCCCTGCGCACCGGGCGAGAAGTTGTACGTCAATGACACCAGCCCCGGCCTGAAAACCTGCGACAACGGCACGATCAAGATTCGCGGCGACTGGCGCGAGACCATGAGTACCCACTGGTTTCATGACCACATGCTCGATTTCACCGCGCAGAATGTCTACAAGGGCAATGCGTCGATGATGAACTACTACAGCGCTATCGATCGCGGCAACGAAGCGATCGAGGACGGCGTCAACCTGCGCTTCCCCAGCGGTTCGGGATTGCCATGGGGCAACCGCGACTACGATGTGAACCTGGTGGTCGCCGACAAGGCCTGGGATGCCAATGGCCAGTTGTGGTTCAACCCGTTCAACACCGATGGTTTCCTGGGCGACCAGATCCTCGTCAACTGGCAGTATCAACCGAGCCTGAAAGTCCGCGCGCGCGCCTATCGGTTCCGCATTCTCAACGGCTCGGTGTCGCGCTACCTCAAGATGGCCCTGGTGCGCGAAATTGCCGGCAATGGCGGTGAGTTTCCCGGGCCTGCCGGCTCGGGTGTTTCTTACGCCCGGGTGCCATTCCACATGATAGGCAACGACGGCAACATCATGGAGCACGCCGTACCGTTCGACGGCAGCATGGACCTGGACGGTGACGGTAATACGCAGGACAACAACGCAATTTTGCCAACCCAAGGCATTGCCGAACGCTTCGACATCATCGTCAACTTCGCGAAAAACGGGATCTCGGTGGGTGACAAGCTGTACTTCGTCAACGTGATGCCACACCAGACCGGCAAGGGCCCGATAAAGGAAGAACTGTCACTGGCAGACGTGTTGTCCGGGACGTACAAGGCGGTGATCAAACAAACCAGCACAGGCCCGAAATGGGACGAGGGTGACCCCGCTGTCGGCAAGTTCATGCAAATGGTTGTCCAGCCTTACAGCGGGCACGACCAGAGCATGGACCCGGTCGCTTACGAACCGGCGAAACCGGGCAAAGCTGCCGGCAAGAAAATGATCCCGCTGACCATCGACCGCGACAACCCCAACGACCAGCAAAAACTCACAGTGGCGCGGCATCGCGAGTTCATTTTCGGCCGCTCCGATGGCACCGACGAAGCCCCCTGGACCGTCAAGACTGACGGCGGTTTCGGTTACAGCATGGACCCTCGCCGGCTCAGTGCAGCGCCGCAATTGGCCAACGGTCCGAAAGATGCGGGGTTCTCCGGAGACGGCACCCTGGAAGTGTGGAAAATCAAAAACGGCGGCAACGGCTGGAACCACCCTGTCCACGTGCACTTCGAAGAAGGCGTGATCCTCAGCCGTGATGGCAAGGCACCGCCGGAATGGGAAAAATGGGCACGCAAGGACGTCTATCGTATTGGCGAAGGCGTCGACAGTTCCGAGGATGTCGTCATGGCGATCCACTTCCGTGAATTCGCAGGGACCTACATGGAGCACTGTCACAACACTCAACATGAAGACAACTCCATGTTGCTACGTTGGGATGTCGAGCACCCGGGTCAGTTCCAGTTGATGCCAACGCCCCTGCCTGGCTGGGACGGCGTCAACTACGTGAACTCCGTGGGCCTGCCTACCTTCCGCACTGGCGGTGACGGTAACAACAACCAAGGCGACAACAAAAAACCGATCGCCAACCCTGACAGTGCCACCAGCAGTAATGGCCTGCCGCTGACCATCAACGTGTTGGCCAATGACACCGACCCCGACGGCAATCTGCCGCTCAAAGTCGTGGGCCTGAACCAGCCGGATTCCGGTAAGGGCACAGTCAGCACCGACGGGGGGCGTGTGGTCTATACCCCTCCGGCCATCGTCCCCGCGCCATTCACCGCGACCTTTACCTATCAGGCCAGCGACGCCAAGGACGCGATGTCGGATCCGGCGACAGTCTCAGTGGCGGTCTCCGCCGCAGCGGTCAATGAGGATTTGCTGGTCTCCAGCGCCACGGTCTCCGTTCGCAGCAACAACCGCTACGCCTGGGATATTTCCGGGACCACCTCGCGCTTTGCCGGCAACAACATAACGGTGACCGCGGCCACCACCGCCGGGCCACTTAACCTGGGCACCGCCACGCTCACGAAAGTCGGCACGGGCGGACGGTGGCGGGTGACTGTGACGACCACCGGTGCCGGGCCGGCAGCAACCCCGACCATCACCGTCAAGTCAGCACTTGGCAAGACGATAACGGCGCCGATATCCGTGCGCTAAAGCGGTATCGCTTGGCACCCGGTCCGTTCATTGCGGACCGGGCGCCAGTCGATTACGGGTTCGACCAGGGACGGACACCGATAACCGGAAAATAATCCTCTCGCGCCTAAAGTTGCTTCGCGGTCCGCCGATTTCTGCTGGTGAGCCAATCGACGAAGGACCGTGAGATGTTTTACCCCCGCGAAGCTGAAAAAGATCACCTGTACAACCGGGTGATCCTGCTGACCGTTGCCTGTTTAGTGGTGCTGCTCCTCGCCGGCATGGCCCGGCAAGAGGGCATGCTCTATGCCGCCATTCAGTTGGGCCCCATCGAGACCACCGGCACGGTGACGCAACTCGACGACATCCGCATGAACCGCGACGGCAAAGTGATCCACTACCGCTACACCGATCAAGACGACCAGGTGCACGACGATCAGTATGTCGACGAGCGCTACGCACAGAAAACCGCTTTTGAAACCGGCGGCAGCATCCCCCTGATCTATTCCCGCTGGCTACCGGGGCAAAGCAGCATTGCCCGTGAACTGAACGGCAACCGTCCGGGGTTTTACATCATGATGGGCGGGGTATTGCTGACGCTGTTGTTTTTGGGGATATCGTTCAGGACGCTGGGGCGCATTGCCCGGATGAAAGAGGAAGACCGGTTTTACTAGTCATCCCCGTCTCTACTCCGAAACCACCACCTGATTACGTCCACGCGCCTTGGCCCGATACAGCGCTTTGTCCGCGTTGTTCATCAAGCTTTGCAGATCGTTGTCGTGCATTTCCATTGCCGCGACACCGACGCTGGCCGATATGCGGTGAACGGGCCCGGACATTACCCCGCTGATCGACCGAATGAGCTGTTCGGCGATTTCAAGGGCAACCTCAATGGACGTGTCCGGCAGCAGGATCGCGAACTCCTCGCCACCCATCCTGCCGCAGACATCTGTATCGCGAAAACAGGTGCTGATCACGACGCCCATCTGTCGCAACACCTGATCGCCAACCTGATGGCCATAGGTGTCATTGATGTGCTTGAAGTGATCCATATCCAGCATCACGGCGCACAGCGGCAACCGTTTTTTCTGGCAGTCATTTAACAACAGCTGCGCCCGCTCAAAAAATGCCCGGCGATTTTTCAGCCCGGTCAATTCATCGGTTTGTGCGGCATGCGTGGAAATGTGGTGCGCCTGCTCCATTTCACGGGTTAGACGAAACGCTGTTTCCAGGGCTTCGGACAGCTTGCGGGTCGCGCTGGCGACAAATGAGGCGAACACCAGGACGGCGAACGCCATCCCGACTTGCAGTGCCGACGGTTGAAACAATAGCCACGTGGTACACGGCAGCAGCACCAGGCCAATCGACGCCAGCGTCATGTAACGGTAGGACGAGTAACATGACACTGCGCTGACCGACATGCCGACGGCAAAAAGCATGACCAACGCCTGGGCCAGCAGGTCGTTTGCCGGCATGATCGCCAAAGCGCCTGCCCCCCAGATACCGGCCGACAACATCAACGTCACCCAGTAAGTCCGCTCCCAGCGTTGCGGCGTACGCTCATTGTCCGGGCTGCGAAAATAGGTGGCAAACATCAGGATGCGCAGCAGCGACGAGATACTCAGCAGGCCAATCCACCCGAACATGATGCGGTGATCAACACGATCCCAGCACAGTCCGCACAGCATGATCGCGGCCAGGAAACTGCCGAACACCGCAGACACGGATTGGTGGAATAGCTGTCGCAAACGATCGCTGCGCACTTGCGCCGCGATAAAAAGCTCCTGGTCGTGCCTGAATCCTGGGCCACCCATTTGATCCGCCTGATCATGATGCTGCGACAAAAACCGATTGTGGCACCCAGCCACCCCGGCAAACAATCGAATCACACGCTCAAAGTGCAGCTGGCACGTTATTGCTGCGGCGCAACCATCTTGAACCGGATATTGATGTCGTCGGAAACGACGTTATCGGCATATTCACCCTCGCCGATCTTGAAGGCGCTGCGCTTGAGCGTTAACTCGCCGACGAAAATCCCGATGGCGTTGTGTGTCGTCAGCAAGACAGGGACTTTCACCTTACGAGTAATGCCTCTGAGTGTCAGGTTGCCGATGATTGTGTATTTGTTGTCGCCGAGCGCTTTCACACCGACTGATTCAAAGGTCGCCACGGGATACGCCGCGGTATTGAACCAGGCAGGTTTTTGCAGTTCAGCGTTGGCGTCATCGCTGCCGGCATTGATGCTGTCGAGCTGGATAGTGAGCGCCGCCTTGGCCGCTGCGGGTTTGGCAGTGTCGAAATCCAGCGACGCCTTGAACTTGCCAAACGTGCCATACACCTCGGAGGCGAACTGGTTGTACGTGAAGGAGATGGTGCTGGCGGTCTGATTGACTTGGGTGTACTGGACCGCTTGGGCACAGGGCAAAAACCCAAAGATGAGCATGGCAGCCAGTACTGCAAGCCGCGGCAATCGAAACATTATGGGATTCTCCGGTCGTGGCCCCTGACTTGAGCCTGGCACCCGCACACATGGACCAGCGATAGAAGGACTAAAGCAAAGAACCACCGTTTATTCCACCTGTTGCGCAGTCTTCCGACCACCTGTCAGTTAATCCGATTCAGCGCCCGATACGCCCCTCCCAGCGGGTCTTTAATGAGGGTGGCACTCACCGTTTCGGGAAACAGACATGAAAATCGTCGTCATCGGAGGAACCGGCCTGATCGGCAGCAAGGTCTGCAAAAACCTGCAGGAACTGGGCCATGAAGCCTACGCAGCGTCACCGAGTACCGGGGTGAATGTCATCAGCGGCGAAGGGCTGACGCAGGCCCTGAAAGGCGCCGACGTGGTGGTCGACGTAGCGAACTCGCCCTCTTTCGAAGACCACGCCGCGTTGCATTTTTTTCAGACTGCCGGGCACAACCTGTTCGCGGCGGAGAAACTCGACGGCGTCAAACATCATGTCGCCCTGTCCGTCGTCGGCACTGAGCAGATGCTCGACAGCGGTTACTTCCGGGCGAAAATGGCGCAGGAAACGCTGATCAAAAAGTCGGGGATTCCCTACACCATCCTGCGGGCCACTCAATTTTTCGAATTCATCAGCGCCATCGCGTTCTCCGGTCGCGAGGACGGCGACACCATCCACTTGGCCTCGGCGGCGTTGCAGCCGGTGGCCTCGATCGACGTCGCGGCGGTACTGACAGACATTGCCTTGCAAGCACCCGGTAATCAGACCGTGGAAGTGGCCGGGCCTGAGCGGCGGCCACTGGTTGAGTTTGTTGGCGAGTATTTGCAACACATCAAGGACCCGCGCCGAACCGTCGCGGATGTCACGGTGCCTTACTTCGGTGCGCCAATCGATGACCAGTCGCTGACGCCAGGCGAGCATCCGATTCTCGGCACGACCTGGTTTAAAATCTGGCTCAACACCTGAGCATCGTCATGCTTTTTGCCAGGCCCGTTGCAACAGCCGGATGACTTCGGCGTCCGGGGTCTGGGAAAAATCCATGTACCAATGACCGATCGACATGAGCCACTCCGGGATCAGCGGGCAGATCAGCTCATCCACTTCACTGCGCAACGCCTCGACCGTCTCGGGTGGTCCCACCGGCACGGCGACCACGATACGAGCGGGCGAATGCACCCGCACTGCGTGGATCGCCGCCATCATCGAGGCGCCCGTCGCCAGGCCATCGTCGATCAGAATCACCACCTGATCCTTGAGCTGCACGGGCGGGCGGGCGCCCCGGTAAGCCTGCTCGCGCCGCAGCAGCTCCCGGGTTTCCCGTGCGACCACGGCATCGAACGAGTCCTTATCAATCGGGTGCACCCGCAATGCCTGTTCATTGAGAATCTGGATGCCGCCACTCGCGATCGCGCCCATGGCGAACTCTTCGTGGGACGGCACGCCGAGCTTGCGCACCAGCATCAGGTCGAGGCGAACGTCCAGCGCCGTGGCCACTTCATAGGCCACCGGCACGCCGCCCCGGGGCAATGCGAGGACGATGACGTCCGGGCAATGAGCGTAAGCGAGCAATGGCGCCACCAGACGCCGACCGGCCGCAACCCGGTCCTGCAAAACAGAGTGCGATGAGGGACTCATCTGAAAACCTCCTCAGGCGATCACGCCCGCCGGTTTCATCACGCAGTCCCCGAGAATTGTCGGCCTGACCATGGCCGACAGCAAGCGGTGCCGCTTACACCAACCGCTCGATCTTCTGATGCCGCCACACAAACCGGTAGTACGCCGTCTGCAACGCCAGCATCCCCAGGTACGCCACTGGAAACGCCATCCACACACCCTGCAAACCAAAGTGCCCGTCCAGCACATACGCTACCGGCAACTGCACCAGCACTACGCAAAAAATCGACACGGCCATCGGCACCAACACCGTACCGCTGGCGCGCATGATGCCGCCGACAATCGCCTGGAAACCAAACACCAACAGGCTCCAGAGCATGATGTGCAACAAGTGCTCGGCCATCGCCCGGGTGGAATCATCGGTCAGGAACAAGCCCAACAACCAGTGCGACAACACGTAACCCAACACCACCAAACCACCGGTCAGGCACACATTGATCAGCAGCCCCGTGCGCAAAATCGGCCCCATGCGCTCGACACGCCCTGCCCCGATCGCCTGGGCGCCGAGGATCGACGCGGTGATCGCAATCGACAGCGCCGGGAACTGCACGTAATTGACGATCTGCGTCACCGCCCCGTACGCCGCCGTCGCCTGCGAGCCGTGCTGGTTCACCAGCGCCAGAATCACCAGCTCCGACACCGACAACACCACCATCTGCAACCCGGTCGGCAGGCCAATGCGCAGCACCTTGCCAAGAATCACCAGGTCCAGCTTCATCGCCGCAAACATCTCGCGATCCGGTGCCAAAGGATGCCCTTTGCGTATCAACCGCCACGCCAGCCACCCCATCGCCGACAAGTTACCCGCCAACCCGGCATACGCCGCACTCTGAATCCCCATCGGCGGCAACCCGAACCAACCGCGAATCAACGCCGGCGTCAGCGCCAACCCGATACACGTCGACACCACCAACGCAATCAGCGGCGACACCGTATCGCTGACCCCGCGCAGCAGTTGGGTGAACAGCACGTAAACCAACAGCGACGGCATGATCCACATCATCACGTGGGCATAGGCCACCGCGTCATCCAGTACATCCGCCGGCGTGCCCAACCCCTGCAAGGCGCGCCTGGCAAACACACTGCCCAACACCGCCGCCGACAGCCCGATCATGGCGCCCAGCAGCAAAGTAGTCGCAGCGATGGTTTTCACCAGATGCGGCTCACGGGCGCCCCACGCCTGACCGATGAGCACACTGGCACCCGCACCGAGGCCAATGACCAGCGCGATGAAGAAGAAAATGATGGGAAACATGCCAGAGACAGCAGCCAGGGCCTGGGTACCGAGCATCTGGCCGATGTAGATGCTGTTGACGGTGCCCGACATGGATTGCAGGAAATTCGACAGGACCATCGGGCCGAGGAAAAGCAGGTAGGTTTTCCAGAGGGGGGTGGATTGGGTGGGGGTTTGCATTGAGTATCCGTCTCGGATGGGCGCGCGCGGGTTTGGGGGATTCTACGCCAGGGCGATTAATCAGCTATACCGCTATTCACCCCCGCAGTTTTTCAACACAGGAGCTTGGCCATGAAGCTCGCACATGCACTGACCGCCCTATTGATCGCTGCCACCCTATTCGGTTGCACCACATCATCAAAACCGGTGGTGTCCGTTTCATTGGTTGCCACGCGGCAAAACACCGGTCAGATCGGCAATGTGACGTTGGCCGACTGGGACAATAAAACCGGACTCAGTTTCTTTATCAGCGGTGTTCCCAGCGGTGGCACCCTGCCCTTGCGTCTCTATACGTTCATTTATAAAGGCAGTTGCCAACACCCCGGGGCAGTGGCCTACGCCATGAACGATCAGGTCAACACCGAACGCCAGCCCATACGCGGCTGGACGCTTTCCAGAAGCGCGCCTGTCGCCCTGTCGGTGCTGCTGGCGGGTGAGTATTCCATCGTCGTGCGAACGGCCGCGACCGATGGCAACGTAGATATCTTTTGTGGGGATATCAAACACGCTGGCGCGGCAAATCCTCCACAGTGACCGCCGATTGTTAGTCGTTTTAGCGATGAAAAAAATCACCCGACTGCTCGCGAGTTTCGATAGGCGTTTGAGTGAACTTAAATAAATGGCAGATTTTTTTTGTTTGCTACGCTTAGGGAGCGGCATCGAAGCCGAGGGTCTGTAGCCTGCAACGCAGGCGCTCACACCCAGGCATTGATCCACTCATTTCAAACCTGCCTGACCACATGGAGTTGCAATGCGCATTCCATTATTTCACGCGCTGTCAGCTGTCATTTTTTTGAGCGGATCGTTCTGCATAGCGCAGCCAGTGGATGCGGCCGTACCCGCGCCAGCGACTGCCCCCGCAGCCGCCCCGGCAAACCCGCCCAGTACGGCGCCCGCCGCGCCGCTGGCGAAAGATCCGGTGTTTACTCAGGAACAGCTGGATCAAATGCTGGCGCCCATCGCGCTTTATCCGGACCCGCTGTTGGCACAGGTGCTGATGGCCTCCACGTACCCCGGCGAAGTGGCCGAGGCGGTGACCTGGTCTAAAGCCAACCCGAAAGCCACGGGCGATGACGCGGTAAGACAAGTGGCAAACCAGCCGTGGGATCCGAGTGTTCAGGCGCTGGTCGCCTTCCCGCAGGTTCTGGTCACGCTGGGGCAGGATCCCATCTGGGTACAACGCCTGGGTGATGCGTTCCTGGCGCAGCCCGACGATGTCATGGGCGCCGTGCAACGTTTACGGCATCAGGCGCAAGCCGCAGGCAACCTGCAAAGCAACCAATATCAGAACGTGACGATTCAGAACATTCCGCCATCGGCCCCTGCCGTTGAATCAGCACCCGCCAGCAACTCGACCATCATCATTCAACCCGCGGACCCGCAGATTGTGTACGTCCCCACCTATAACCCGACAACCACCTACGGCACCTGGCCGTATCCAGCCTCGCCGCCTGCGTACTATCCGCCTCCGCCCGCCTACTATCCCGGTCAGGCATTGATGGCCGGGCTGGCGTTTGGTACCGGTGTGGCGATCGTCGGTGCGTTGTGGGGTGAATGTGACTGGGGCAATAACGATGTCGACATCGACGTTGAGCGCTACAACAACATCAATGGCAACACTCGGATCAACGCTAATCAGAACAAGTGGCAGCATAACTCCGCTCACCGCAATGGCGTGCCTTATCGAGACAACAGGAGCCGCGAACAGTATGGCCGCCAACTGAACGGCGCCAATCAGCGTTCGGCCTATCGAGGGGACAATGCCCAGCGCGCCCAGGCGCGTGAAAACGCTCGCGGTTCAATGGACAGGGCCGGCATCGAACGCCCCGCCACCAGCAACCGTGAAGCACGTAATCAAATGCGCAAGGCCGAACCCGGTGTCTCGGCCGGCAATCGGATGCAAGCCAATGCGGACAGACCGAAAGCGGCTGACAGAGGCCAGGGCACGGCCAGAAACACCCGTGAAAATCAGCAACCGAGGAAACAGACCTCTGACGTGAAACAACGCGGACAAGGTAACGCGAAGGCGCGCCAAACCACGCAAAACCGCCCGGCCGCGACGACCGCCAACAAGGGCGCTGCCCGCAACAATGCATTTGCCGGCACGCGCTCACCGTCCCAAGTCAACGCACAAGCCAATCGTGGCCGGGCCAGCCAGGCCTCTGCCCAGCGCCCCAGTGCCTCGCGCTCCGCTGGCCACCAAGTCAGTCGACCGTCCAGTCCACCATCGCGTCAAAGAAGTGGGGGGGCCGCCGGTGAATAACCATTCTGGAGTGAAGGCACTCATGGGTTTATTCCTTCAGGCCTTGGCGCTGACTGCCGGCCTGTCGTGGTCGTTCATGGTGATGGCGCAGCAGGAATTTCCAACACCGGAAAAGGCCGCTCAAGCGTTCGTCGAAGCGCTGGGCACGAAACAAGCCGATCACAAACGGCTGGCAGAGTTGCTGGGTGAGCAATGGCGCAGTTTCATCCCTAGCCAAGGCGCGGAGCGCGAAGATGTGGACGCGTTCCTGAAGCTGTACCACGAGCAAAACACCATTGAAAAAAGCGGCGAGGACAAGGCGGTTCTGTCCGTCGGAACTAACCACTGGACACTGCCTATACCCATTGTAAAAGGCGCAAGCGGTTGGCACTTCGACACCAAGGCCGGTGGTGCCGAAATTCGTGCACGTCGAATTGGCCGCAACGAACTCGCCGCGTTGCAATCAGTGCGGGCCTATCACGACGCCCAGATGGACTATGCATCCGTGGACCGTGACGGCGACGGCGCACTTGAGTATGCAGAGAATATTTACAGCGCCCCCGGCAAGCACGACGGACTTTATTGGCGGGACGACAATAGCGGCCAGATCAGCCCGTTGGGTCTCCAGTTCGGCAAAACCATTGCCGGTGAACCGTGGCACGGTTATCACTTCCGCATCCTTCATAGCCAGGGCCCTTCAGCACCGGGTGGCGCCTACAGCTACCTCATCGGTGACAAGATGACCCGGGGCTTTGCACTGATCGCCTGGCCGGCGAAATACAACGATACCGGCGTCATGAGTTTCATGATCAGCCATGATGGGCAGGTATTCGAGAAAGACATGGGGCCTGACAGTGAACAGTTGGCGAAGTCGATGAAGAATTTTGATCCGGATGCCAGTTGGGAAGAGGTCCCGGACAATGAAGAGTAACAAGCACTACTGAGGCCCGATGCGAACCATCAGGAGACGGACGATGAGCAAACAACCTCAACCCCGTAGCCGCGCCAACCCGCAGCCCCGGTCCCGTCCGGTAGTGCCTGGCCTTCCTGGTAAAACCGGCAACAAGTCCGGGGGCGTGCGCGGCAACTATCCCCCCAAAAAATCGCAATGACCTCATTTTGAAGGCTGCGCTGACCAAAATCCTGCTCGGTCCCTTGCTGCTGATGCAGGGCATCTACACGCGCCGGGTAACGCCCAAGCTGCCGGAAGCCGAGGGCGAACGCCAAGGGATCACCGGCAGCGGCGATGCCTTGCGGTTGTTGATTGTCGGCGACAGCGCCGCCGCCGGGGTCGGTGCATCGACTCAGGATGAAGCGCTCAGCGGCCAACTCGTCAGGCTATTGGCCAAAGATTACCGGGTCTGCTGGAAACTCTGGGCCAGGTCCGGTCTCGATACGCAAGCGCTGCTGGAGCTGCTTGAAGCGCATTCGCCGGAACACTTCGATGTGGTGCTGTTGTCTATTGGCGTCAACGATGTCACCAGCACGTTGGCGACAGATCAGTGGATCGCCCGGCAACAACGGTTGATGAGCCTGTTGCGTAGCCAGTACGCGGCGAAGCTGATCGTGGTGTCCCCTCTTCCACCCATGCACCTGTTTCCCGCACTTCCACAACCGCTGCGCTGGTACCTGGGGCTGCGGGCCAGTGGATTCAACGCAAACCTTGCCGACCTGGCCGGGCGAACGGAGGGATGCACACTGCTGACCACCCGGTTGGCCCCCGTGGCCGGTTCGATGGCGCGGGATGGTTTCCATCCGGGACCTGCGATATACAGTCAGTGGGCGCAGGATGCGGCGGTGGTCATTGACCAACAACGGCGCCAAACCGCGCCCCTCCATGTCGCAGAACACACAATAAAAATACAGGAGTAAAAATGTCCGAACTGAACCTGCACCCCAACGCCGCTGATTCCTTGAAGCAATGGCACGACATGATCCGCACGGGGGACTTGAGTACCCTGCCCGGTTTGCTGGACGCCAATGCTGTGTTCCGCTCGCCGATGGCGCACACGCCTTATCCGGGCGCGGCCGTGGTCTCGATGATTCTCAACACGGTCGTCAAGGTCTTTGAGGACTTTGCCTACCACCGCGAACTGTCGACGGCGGACGGGTTGAACGTCGTTCTGGAGTTCAGCGCCAAGGTTGGCGAAAAACAGATCAAGGGCATCGACATGATCCGGTTCAACGAACAGGGGAAAATCGTTGAGTTTGAGGTGATGGTCCGGCCCCTGAGCGGTTTGCAGGCCTTGGGCGAGCAAATGGGACAGCGCCTGGGTGCTTATCTGGCGGCCAGTAAAGGCTGATCGTTGGCGAGGCGTTGGGGTAATCGACAGCAAGCCCGGCCTGACACGCCGGGCTTTTTCGTGCGCAAAAAAATTCAGACCCCACTTAAAGCGGCTGCCGAACCTGTGTTACATAAGTCCCTGATTGTGAATCCTGCGCCCAATGAGGTTTGCCCATGCTCCACGCCCTTCGCTTGCCGCAACTGCTGACCGCTGCCTTGCTCGGCTCACTCGCTTGCGGCGCCCAGGCCGGTACGCCATCGCCGGCACCTGCCAGCTTGTTACCGCTGCTGGAGACGATCAATGAGCGCTTGAACATTGCGGACCTCGTGGCACTGACCAAATGGGACAGTCGCAAACCGATCCAGGATACGGCCCGGGAAGCTCAGGTCATCGACAGTGCCAGGAAGACGGCCGAAAGCCAGAAACTGAACCCGCAGGACGTCGCCGACTTGATCGCCGCGCAGATCGAAGCCAACAAACTGGTGCAGTACGGCCTGCTCGCTCAATGGCGCGCGGCGGACAGGGCACCGGACACTCCTCGGCCGGACCTCGTCAATCAAATCAGGCCTCGGCTGGATGAGCTGCAAAACCGCCTGCTGCAGCAATACGCCGACTTCGTGCCCTATCGCAATGACCCCGACTGCCCGGACTGGCTGGGGATCGAGCGAGCGGGCCTGATCAAGGATCAACTGCATGGACAGGCTCTGATCCGCGCCACTGGCGAGTTGTGTGTCGTGGATCAATGACCGGGCAACCGACGATTCGAGGCAACCATTGCTTGCGTCAATAGTCACCATTAACTCAATGAAGTTCTCTTAAAAAATCCGCGGCGTAACATCGGCTCCAGACCAAACAACTACACCCCGGAGCACACAATCATGAAACGCCAAACCCTTCTCAGCATCGCTTTCTCGGTTTTCGCAGTTAACGCTTTTGCCGCTACCTCTGCTCAACCTGTCGTCGCTGAAGGCGGCTCGGATCGTCTGATTGAAAGCCGTGTGGCTGAAGGGGGTTCGGATCGTTTGATCGAGAATCGCGTCGCCGCTGATGGCTCCGACCGTTTGTTCGAAAACCGCGTTGCCGCTGATGGCTCCGACCGTTTGATCGAAAACCGCGTTGCCGCTGATGGCTCCGACCGTCTGATCGAAAACCGCGTTGCCGCTGATGGTTCCGACCGTCTGATCGAAAACCGCGTCGCCGCTGATGGCTCCGACCGTCTGATCGAAAACCGCGTTGCCGCTGATGGTTCCGACCGTCTGATCGAAAACCGCGTCGCTGCTGATGGTTCCGACCGTCTGATGCAAAACCGCGTTGCCGAAGGTGGCTCCGACCGTCTGATCGAAAGCCGCGCTGCATAAATGCGGGGTTCTACCGCGGTACTCAAAGAAAAGCCCGGCCTTATCAGCCGGGCTTTTTCGTGCACAAAACAAATCTCGCGTTCTGATCGTTCCCACGCTCTGCGTGGGAATGCAGCCCGGGGCGCTCCGCGTCCCTCCAAAGCCGAACGCGGAGCGTCCGTCGAGGCATTCCCACGCAGAGCGTAGGAACGATCCAACGATCCATAAATCCAAACCGATTACTGTTTGGTGCCCGGCAGCAGTTCGAAGTCTGGGGTAAACGGCGTCATGGCGGCCATCAACTGCTGGAAGGGTTTGTGATCGCCTTCGAGGGTGGCTTTACCACTCGCAACGAGTTGAGCAAGGCTGGTTTGCCTTGCCATCACACCTTCGAGCGCCGCGCGATCAAGGGTAATCGTCAGATCAGGATTTTTCGCCTGCTGCCCCTTGATGTTAGTCAGGGTCGAATTGCTCAACTCCACCACAAACTCTTCCCCGTTGTCTGGCGTCTTGAGATTCATCACAAAGTGTTGGTCCGCGACTTTGCTGCCGTCCAGGGCGATGCCAAGGTACTCGAGCCACAACTCCGTACTCATGCCACGGATCATGTCTGGCCCGGCGGTTTTTGGTGGTACGCCCTTGGGCATGCCATTGCGTAGTTCATTCGCAGCCGCAAGGAAACTGTTGCGTACACCGGCACTTTCCTTCTGATAGCCAACCTGTTCATAGACGTCCGCCAGCAAGTCCTTGGCCTGGGTGTTTTGTGGTTCGGCATACACCAGCTTATTGAGGATTTCGTATGCTTCGCGGTATTTGCCCTGATCGAACAAGGCCTTGCCCTTGGTCATGATCTTGTCTGCGCCCCCCATCATTTCCACATAGAGCGGCGCCGAATCCTTCGGTGACAGCGGCATCAGCGTGGCCGGGTTGGCATCCCAGTAACCCAGGTAGCGGTTGATTACGGCCCGGCTGTTGTGCTCTTCCGAACCGTGATAGCTATGAGTCGCCCAGTTGTTTTTAAGGCTGTCGGGCAACGTGTAGACGTTATGAATCTCGTTGATGGTGACGCCTTCGTTGGCAGCATGCAGTACGGCGTTGTTCAGGTTGGCGTAAGCATCGCGTTGCGCGCGCATGACGTCCTGAATTCGCTCATTGCCCCAACGTGGCCAACTGTGGGCGGCAAACATGACGTCGGCCTGTTGCCCGTAGCGATACAAGGCGTTGTTGATGTTCTTCGACCACACCAGCGGATCGCGAACCAGCGCACCGCGCAACGTGTAGATGTTATGGATCGTGCCGACAATATTTTCGGCGGCCCAGAACGCTTTGAATTGCGGAAACCAGGTGTTCATTTCCGCCGGGGCTTCGGTACCGGGGGTGCTCTGGAATTCCATTTCTACACCGTCAATGGTCACGGTCTCGAAATCTTTTTCAATGTAGCGATTGGGCTCGATCAGGCCCATGTTGCCAATGGAGGCATTTTTACCAATCGCCATGTCGACATGGCCATTGGGGCTATGCGGCAACATCAAACCATACTGGAAGTAGGCGCGGCGACTCATGGCATTACCGGCGTAGACGTTTTCCGCCACGGCATGCTCCATAAAGCCTTTCGGGGCGATCAGCGGAACCTTGCCACTGCGGATATCCGCCTCATCGACGACACCGCGGATGCCGCCAAAATGATCGGCATGGGAATGGGAAATGACGACCGCTACCACCGGGCGCTTGCCGATTTTTTCGTTGATGAAATCCAGGGCGGCCTTGGCGGTTTCCTTGGACATCAGGGTGTCGAAGACGATCCAGCCGGTATCGCCCTTGATGAAGGTGATGTTGGCCAGGTCAAAGCCGCGCACCTGATAGATCTTGTCCGGCACCACTTCGTACAAACCATAGGCCATGTTCAGTTCGGCCTGACGCTGCAAGGACGGGTTGATGCTGTCGTAATCCTTGCCGTCCAGAAGGAAGTCGTAGCTGCCCATGTTCCAGGCAACATTCCCGGCTTCGGCCATGATCTTTTTATAGGACGGTGCGGCGATGAAGCCTTTTTTCGCCTCTTCAAAATCGCGCTTGTCAGAAAACGGCAGTGACTTGCGCAGACCTTTTTGCAGTTCGACCGTGTAGGTGGAAGGCGGCTTGCCTTTGTTATCGAAATGGCCGTTTTGCGTCGTGGCCGGGACAGGACTTGCGCCGTTTGCATCGGCTGCAAAAACGCTGGGGCTGAAACTGCTGCCCAGCGTGATTGCCAGTGCCAGATGAAGGGTCTTGTTGTACATGAAATGTTCCTTCGCCTAAGGGGGGTCAAAGGCATGAATGCCAATGATTGCGCGGGGTTCCGTGTGCTGGATACGAGGTCAACTTGACCCGTCGGCGTATGAATAGCATATTGATCTGATTACGAAAAATTCCATTTTGTCGATATTCGATAACATAAAGGTTATGTAATGACACCACGCCGTCTGCGCCAGTTTTTGGCATTGATCGAACATGCCCACTTTGGTCGGGCCGCCAAGGCGTTAGGGGTTTCGCAGCCGGCGCTGAGCAAAAGCATCCAGTTGCTGGAGAATGAACTCGGGGTCACGTTGTTCGACCGGCGCACGGAAGGCGTCGTGTTGACGGCGTTTGGTCAGTTGCTTCGGGAAAAGAGCCAGCGCCTGTTGATGGCGCAAGAGGATCTGGTTCGCGACATGGCCTTGCTGACAGGTGGCGATATCGGTGCGTTGAAAGTTGCGCTGGGCCCCTACCCCAGCATCAGCAGCGGGTATGCCAGCATCGCCCGATTGCATGCGCGGCATCCACACATCAAAGTCACGGCCCATGTCGCGGGCTGGCGTGACGTGGCCCTTCAGGTTGCCACCGGGGCGGTGGACCTGGGGATCGCCGAAATCAGTACGTTGCAAGGCCGGGAAGAATTCACCTGTGAACTGGTGGGTGAACATGAGGGGCGCCTGTTTTGCCGCCCCGGGCATCCGTTGCTCACGCAAAAGCGTTCGTTGAAGTTGGCGCAAACACTCGATTACCCGTGGGTGGCCTCGCGTATCCCGTTGCGGGTCGCCAGCCATTTACTGCCCGCCACATTGGGCTGCGCCGGCACTTATGACGCAGTGAATGGCGATTTTGTACCGGCCATTGAAATAGATGTGCCGATGCAAATTACGGCGTTCGTAGAGAACAGTAATGCCTTGGCCTTAGGCAACTTATCAAGCTTTGAACAGGCGTTCAGGACGGGGGAATTAGTACCCTTGCCCCTCCAGGACCTCGCACTACGCACCCATTACGGTTTCATCTACCTCAAGTCGCGCTCGCTACCTCCCGTTGTAGAGCTTTACATGAGGGAAGTGAGGGCGATGGAAGAAGAACTTCGTCAGCGTGAAAGCCTTTTAGCCAAGATATAGATGGCGTGAATTAAGGGTCGCAATTTGCGACCACCCAACAACAGAGGGAGCGATTGATAGCCGAACTTCTCCGAAAATAAGTGAATGGGAATGCAACGCCGCTTTAATGAGCTATACCCAGTATTCCCCCTGCACTTATTCAATAACTGGAGATTGACAATGAATCACTGCACCCCTCTGGCAGCGGTACTGGTCATGGCAAGTCTCTTCGGCTGCACCACTTCCTCAAATCATTCAATGAACCTTCCTCTGGCAGCCACCCACCAAAACATGGGCCAGATCGGCAACACCACATTGACCGCCGTGGGCGATAAAACCAACTTTGATTTCTACATCAGCGGCGTTCCAACCGGCACTAACTTGCCACCGCGCATCTACACATTCGTCAATAAAGGCAGCTGCAAGCAACCCGGCACAGTCGCCTATGCGATGAACGACAAGGTCAACACCGAGCACAATACAGGTACCAATGGCTGGATGTTTTACAGAAGCGCTCCGATCAAATTGCCAGACTTGCTTGCCGGCAAATACTCCGTTCTCGTGCGCACTGCGCCCGAGGATGGCAACGTCGATATTTTCTGTGGCGATGTGGCACAAGCGAAGCCATGACGCAGCCAGGGTTTTTGTGAGTCGGAAAATCGGCTCATCGGGTGATTGCCTTGCTGTCGTATTCCTGGAGGTTGTTACACGCCCTCCAAAACATCGCAATCACCACGTCCAACCCCAAAAACCGCACTAGACTCCTTTCTGCGCCTTAAGTTGTGCAGTGTCATGCAGTAAGGGGGGAAATGATTCTGCCCGCAGTACCAGGCTCATTCCTCGGTGATCAAGGCACCGAGAGTCATTGTTGTTGCGCACTACCCAATTGCCAACATCATGAAACTACGAGGATTGCTGGTATGCAAAACCTATCGGATCGCTTCAAGTTGTCTGTCGCATTCGCCGCACTTATGTCACTGAACGGACTCGCCCACGCCGCTCAAACGGAAAAAACCAACATCCTGTTTATCGTCTCCGACGACACCGGTTACGGCGACCTCGGCCCCTATGGCGGTGGTGTCGGCCGGGGCATGCCGACGCCCAGCATCGATGAGCTGGCGGCAGAAGGCGTCACCTTTTACTCCTTTTATGCGCAACCCAGTTGCACGCCTGGCCGGGCAGCCATGCAAACCGGGCGCATCCCCAACCGTAGCGGCATGACCACCGTGGCCTTCCAGGGCCAGGGCGGCGGCTTGCCTGCCGCCGAATGGACGCTGGCATCGGTGCTGAAAACCGGTGGCTACGACACCTATTTCACCGGCAAATGGCACTTGGGTGAAGCCGACTATGCCCTGCCCAATGCACAAGGCTATGACGTGATGAAATACGTCGGCCTGTATCACCTCAATGCCTACACCTACGCCGACCCTACCTGGTTCCCCGACATGGACCCGGAAACCCGCGCGATGTTTGAAAAGGTGACCAAGGGCGCGTTGTCCGGCAAGGCGGGCGAAAAACCGGTCGAAGAATTCAAGATCAACGGCCAGTACGTCGACACGCCCGTCGTGGATGGCAAACCCGGCGTGGTCGGCATTCCGTTCTTTGACAACTATGTGGAAAAAGCCGCACTGGAGTTTCTCGACACCGCGGCCAAGTCGGACAAGCCGTTTTTCATCAACATCAACTTCATGAAAGTGCACCAGCCGAACTTGCCAGCACCGGAGTTCATTCATAAGTCCATGTCCAAGTCCAAGTACGCCGACTCTGTGGTCGAGCTCGATACCCACATCGGTCGCATCATGGACAAGCTCAAGGCACTCGGCATGGATAAGAACACGCTGGTGGTTTACACCACGGACAACGGGGCCTGGCAGGATGTTTATCCGGATGCCGGCTACACCCCGTTCCGCGGGACCAAAGGTACCGTGCGTGAGGGCGGTAACCGGGTACCGGCCATTGCCGTCTGGCCAGACAAGATCAAGCCGGACACGAAAAATCACGAGATTCTCGGTGGCCTGGATTTGATGGCGACATTCGCTTCTGTTGCCGGCGTGAAGCTGCCCGAGAAAGATCGCGAGGGTCAGCCGATCATCTTCGACAGTTACGACATGACGCCAGTTCTCACCGGCAAAGGCCCCTCTCCACGCAAAGAGTGGTTCTACTTCACCGAGAACGAATTGTCCCCGGGTGCGGCCCGTGTTGGAAACTATAAGGCCGTGTTCAACCTGCGGGGCGATGATGGCGCGCAAACCGGTGGTCTGGCGGTGGACTCCAACCTGGGCTGGAAAGGCGCCGTAAAATATGTGGCCACGGTGCCGCAAGTCTTTGACTTGTGGCAAGACCCGCAAGAGCGCTATGACCTGTTCATGAACAACTTTACTGAGCGTACCTGGACGATGGTGCCGATCAGCCAGGCGATATCCAAGCTCATGCAGACCTATGTCAAATACCCACCTCGCAAGATGCAAAGCATGACCTATGACGGACCGATCGAGTTGTCCCAGTATCAAAAATTCCAGTCGGTTCGCGAGGAATTGCAGAAAGAAGGCATTAACCTGCCAATGCCAGCCGGCAACTAGTTAGTCAGGCACGGCGGTTCATACATGGAAGGATAATCAGGGTGGCGCTTACTTTGGAAACAACAGCGTAAACGCCACCCTGAACCCCCAGCCCTCAGCGCCATCTTTCGGGCTGTCAGCCCAATAACGCGGTCCAACTTGCACGGTCATGGGTTGATGACCCACTTTGAACAACTGGGTGACCGACAGGTTGATCGGCACGGACCATTCACGGGTCTGCCAATCGTAGGTGGATTCGGTGTTGATGCCGAAGGTGGTGTAGGTGTGGGTGGTGTAGCTGAAAAACGGTTGCAGGAACGTCGCGTTGACCTTTTCCTTGTCATCGGGTGGGCTGTTTTCCAGTGACCAGATGTGATTGGCCAATATTCCGCGGGTCCAGCCATTGCTCTGTTTTAGGAGCACCACCGTAGGGCCTAACCCCCATTGCTCATTGCTCAAAAGATCATTGCTGCCGGTCGGCACCAGAATGGCCGGTCCCACCCCCCATATCCAGCCATTCGCGGTTGGTTTTTGGGGTGAGAAAAAGAAGCTCTGGGTCACATCACCGGCTCCGGATTTATCTGCCTGCCCGCCAGGCACCAGACCATGCTGATCAATGATCGGCAGGATGGTCCGCGATATCAGGTTCCACTCGTCATTGAGGCTGAATGGCAGCACCGGCTGGATGTTGGTGACGCTTTGGTAACCCTCGCCACTCGGGCCGAGTTTCTGATTCCAGTTGTACTGAATCGGTAGGCTGTACAGCGCGGCGACGGGATTCAGTGTTTGCTTGGCCAGTTCGGCCTGACTATCGTCAGGGAAACCGGTTTGTGGCCAAACCACCACACACGCCAGAACAGGAGCCAGTTGAAAGCGTTTATTCATCAGAACCTCGTATCAGAAATCGGGAACCGACCTCTCCCCAATCAAGGTGAATGACCTGTAACCCAATTAGCTTAGTTGAGATTTTTCTGAGTGTTTTTGCGACGAGTGACGCTCGCGTTCCATCTTTATTCAGCGTGGGCACGAGCGTTACGGAGCGCTGTCAGGTCGTGCGTTGATTCACCAGCACCCGGAACGCGGCCACCCTTTGATCATCGCACGCTGATAATCCCCCTCCTCTATTGATCGAGGAGGCCACCGTCTACCAAGGAAAAACGATGCGGCTTCTGTTGCTCTGCCTGTTCAGCCTGCTGGCTGCCTGCCAATCCCATCACGTCTCGCCGCCCCCGGCGCCCATCGCCCCGCAAGGACGGGACCATGCCGACCTTGGCGCCATCCGCGAACTCGCCACCGGTCGAACGCTGACACCACAGGAACTGGTCGAACGTCTCGCCGTTGCGCCGCGTGTGCTGGTCGGCGAACAGCATGACAATCCGGATCACCACGCCCTGCAATTGTGGCTGTTGCGTGAGCTGGCGATTCAACGCCCTCAGGGCAGCCTGCTGATGGAAATGCTCAATCCCGATCAGCAAACCAGGGTCGACGCGGCGCAAACCGCCACCCGTGCCGGGCAACCACCGGCCGACGCGTTCAAGGCGCTGGCCTGGCAGGCCAATTGGGACTGGAGTGTCTACGGCGCGCTGGTCACTTACGCGCTGCGCCAACCCTATCCGCTGCTGGCGGCCAACCTGGACAGGGCGCAAATCATGCAAATCTACCAACAGCGCCCGGCACTCACGGGTACAGCGTCCACCACGAAAGCCGTGCAAGCCACCTTGCTGGCGAATATCAGAGAGTCCCATTGCGGATTGCTGGCTGAAGCGCAAATGCCCGCGATGCTCGCCGTGCAACAGCAGCGTGACCGACGCATGGCCGAACACCTGATGGCTGCACCGACACCGGCGCTGTTACTGGCCGGGGCTTTCCATGTGCGCAAGGATCTGGGCGTGCCACTGCACCTGACGGACCTCGGCGCTGGCGAAGGCAACGCGGTGCTGATCCTGGCTGAGGCGGGCAAGACGGTGACCGTCGAGCAAGCGGATTACGTGTGGTATAGCGCTGCACAACCGGAACAGGACTATTGCGCGACGTTGCGCCGTTGAGGATCGGCTAGTGTCAGGCACAAGCCTGGCCGCCCGTCGACCAGCGAGGGGCTCCGTGGACTACCCCTCGAAACGCCCGGCGGTCTCACGGTCGTGCTCATATCGCCGCGTAAGCGCAAACACCGGCAACCAGGACTCGCGCCGAACGGTCCAGCTTTCGTAGGTTGGCGTCAGTTGGTCAGGGGCATCCAGGGAACCCAGGTTGACTTCGACCTCGTCGGCGGTGCGGGCGAAAACCGACGAACCGCAGCGAGGGCAGAAAAACCTCCCGGCGTAATCGCGCGTTTCGCCCTCGATCGTCACAGACTCCTGAGGAAATATCGCGGATGCATGAAAAAGCGCCCCATGATGCTTGCGGCAATCGAGGCAGTGACAAAGGCCCACGCGGTATGGGCGCCCTGAAGCCACAATCCTGACGTTGCCGCACAGGCAACCACCGGTGAATCGGTCCATGTTGCACCTCCTCGTCAATCACGCGGTTGGAACGGCCCTTTTAAAATAGCAGCGATCCAGTCTGGGGTCGTTTCACGACTTTTCAGCGTTTTTCATCGAATCGATCCCACTGAATCAGGTGTTTTCACAGCACCGGCGCAGGCGTGGCGGTTTACTGCAGACCTAAGCTTCCGGCGCGTGTCCGGAGCGGTTGTCGCAGGAGAGCCCATGAGTCTGGAACGTCTGAGCAAACTCATTTCGGCAGGATTTGGCATGGCGGTGATTGCTTGCCTGCTGACCCTGTCCCTGGATGAGTATTACGGTGCCCAAGCCGCGCGCGCCACGGATCGACGGCACCAGACCATCACCGCCGTTGCCCGAATGGCGACCCTCAACCGTGAACTGACCCAACTGGCACGCCTGTATGTCGGCACGGGCGACGAGCTGTTTCTCACCCAATACAACGAAAAGTGGCAAAAAGGCCGGACTTTCCACGACACCAAACTGGAGCTTCAAGCCGTCGGACTGAATGATCAGGAAGCCCGATTGCTGGCGACGGTCGAGGACATGGATCTCAGGCAAACGAGCATGGAGCGCCTCGCGATGAAACAAAGTTTTCATCGAGGCGGTCCGACACAGCTTGCAAGCACCACTTACATCAATACCGAGTGGAATTTTGCCGACGCGCTGAATCAACTGACCACCTCGACGACCCAACGTTTTAATAGCGACTTCGAGGCTGCGCGAAACAAAGCCCAGTTGGCCAGCCACATCAATGTCTTGATGCAATTGATCACATTGGGCGCAGGTCTATTGGCATTTCTGGTGGTCCTGCGTCGCCAGTTGATGATCCCGTTGTTGCGTCTTTCCGAGCGCATGCGCCGCCTGCACGCCGGCGAAGCCCTTGGTGAGCCGGCGCAGCGCCAGGGGCTTGCTGAAGTCGTGGCGCTGGCCGAGGCATTCGATGCCTATGTCGACGTCAATGAAGAGCTGCACCGACAGCACTGGGTCAAGGGGCACCTCGGCGAGCTGGTCCAAGCGTTGCAGTTGTGCACCAGTCGGGAGGCATTCGCCGCAACGTTGCAGCAAAAGCTGGGCGAGTGCCTGGGTTGCAAGGCGATTTTGCTATTCGATGCTGAGTCCTTCGACATGCCGGCAGGCCACTTGCACTACAGTTTGCCACTGCAGCAGGACGGGCAGCAGCTGGCGAGCCTTGAACTCGATTTTGCCCATCGCCCGGATTGCGCTCAGCTCCAGTTGCTCGACACCCTGCCCAACCGACTCGCCACGCTCCTGAATTTGCTGGATCAGAGCACGCACAATCAGCGATTGCTGCACCAGGCCCACCTGCAGGCCCGGCTGCTGGAGCGCCAGGCGCTGATTCTGCAACAACGCCAACAGTCGCTGGAAGCCACTGAGGGCTGGTATCGCAGCATCGTCGAGTTTGCCCCCAAAGCACTGCTGGTGTTCGACGAGGGCGGCGTGATCCTCGCCAACCAGGAAAGCGAAGCAACCTTTGGTTATGCCCCCGGCACCTTGCTTGGCCAGAGTTACCGCGCGCTGGTGCCGGACAGCCAGCTCGAGACCGTTGATCGCATGCTTGAGCGAGTGCACCTGAACAAGGTGCTCGACACCGCCGAAGTGATTGCGCGGCGAGCCGATGGCAGTGAGTTTCCCGCTGAGTTGCGCCTGTGCCTGCTGCCCGTGCGCGAGGATCGTGGGCAATGCCTGTGCATTGCGATACGCGATCTCAGCCAGCGTAAAGCCGAAGAGCGCTGCCTGCGTGAAGCGCATGAGCAGCAGCAGGCCATTGTCGGCTCGGCGCCCTATGGCATTGCACTCGTACAGGGTGGATTGATCGCACAGGCCAATTCGCGTCTGGACGAATTGCTGGGTTACGCACCCGGTGAGCAACTGCAGCGGTCCCCGCTGATCTGGCTGGATCAGGTCATTTCGGCGCAAACAGTGCAGACACTGGAAGCACAGATTCGCGAGGCGCTGGACCGTGGCGAAATCTATCAGCAGCAGCTGCAACTGCGTCGCAAGGACGCCCGATGCTTCTGGGCCAGCGTCAGTGCGCGAGCCATCACGTCCGCAAACAACTCCCGAGGCTCGATCTGGATCATCGAAGACATTTCCGCCCAGCACGCCGCGGCGAACGAGATGCAGCAGGCGCGGCAACTGGCCGAAGACAGTGCGCGTATCAAGGCTGAGTTCCTGGCCAACATGAGTCACGAGATTCGCACGCCGATGAACGCCATCATTGGCATGACACACCTGACCTTGAGGACGGAGCTGAACGAATCTCAGCGCGACTACTTGAACAAGGTACAGAGCTCCAGCCGCCATTTGCTGGGCGTGCTTGACGATATTCTGGATTTTTCCAAGATCGAGGCCGGCAAGCTTCAACTGGAGGTCCGCGACTTCAGCCTGACCCAACTGCTGGAGGAAGCCCTTGACCAGGTACGTGCGCGTATTGCCGATAAAGGCCTGGATGTGCGGCTCAACATGGGGGCGGACGTACCCGATCGCGTGTGTGGCGATCCGCTGCGACTGCGGCAGATATTACTCAACTACCTGAGTAATGCGGTGAAATTCACCGAACGTGGGCAGATCCGTATTGAAGTAAGTCTGCGCCAGGCCGCCGCCGATGACGCCTTGCTTTGCTTCAGCGTGAGCGATACCGGCATCGGCCTGTCGTCCGAGCAGTTGAAACACATGTTCCAGAGCTTCCAGCAGGCCGATGCCTCCACCACACGACGCTTTGGTGGCACGGGCCTGGGGCTGGCCATCGCCAAACAGCTGTCCGAGTTGATGGGCGGTCAGGTGGGTGTTCAGAGCGTGCTGGGGGAAGGCAGTCATTTCTGGTTTGAGGTGCGCCTGTTGTTGGCCCGCAACACGGTCATTGAAGGCCTGTGCGCAGCGGAGCATCACAGCGACTGGCAGGCGACCGAAGGGACCCGCGTTTTACTGGTGGAAGACAACGAGTTAAACCAGCAAGTGGCCACCGAATTTCTGCGGGCGGCCGGTTGTCGGGTCGAAATCGCGACGGATGGCCGCCAGGCGCTGGATCGATTGGCCGAGGAGCGCTACGACCTGGTGTTCATGGACATGCAGATGCCGGTGCTCGATGGTCTGACGGCCACCCGCCTGCTGCGTCGGTTGCCCGGCATGGACACACTGCCCGTCATTGCCATTACCGCCAATGCGAGCCAGCGTGATCAAGACGCTTGTCTGGCAGCCGGCATGAATGACTTTGTCAGCAAACCCTTCGAACCGCAGACGCTCTACGCGGTGTTGCGTCGCTGGCAGCCTGAGACATCGGTCCAGCCTGCGTGCGACGCGGCGCTGGCGCCGTTGGCAACGCAGAGTTGCGCCGAGGCGAGCTTCAAACTCGACGGCGTGGACACGGTTGCGGGCCTGCGACGGGTACTGGGCCGGCACACTCTGTATGCGAATTTGCTGCGCAGTTACCAGACCCACCAGAGCCACTTGCTCAAGCAGTTACGCACGGCGTTGATGCAGGGTGACCTGGCTAAAGCCGAACTGTTGGCCCATAGCTGCAAAGGCGTGTCAGCGACCATCGGTGCCGACATCGTCGCGCAGGCGGCAAACGAGTTGGAGCAAGCACTTCGCACAAAGCGCCCCAATGAAGCGCTGCAAATCGCTCTTCAGGCATTGTCTGAACCCTTGGAAGCCCTGCTGAGGCAAATGCGGGAGCGGTTGCCCGGTGAAATCGAGACGGCACCGACAGCGGTCGACTACGTCGAGTTACGACGGATCTGCCGACATCTCGAAACCCTGCTGAGTGATTTTGATGCGCAGGCAGTGCCCTATTTGTCCTCAAATGCGGGTGTATTGCGAGGCGCGTTCGCGCAACGCTTCCAGCCACTGGACGACGCGGTGAAACGTTTCGATTTTGAGCGGGCGCAGGTCTGTCTGAAGGAGGCGATGCAGGCGGTGGAACCCGCGCAATGAACGAATAGAAACGTTGAGGCAATACACACTTCATGACCTCAAAAGCAGGCTGTTCAGAAGTTTTCAGCGTTTTTCAGCACCCGGCGGAAAAGGCTCAGTCCATTTCAGAGCAGAGGTGCAAGTGGCATGCGTTACTGAAAGTACTTTATCGACACATCCGTGACAGCCGTCACAAGGAAACCCCGTGAACAGCTCAACCCAAAGACCCATCGTGCTGGTGGTCGACGATGTGCCGGCCAATCTGCAGCTGATCAGTGAGCTGTTGCGTGAGCTTTATCACGTACGAATTGCTACCAGCGGTGCCCAGGCCTTGAAGATCGTCGATCGGACAATACCCGACCTGATTCTGCTGGATGTGATGATGCCCGAAATGGATGGCTATGAGGTTTGTCGTCGTCTCCAGCAAAATCCGCAGACACGTGATGTGCCGGTGATGTTTCTGAGCGCCAGGATTCAGCATGAGGATGAGTGCCAGGGTTTCGCACTGGGAGCTGCCGACTATCTGTTCAAGCCGATCAATCCGGCCATTCTGCTCGCACGGGTGCAGACACAGTTGCGCCTCAAGGCGACGACGGACCTGTTGCGTTCGCACAATGCCTACCTCGACCAGGAAGTCCTGGCGCGAACCCGTGAGCTGCAGGCCACCCATGACGTGACCATCCTGGCCCTTGCCTCGCTGGCCGAGACTCGCGACAACGAGACAGGCAACCACCTGCGGCGCACACAGCACTATGTTCGGCTACTGGCAGAAAAATTAAGCGATCACCCGCGATTCAGCGTGCATCTAGATGATCAAAGCATTGAGCTGATGTTCAAGTCGGCGCCGCTGCACGATATCGGCAAGGTCGGTATTGCAGACCATATCCTGCTCAAACCGGGGCGCTTTGAACCTGCCGAGTTCGAAATCATGAAGACCCACGCCCAGCTGGGTTACCAGGCCCTGGTACATGCCGAGGAACTGTTGGGCGCGCAAGTGCCGTTCCTGCGTATCGCCAAGGAAATTGCCCTGTGCCACCACGAAAAATGGGATGGCAGCGGTTATCCCAATGGCCTGGCCGGTGACGCCATTCCTGTCAGCGCCCGCTTGATGGCGGTTGCCGATGTCTACGACGCGGTCATCAGCCGACGGGTATACAAGTCGCAGATGTGCCACGAGAAGGCATTCGCGATCATCTGCGAGGGTGCCGGACGGCATTTTGATCCGGATGTGGTGGCCGCCTTCATCGACCTGGAAAAAGAGTTTGAGCGGATCGCCGAGCGCTATGCCGACGCCCCTGCCGAGGATGCCCTTGAGGCCTTGGCCGGGTAGACCACTGGCAAACAACGACTGAGCTCGCCACCTATTCAGCGCAGAGGTTGGCCAAAGCAAGGAATGGCCGCTTAACTCTAGAAGCCAACGACACGAATCCGACTTGTCTTCTTGCCACGCACGGAAGCTCGCCATGGGCCAACTGCTGATTGATGAACACTTGGTGTTCGACGAGAACAACTTCCTGTTGTTTCGTGTCGACGCCGCCAATGAGGAGCCTTTGCGCCTGGGTGCAATCGCCAGCCGATGCCTGGCCATGCTGCTCAGGTCCGGGGGGGCTGTGGTGCGCAAGCGCGAACTGATGGCCGGGGCATGGGGACAATACGGGCTGGAAGTGACCGACAACAGCCTGGCCCAGGTGGTCCGCCAATTGCGGCTGGCGCTGGAAAAACTGCAGCCTGATCGAGAATTCATCCAGACCTTGCCACGCATCGGCTACAAGCTTGCCGACGGGGTGACAGTCGAAGAACTGACTGCGCACCCGAAACCGGCGCTGCCATCATGCACGATGGTCACTGGCAACGAAGCCCCCCTGCCCCTTGAGCCTACCGTATCGGCCATCGCTGATGCAGAGGGAGAAGCTGGCGAACCGCCTTCGATCAAGCCAATCCCTGCCTCAACGGAACCCGCTCCCGGGCCGATACCTACGTCTGCGATTGCAACCCCAAGGCGTTGGCACTTGTGGCTCGCATTGCCCGTGTGGGGAGCCTGTGCATTTGTGCTGGGAAGAATCTGGCTGGCACCGCCGCTTGAGGTGGAACCGCCAGCGTTCGCCGCTCCCGTAACGATGGATGATGTGCTCGTGCACTTGCCCACTCAGGACGTACAGCCGCCAGTGGCGCCCCACTTGCAATTGATGGTCGAGAACAGTCGAAAACTGGCGGGGATTCTAGGTCTTTCGACGCAAAACATGCACCTGTACTTGTTACCGTCGCGTCGGGGGGCCGATCAGATTCTCTGCGATGGCGCGCTGGAAACGGCGAGCAGTCGCTGCATCGGTGTACAACAACATGACTAGACGCGCCGCCACCTCAGCTTGGTGCCTGGCCTTCGTCGTCGTGGGGCTGTTGGGTGTTGCACTGGGACGCCTGACCGGCGAGCACAAGGCCAACCTGGACTTCTGGTGCACCGGGGAGAGCGCGCATCAAGTGCCCTCGGCATTGCCTGCTGCGTGGCTGACGACGCGCTTCAGACTGGACTTGAGGCCCAGCGGGCTCAGTCACATGCGCATGGTGGCCCAACTGATCGATACCGGCTCCGGTGCTGAAATTGACACCCTGCGCCGCAACAGTGCCTTTAGGGTGCAACAACAGGGACACCGCTTGCAGGTCACTGTCGTACGGAGCGCCAAGGGCGAAGCGGACAGCGCAACGCCTGAGCTGGCGGGGACACTCGGCCTGTTTATCTTCCGCTCGGACACCAGCGTGAGTTACTGGATGCGCTCGCTCTCACAGACGCGTTACCTGTTCGATGATGGCAACGACATGTTCATTCTGTGCAGCAAACGATGACAGCGATAAACGCCCCATACCCGCTAAACCGATCTAAAGGCAGGCGCGAGAGCGTCTAATCTTTGAAAGGAAGGACACGCCTTCAGCCTCTTGATCGGGGGAAACGCAATGACCAAAACAGCAGCGCGCCAATGCGGGTCATGGGTTCTCCCCTGCCTGCTCGCCATCAGCCTGGCGCTGACGGCGGGATGTTCAGGTAAACACTCCAGGGACCCCTATCAGGTCGCCGGCTCAAATTGCTACGCAAAATCGCTCCCCACAGCTGGCGAGGGCGGCCTGGCCTGGGGCGCCACCTTGAACATTGCTCAGCAAAAATCCATGAACAACTGCATGCGCTATGCCGGCCGGTCCGGGGGCACGCCCAACACCTGCCAAGTGGTGGTGTCGGAGTGCAAAAACCAATAGCGTGAACACGGCGCAACACTCCACGTCAGCGCCGTGAACCTGTCATGAAATGAAAAAAAACTGTCGCCGAATGTACGGCTGTCCACCCGAAAAAACGCGTAGAACGAATCGCGAGCTGAATCGGTGCCACGCTGAAACGAGTACAAGGGGATGTTGTAGCACAAGCACTGTTCAGTGCTTGCCGTGCGCCATGGTTCCGATTTACACGCTCAACACCAGAATAATAATCCGCAAAAGGATCGCGTTAATGCGTGTGAATCTGCCCGTCACTGACCAAGAAAGAGCGTTCCCTGCCAACCAGCGTTTGATCTCCACGACCGACCTTGATAGCCGAATCACTTACTGCAATGACGCATTTGTGGCCATCAGCGGGTTCACTGCCGACGAATTGGTCGGCCAGCCTCATAACCTGATTCGACACCCCGATATGCCACCCGGGGTATTCATTCATATGTGGCACACCCTCAAGCAAGGCAAACCCTGGATGGGGATTGTAAAAAACCGCTCGAAAAATGGCGATTTTTATTGGGTCAATACCTACGTCACGCCCATGTATGAAAACGGGCGAATGAGTGGTTACGAGTCGGTACGCTCGGTGCCCAGCCGCGACCAGGTCCGTCGGGCATCAGCGCTCTATGCAAGGATGCGCGCCGGCAAGCCGATTGTGGCGCGCAGTGCCCGGATTCTGCGGCCACTGCGAAACGGTTTTCCATTATTTGCGGCTGGCGTGCTTTCACTGCTGGGTGCTCATTGGCTACCGGACACGGCGGCTCAATGTGTCCTGGTGGCGAGCCTGAGTCTTGCCTGGTACCGCATCGAGTCCCGACATCGCAGCTCCATCGAGCGCACCCTCGCCGAGCATCCAAAAGCATTTGCCGACCCGTTGGTCGCGCTGACCTACAGCGACAACTACGGCCCCCAAGGCCGGCTGGATATGGCCATGCTCAGCGAGGAAGCCCGTTTGCAAACGGCGTTGAGCCGGCTTGTCGATGCCGGGATCAGCGTAAAGGCCAAGGCAGCCCAGTCATCCGAACTGTCCGGCTCGCAAGCGCAGTCGCTTGATCGCCAGCGCAGTGAAACGGATCAGTCCGCCGCCGCCATCGCGCAGATGGCGGCAACGAATCAGGAGGTGACTCAAAACGTCATCACGACGGCGCATGCCGCGTCCGAAGCCGACCAGTTGACTCAAGAAGGCAGTGAGCTGGCCCGGCAAAGCCTGCACGCCATGGAAGCGATGAATGAGGCCGTCAACGAAATCGGCCTGGCGGTGAACGCATTGGCGAGCGAGACGCAATCGATCGGCAGTGTCGTGGATGTCATCACTTCCATTGCCGAACAGACCAACCTGTTGGCGCTCAATGCAGCGATCGAGGCGGCCCGGGCAGGTGAACAAGGCCGGGGTTTTGCAGTGGTTGCCGACGAGGTGCGCTCCCTGGCACAGCGCACCCGCACCTCCACCGAGCAGATCCATGGCTTCATCGCGTCGCTGAACAACGGAGCCGATCGCGCCGTCTCCACGGCCGCGCGGGGCGAGCAGATTTCCCGCGACAGCATGCAGCGTGTCGAGGCGGTGCAGTCGGCGCTGGTCGGCATCAGTCAAGCCGTCAGCCGCATCACCGCCATGAGCCAGCAAATGGCATCGGCATCAGAGCAGCAAAGTCACGTGACGGAAGATATCAATCAACAGATCACGCGCATCGCGCAACTGTGTGACCACAGTGCCGGGCAGGCCGAGCAAGGCGCCGCGATCAGCCGCGATCTCGAGGGAATGGCCGATTACCTGCACAGCCTGGCCGAACGTTTCAACCGATAGCCAAAAAAGCAACTAATCTCCATGGCTGCCTGCTGCCGGTCTTGACTGGCAGCTATCGGCTATCAATGGAACGGGAATATGCAACACACTGGGGTGTAAGCATCAGGCGTTTACTGAGTGATCGGGCAGCGACCTGAACTGGCCAGGCGTGCATTGAGGGCAGCGGGAAGGCGCTGACCAGACTGCCTGGCTGTATCCCCCGTTCATTGATAAAGGTCTGAACATTGAACGGTGAATCCTGATAATGCTTTTAGATTTTTAGGCAGGTTGACATGACTCCCCAGCTCTTTTCGGTTCACGGCCTCGTGAGTTTTACCCTCGCCATCCTCCTGCTGTTCCTCGGCAAAACCCTTGTCCAGCGCAGCACCTTGCTCCGCCAATACTGTATTCCCGAATCGGTTGTCGGTGGCTTCGTCTGTGCGGCGGTGACGAGCCTGCTGTACTTCGGACTCAAGATCCAGATCGAATTCGACCTGCAGGTTCGCGACACCCTGCTGCTCTATTTCTTTGCCGGCATTGGCTTGAAATCGGACATGCGCCAACTGCTCAAGGGTGGACGCCCGCTACTGGTCCTGCTGTTGCTCGCCGGTGTGTTCATCGTCCTGCAAAACGCGCTGGGCATGGGGGTGGCCGAGGCATTCGGGCTAGATCCCAAGGCAGGATTGATGGTGGGCTCCATTTCCCTCACGGGTGGGGCGGGTACCACGCTGGCCTGGGCGCCGCTTTTCATCGAGAAGCTGGGAATCAGTAACGCCCATGAACTGGGCATGGCCAGCAACACCGTCGGCCTGATTGCCGCGTGCGTGATCGGCGGCCCTATCGCCAATCGACTGATCAGCCGTTATCGCCTGAAGACTTCCGGGGATGCGACGCTGGAAGTCGGCATTCTCGAGCAACAACCGAGCAAGGGACTGGACTACTACGACGTGCTCTGGGCGTGGATGTGGCTCAACCTGACCCTGATGCTCGGCTATGGACTCAACCTGCTGCTGGAAAACGCCGGCATCACCCTGCCCAAATTCGTCAGTTGTCTGTTCGCGGGTATCGTCATTCACCACATCGTTCTCGCCGTGGTAGGTGATCAACGGCTGAAAACCTGGAGCGGCGCCAGCCTGGGGCTGGCGCTGATCTCCGACATCTGCCTGGGCATGTTCCTGACCATGGCCCTGATGGGGCTTCAGCTGTGGCAGCTCAGCGGCGCGCTGATGTTCATTTTGTGCGCCTTGACCCTGCAAATTCTGCTGACGGTGCTCTACACGTATTTTGTGGTGTTCCGCTTTATGGGACGCAATTACGAAGCCAGCGTGATTGCTTCCGGGTTCGGGGGGATTGCCCTTGGCTCCACGGCCACGGCCATCGTCAACATGACCACCGTGACGCAAAAATACGGCGCAGCCCACCAAGCCTTCCTGATCGTGCCGCTGGTGTGTGGCTTCTTCATTGACCTGGTCAATGCCGTGATCATCGGCCTGTTCAGTGGTATTTAGCGACGGCCCCTTCGATCGATCAAAGCCCGGCTCGGCGTCGACCCATGACGCCTGAGCCGCGAGCGTAAAATGACAAACTCCCGGGGTGGATGACTTATCCGGCGTCGCTCGATACCCTTGCACGCCACGTCGCCCGACGGTAAAACCCTCCTCCACCCAGACGAGCCATGTCATGAAATCCCCCGCAGGTTTGCTGCTGTCGGCTATCGAACTGGACCGTGCCAGCGCCATCCCCTTGTACCGCCAGTTGTACCTGCAGATTCGCAAACAGGTACTCAGTGGCCGGCTCCAGGGCGGCGTGCGCTTGCCGTCGACCCGGACCCTGAGCAAGGAACTGGCGTTGTCGCGGATCACCATTCTCAATGCGTTCGATCAACTGATTGCTGAAGGTTTCCTGGCCTCGCGCACCGGCGCCGGCACCTATGTCGGCAACGAGTGGGAAAATCGCGGTATCACCGACGATGGGCAACAGCGCCCGCCTCCGCGCCTGTCCGACTTGAGCCAGTCGATGCTGTCGCTGCGTAGCGATCATTTTCGCGGGGTGTCTTATGCCGACTGGGACCCCGCGACCCCGACCTCATTCCTGCCCAGCCACAGCACTTACGATGCCTTCCCCCAAGTCATCTGGCGGCGCCTGATGAACCGTCACCTGCTGAAGCCGACCAAGGCCATGCTCGGCTATGGCGAGCTGCAAGGCTTGCAGGCGTTTCGCACGGCGATTGCCGAATACGTGTTCGACGCCCGTGGCATCGACTGTGATGCCGGGCAAGTGGTGATCGTTTCCGGTGCGCAGCAAGCGTTCAACCTGCTGGGCATGTTGCTGCTCAATCCGCAGGACAGCGTCTGGATGGAAGACCCGGGCCACATCGCCGCGCGCATTGCCTTGCAAGCCCAAGGCGCCCGCGTGGTGCCGTTGCGTATCGATGAACAGGGCATCGATGTCCAGCAAGGCCTGGACGAGTGCCCCGACGCCCGCCTGGTGTTCACCACCCCTTCTCGCCAGCATCCATTGGGCGTCACCCTGAGCTATGCGCGACGCCAGGCCCTGATTGACTGGGCCGCGCAACATCAGAGCTGGATCATCGAGGACGATTGCGACAGTGAGTTTCGCTACAGCGGCCGCCTCCTTCCGGCGCTCTACGCCATGGACCAGATGGCCCGGGTGATCTACGTCGGCACCTTCAGCAAAGTACTGTTCCCGTCGCTGCGCCTGGGTTACGTGATTCTGCCAAAAGCCCTGGTCGAACCCTTTTGCACCCTGCGCGCAGTCATGGATCGCAGCCCGCCCACGCTGCTTCAGGCGACGACGGCGGACTTCATGATCGAAGGCCACTTCCTGGGGCATATCCGTCGCATGCGTGCGCTGTATCAGGCTCGCCAGCAGGCATTGATCGAGCAGCTCGAAAAGCAGCTCGGCAACTTCTTCAAGATCACCCCGGTGGAGGCTGGCATGCACCTGATCGCCTGGCTGCCGACCGAGCTCGATGACGACGCCATCGCCAAGGCGTTGGCCCGACACAACATCCACACCTATGCACTGAGCGACTACCGCATCACGCATGTCCTGCCGCCGGCCCTGTTGATCGGCTTTGCCGGTACGTCGGAAAACCAGGCCCGCGAACGCGTCGAAGCGCTGGCCCGGGCCTTGTCCGCAATCGGGTGCCTGCCGCAAATCACTTGAAGCAAGGCAAGTGGTCTTATGAATTAACTGATAATGGATCTATCGAGAGTTCCTGACTGGCGCGATAAAGGCTGCGCCGGTAGACCCGGTGTCTGAACCAGGAACGACTCTAATGAACAATAAGATCCAGGAACGATTCAACGCCTTGCTGAGCCACAACGTGGTCGAGGACGGTACAGCCCCGGTACTGACCGAAGCACTGGCCCGGCAGTTGCTCGAACGTCTGGGGCATATGCGCCTGTTTGCCCACGCCTACCCGCTGCTGACCAACCTCACCCACGGCCGCGTCACCCCCGCCGACCTGCTGGACTTCGCCTATCGCCACGAGTTGCAGGGGCTGAGCCTGCACCTGCTGGACGGTGAGGAAAACAGCCTGAGCCAAATGTCCCCCGAGCAACTGCAAGCATTTGCCAACAAGGCCAAGGCGCTGGGGCTGGATGTGCACCTGGAAATCAGCAGCACACTGAAAAAAGATGTCGACCAGGTGATCGCCATCGCCAGGGCGTTGGGAGTACGCAACATCCGCGTTTACTCACGTTATGAGGGCGCGCTGTCGCGCGTCATGGACGTGATCGAGACCGACCTGCACTACCTGGCGCAGCAGGCCGACGAGCACGACCTGTACTTCGATTTCGAGCAGCATGAAGAACTCAAGAGCGGCGAGATCGCGCAATTGCTCAAGCGACTCGACCACCCTCGCCTGCACGCCTTGTTCGACTTCGGCAACATGATCAATGCCTGCGAGCAGCCTTTACAGGCGCTGCGCAATCTGGCGCCACACATCCGCCAGACCCACCTCAAGGGCGTGCGCGTTGTGCCCGAGCAAAACGGTTTTGGCCACTACGGCGTGCTGCAGGGCAGCGACGAAGACGACCTGCCCAGCGCCCGCATGCTGTTCGAACTGTTGATGCTGGGCAACGCAGCCACTCCTCAGGTGATCGCATTCATTCTTGAGCAGGAAAACCACTATGTGGCCCCGGCCTTCCGTCAGACCGACGAGGCGACTGACCCCTTCATTGCCTATCGGGAAATGAGCGACACACCGCTCCCCAATGGCTACTCGCTTGAGCGAATGCTCGCCGATGAACACCGCTGGGCGAACAACCAGGTGGCCTATGTGCGCAGCCTGCTAGCCGAACTTCGCACCCTGGCCGAACTGACCCTGGCCCACTCCTCCCACGCCTGAACCTGACGACCCGATACGCCCGGAGAACAATAATGACAATTCAAAACAAGGCCAAATGGTTCAGATTCCTGATCCTCATCCTCGGTGGCGGCACCATCTACAAACTGGCAAACCTAAAGGACGCCTTCTATGTGCCCATGCAGGAATTCATGGGCCTGACCCACACTGAAATCGGCATGCTGCTGAGTGCCAACGCCATCATTGCCACGGCGTTGTTCGTCGTCGGCGGGCTGCTCGCCGATCGCTACGATACCCGCAAACTGATCCCCATCGGCCTGATCGGTACGGGTGGTCTGGGGTTGTACCTGGCGACCTTTCCACCCTTCAGCAACCTGCTGATCGTGTTCAGCCTGCTGGCGGTCTGTGCCGACTGCATCTTCTGGCCTTCGCTGCTCAAGGCGATTCGCAACCTGGGTGACGATCAGGAACAAGGCCGGTTGTTCGGCCTGCTGGAAGGCGGACGTGGTGTGATCGATACCCTGGTGGCTTTTTCCGCGCTGGGCGTGTTCGTCGCCATGGGGTCGGGCGAAGCCGGCCTGAAATCGGCCATCCTGTTTTACTCGGTGATCGACATCCTCGCCGGGACCGTCACCTGGTTCCTGCTCAAGGGTGGCACCGCGCAGTCGGTGGCCAAACCGAAAAACGGCCTGGCGAACCTGGTCGAGGCGATCAAGGTGCCGGGTATCTGGCTGGTCAGCCTCAACGTGTTCATGGTCTACATCGTCTACTGCGGCCTGACCTATTTCATTCCCTACCTCAAGGAAATGTACGGGTTGCCCGTGGCACTGGTGGGCGCCTACGGCATCATCAACCAATACTTCCTCAAGATCCTCGGTGGCCCTGCCGGCGGCTTCATCGCCGACAAACAATTCAAGAGCACCAGCCGCTACCTGAAGTGGGCCTTCCTGGCGCTGCTGCCCTTGATGGGCGTCATCATGCTGATCCCGAAAAGCCCGAGCTTCATCTACGCGGGCATGGCCGCCACTCTGTCGTTCGCGCTGATCGTTTTCTCGATGCGCGGTGTGTTCTGGGCGCCCATGGGTGAAGTCGGCATTCCTCAACACATCACCGGCTCGGCCTTCGGCATCGGTTGCCTGATCGGCTACGCACCGGGCATGTTCGCCTACGTCATCTATGGCGCCATCCTCGATCACTTCCCCGGTGAACAGGGTTACAACTATGTCTTCAGCCTGATGAGCGTGCTGGCCATTATCGGCTTCATGGTGTCCAGCCTGCTGTATCAATCGGTGCGCAAAAAATCCACGGCGACTGGCGGGGTGAGCGCAGCACAAGCCTGATCAGCTCCGGAGCTGCCGGAAGGGACCCTCTTCTCTTCCGGCAGCTGTTCAAGCGCTGGTTCAAAACGGGTACGCTGCGTGATCTGTTATCCGCTTGAGCGCCAGGTCGAGGTCAGCAATGCCGTTGTTTGTCAGTGAAGAAACCCGTTGGATCGAGACGCCTCACGGTCGTTTGTTCTCCCAACGCTGGTCGCCTGCCGGCGAGCGTGCCGAAACGGCCCAGCCACCGATCATTCTGTTTCATGACTCTCTGGGTTGCGTCGCACTGTGGCGGGATTTTCCAGAACAACTGTGCCAGGCCACGGGGCGCATAGTTGTCGCCTACGACCGGCTCGGCTTCGGGCAGTCCGATGCCTACCCCGGTGACCTGCCCACTCGGTTTATTCGGGATGAAGCTGAATGCTTCTTTCCGCTGCTGCGCCAGCAGTGGCAAATCGACCGGTTCGTGGCCTTCGGTCACAGCGTTGGCGGGGCAATGGCGGCGACGTGCGCGGCGCTGTATCCGCACAGTTGCCAGTCGTTGATCACCGAGTCGGCACAGGCATTTGTTGAAGACCGGACGTTGAACGGCATTCGCATTGCCAAAGCCCAGTTCGAGGAGCCAGGACAAATGGAGCGGTTGCACAAGTACCACGGCGACAAGGCCGCCTGGGTGCTGTCTGCCTGGACAGAGACCTGGTTATCAAAGGCCTTCGAGCAATGGACCCTCGAAAGCAGCGCAGCCTCGATTCAGTGCCCGTTGCTGGCGCTACATGGCGAGAACGACGAGTACGGGTCCGTGTTGCACCCGCAGCGGATTGCCACGCTGGGAACGGCGTCGAGCCGAAGCGTGATCCTGAAAAACCGTCATCACGTCCCCCATCGCGAAGCGCCGAACGAAGTGCTGGACGTGGTCAAACAACACCTGGAATCGAACGCCGGCTGAGTGCCTGATCTTGCAAGACACTACCGCGGTTGAAAGGTTTGCAGGTAGGCCAACAGGTTTTCGATCTTTTCCGGATCGCTGAGCCCCCAGAAAATCATGCGGGTGCCGGGGACCACCTTTTTCGGGTCTTCGAGGTACGCGGTCAGTGTTTCGCGGGTCCAGATGATGTTCGCGGCTTTCATCGCATCGGAATATTGGTAGTCCGTGGTACTGGCGGAGTGTCGTCCAAAGATGCCGTTGAGCTGCGGACCAAATGAACCCCGTGCCGATTCGCCGACCTGATGGCATCCTCCGCAGATCCGCTTGAACAGCGTCGCCCCCGCTTCGGCATCGCCGGCCGCGTGTGCCTGAAGGCTGAATACCCCTGCGCCAAGCAGCAAGGACAAGGTGAGTACGGCGGCTTTGTGCATGTTCTGTTCCCAATGGTGTAAGGCCAGGCGCGTCAATCAGTGGGCGCCCGGTTGAAACTTCTTCCGGTAAGCCGCGGGCAGCAAGCCCACTCGCTGGCGGAAAAGTCTACGGAAAGAATTGCCATCTTCGTAGCCCACGGCATACGTGATGCTGTCCTGGGTCATGCGAGTCGTCTCAAGCAGCTGTTTGGCCTTTTCCAGCCGCAGCGTTTGCAGGTAAGTAATCGGCGTGTACCCCGTCGCGTCCTTGAAACGCCGCTTGAAGTTTCGGATGCCGAATCCGAACTGCCGGGCGACGTCATCAATCATCACTGAACGGTCAAAGTGCTGCTCCAGCCAGTTTTGAACCTGCAGGATGCCGGCATCACCATGCTGCTTGGGCAGTGACCACATCACATACACCGACTGCTCGCTGCGTACACTGTCGACCAGCAGGTATTTGCCACATTTCTGCGCCAGTTCCAGCGACGCGAACCGGCGCACAAGGTGCAGCAACAGGTCCATGGCCGCGCTCGCGCCACCGCTGGTGACCAGACGATTGTCCTCGCAGATGATCTGCGAGTCGTCCAGGAAAACGTCGGCATAACGACGACGAAACAGGTCGGCAAACGCCCAGTGCGTGGTGGCTCGAACTCCGTCGAGCAAGCCTGCCTCCGCCAGCATGAACGCCGCGGTACACATCGACGCCACCACCGCACCCTGAGCGTGCTGTTCACGCAGCCAGGGTCCATACGCCGAAAAGGCCGGCAAGGCATCCTTGAGGGTGAAGAGAAAACCGGGAATCAGCACCAGATCAGTCTGCGCAATCTCGCGGGTGGATTGGTCCACGCGCAGCGTCTGCCCTCCCCACGCGGCAACCTCTTCACCGTCCAGAGAGGCAATGACCACTTCAAACGGCGAGCTGGCCGTGTCCGCAAACAGGTTGGCGGCACTGAGCACTTCCAGGGCCATCGTGGCGCTGGCGGCAGAACATTGGTTGGTCAATAAAAGCGTGACGTGCATAAATGATCCAATTGCGCATATCGCATGTAAAAAGTCATTTGTGCACCTACCTTACCCGATCCCCGCTGCATAAAGTGCACCGATCATTCAATCATCGGCGTACTTATGAATCTCTGGTTCCGACTGCTCCTCATGCTGTTTCGTCGTCCGTGGCGCAAGCCGGTCGACGCCATGGCCACCACGGTTATCCGTCTGCGCGTCTGGCCGCTCGACCTCGACCTCAATCGCCACGTCACCAATGGTCGCTATTTCACCCTGGCCGATCTCGGGCGCATGGATTACGTGCTTCGCAGCGGCGCATTCCGCGTGGCGCTGCGTAACAAAGCCGTGCCGATCGTCGGGGACACCTGGGGCAAGTTCCGTCGTGAGTTGAAGCTGTTCGAAGCGTTCGAGATTCACACGCGGATGCTGGGCTGGGACGACAAGTGGAGCTTCATGGAGCACCGTTTTGTCAGCAAAGGGCGTGTGATCGGGGTGGTGGTGATGCGCGGTGTGTTCCGCGCAGGCAAAGGCACGGTGGCACCCGGCGAGTTTGCCCGTGAGCTGGGATTGGACGAGCAGTCGCCGCCGATGCCGACGTGGCTGACGGACTGGTCGCAAAGCTGCAACGACATGAGCGCTCAGTTGCGCGAGGAAGAGGGTCAGCCGATTCGGCGTCCGCAGACGGTCGCTTAAGAAACGGCGGGGTAGCCGCTGACAGCCTCGGGCGCAGACTCTATCCTGTGCCGCGCGCATCGGCGCCTGACCGACCTTTCACTGGAGACACCTGTGCCACCGCTGACCGCCCGCGAGGTTTACCAGACATTGCGTGACGCCGCACTGGGCATCCGCCCTTTTCTGCGCCTTGATGAACAGCCCGAACCCGCTCAGGTGCAGGTCGATATCGAAGGCTGGCGCCTGACGCTCGATGTCGATGGCATTCATTTGCGCCGCTGTCAGTATTGCCTCAGCCCCGATGGCCGCGAGGGTGACCTCGATAGCTGGCAACGTTTTGGCACTGACCCGGTGAGTTTTCTCAGCGCGTGGGAACTGACGCAGATCGAGCGATTGCTGGCCGGAGGCTGAGCACCGCGCCCGGTTTTCAGATCGGCAAACACCGCAGACGAAAAAGCCCGGCCAAGCCGGGCTTTTTCATGTCAACGCAGACCCGCCAAACGGCAGGCTCCGGCGCTTACTGTACGTTTTTCAGCTTGACCACATCACCGGAAATCTTGGTGGTGTAACCGGTCAGGACCCAGGCCCAGAACCAGTTTTCCTGCACCTGGGTGTTGATCATCGCGTCACCGCCCTTGGCTTTGATCGCGGCGTCCTGCGCGCGGATAAAACGGTTGTTCTGCTGGATCGGGATGACGCCGAACAGCAGCAGGCCAGTGGCGGTTGCTTCGCTATGGCCGAGGACCGTGTATTGGCTGCTTTCATAGTGCTGGGTATTCATCGGGGTGCCGGTGCAACCCGCCAGAACCAGGCCAAACAGAGCGACGGCAACAACTTTGCTGAGGTACTTCACTGAAAAACTCCATAAGAATGTGCCCGGGATCCGTCTCTCGGGCGGCGCACACTCTAACGGAGTTGATGGCTAATTGGTATCACCATGAGACACTTGATTTAGCGGCCTCGCGTGTTCATTTGGCCGGTTTTCGCCGAGCGGCCATCCGCGAAAGATTGAGCGCCACGGCGGCGCCAACCAGTGCCTGCAATGCCGTTTCATCCAGCTGTTCACCCTCATGCACATCAATGGCTCGTCGGGTATTGCCTTCAAGACTGGAGTTGAAAAGACCCGAAGGGTCCTCCAGCGAAGCGCCTTGGGCGAAGGTCATTTTGACGACGCTTTTGTAGGTCTCGCCGGTGCAGATGATGCCGGCGTGAGACCACACCGGCACACCGCGCCACTTCCACTCCTCCACCACCTCGGGGTCGGCCTGGCGAATAAGCGCCCGGATTCTGGCGAGTGTTTCGCCCCGCCAATCATTCAGTTCCTTGATTCTCGCGTCTATCAGCTCAGAGGCCGCCACTTGCCCTTCGCCATCCTTTTCAGCGCTCGCTTCCTTCTTCATGATGGTCGTCACCTTCTTCATGATGGTTTTTACCCGCCTCATGATAGTTGCCGGGCGTTTCCCCTGCTCCCGGCTTGATGCCAAAATGCGACGCTCAGGTCACCCGTCCAGCCCTTGTCGCGTAATGCAGTGCAACGAGAATTGATATGAACACCCATTTTCAGCCAAGTGATGCTCCGAAATCCCACGTCTCCCAGCCGTCGGCGGTGACAGCATGATTGAGGTAACCGAGGTTTCCATTGCGCAACTGCGCACTGCGCTCGAATCCGGCCAGACCACCGCGGTTGAGTTGGTCAATGCTTATCTCGCCCGGATCGATGCCTACGACGGTGCGGACACACCCACCGCCCTCAACGCGGTCGTGGTGCGTAACCCCGACGCACTCAAGGAAGCGCAGGCATCCGATGCCCGCCGGGCCAAAGGCGAAACGCTGGGGCCGCTCGATGGCATCCCCTACACGGCCAAGGACAGTTATCTGGTCAAGGGCCTGACCGCCGCGTCCGGCAGCCCGGCCTTCGCCAACCTGATCGCTTATCGCGATGCGTTTACCATCGAGCGGCTGCGCGGCGCCGGCGCCATTTGCCTGGGCAAGACCAACATGCCGCCCATGGCCAATGGCGGCATGCAACGCGGGGTCTATGGCCGCGCCGAAAGCCCGTACAACGCTGACTACCTCACCGCGCCGTTCGCCTCGGGTTCGTCGAACGGTGCCGGCACGGCCACCGCTGCCAGTTTTGCGGCGTTTGGCCTGGCCGAAGAAACCTGGTCGAGTGGACGCGGTCCCGCTTCCAACAATGGTTTGTGCGCCTACACGCCATCGCGCGGGGTGATTTCGGTGCGCGGCAACTGGCCGCTGACCCCGACCATGGACGTTGTCGTGCCGTTTGCCAGAACCATGGCCGACCTGCTTGAGGTGCTCGACGTGGTCGTGGCCGAAGACCCCGACACCCGCGGCGACCTGTGGCGGATGCAGCCTTGGGTGCCGATTCCGGGCGTCACCTCGGTACGCCCGGCCTCTTATCACGAGCTGGCGGCGAAGCCTGACGCACTGGCCGGCAAGCGTTTCGGCGTGCCGCGCATGTACATCAACAAGGACCTGGAAGCAGGCACCAGCGAAGCGCCGGGCATCGGCGGGCCAACGGGGCAGCGAATCAACACCCGGGCCTCGGTGATCGGACTGTGGGAAGCGGCTCGCCAGGCACTCGAAGCCGCCGGCGCCGAAGTCATCGAGGTCGATTTCCCGTTGGTATCCAATTGCGAAGGCGACCGTCCGGGCGCGCCGACCGTGTTCAATCGCGGCATTGTCTCTAAAGAGTTCCTGCACCACGAGTTGTGGGACCTGACGGCCTGGGCGTTCGATGATTTTCTCCAGGCCAACGGCGACCCGACATTGAACCGTCTGGTCGACGTCGACGGACCGCTGATTTTCCCGCACGACCCCGGCACCCTGCCCAACCGCGAGGGCGACCTTGCCGCCGGCATGGACGAGTATGTGCGGATGGCCGAGCGCGGCATCACCCCATGGAATGAGATCACCACGGTGCCGGATGGCTTGCGCGGGCTTGAACACACGCGCCGTATCGATCTTGAGGAGTGGATGGATCGCCTGGGGCTCGATGCGGTGCTGTTCCCGACCGTCGCCGACGTTGGGCCGGCGAATGCCGATGTCGATCCGCAGTCCGCGGACATCGCGTGGAGCAACGGTGTCTGGGTGGCCAACGGCAACCTCGCCATCCGCCACTTGGGCGTTCCCACGGTCACGGTGCCGATGGGCGTCATGCCGGACATTGGCATGCCCGTCGGGCTGACCTTCGCCGGCCGCGCCTATGACGATTCGTCGCTGCTGCGCCTGGCGTCGGCGTTTGAAGCGACCGGGACAAAACGCTTGATCCCGCCGCGTACCCCGGCGCTGTCGGGTCAGCGCTAAAAAGAAGGCCGGGATTGGGGCTGTACATGCCCCTCTCCCGGCCAACGATTCAGCCGATCTGATGCATCAGGCCTTGGCTGCCATCGCGGTGACTTCCACACGCATGCCTTCGACTGCCAGCGCGGCGACGCCCACCGCGGCACGCACCGGCCACGGTTTGGCGAAGAAGCGCTTGTAGACTTCGTTGAAGGCGGCGCGATCAGCCATGTCGGTGAGGTAGATGGTCAGGTGCAACACCCGGTCCATCGAACTGCCGGCGCGCTCCAGTGCAACCTTGAGTGCTTGCAGCGTGCATTCGCTCTGCTCGACGATGCCGCCCAACTCCAGACTGCCGTCGACGCGAGTCGGAATCTGAGTGGAGACCAACAGGCCGCCGAATCCGGCGACGTCGGAGGAAATGGAGTCCTGGTCAGGATCAGGGGTGAATGTGATGTCTTGGTTTGCCATGGGGATCTCGTGCTTGAAAGGGTAAAGGGCTGTCGCGTATCAGGCGGGCAGTTTACAACCCCACGGCGCACCGCTGTTCAAGATCGTGTGGTGAACGTGGGCGGTGTTGCCGCCACACTCGCCAACGAGGCCTAGTCAGGGTCGAGCAACCCGCCGCTCCAGTTGCGCGAGACCCGGTTGCCGGTGAATTTCGCCACCACCATGCCCTGAGGCACCAGCCGATCCCGATAGCGGGTGACCATTCGCCCTGCTTGCTCGGCGTGCAGCACCACTTCGGAGGACGGATCCCCCGGCCGCCGTAGAATCCGCGCAAAGCGCTGCCCCTCCTCGACGAAATCACCGAGCTCTTTTTCGAAGATCAGCACCCCGGGCTGTGGCGCCAGAATGGTTTCCATGTGGCCCATTTCCATCGCCTCGACGGGCCAGTCAGCGGGTGTCAGCGCTTCGTCGATGACCCCGCAACCGCACAGCCACGCATACAACCCCTCGGCATCCTGTTTGGCAACCCGGTCACTGACATCGCCCTGCCCGCGCAGCTCCAGTGTCGCGGCCATGCGCTGGTCGGTGACGCCGTCACGCAGCCATGGCGCAATGATGGTTTCTTCGAAGGAGCCATCGCCGCCGTCATCCCAAATGATTGCCACGTCCATCTTCATCGCGGCGGCCAGTTCGCGGCCTCGTGGCCAGAAACGGCGGTGAACGTAGAGGTAGGGCAGCGCCTCGTCATCAGTGTGCAGATCGAGCACCACGTGTGCCGGCGCCGCCAGTTGCACCAGTTTTTTTTGCCACGCTTGAACGTTGGTCGACGGTTGGGCCATGGCCGCCGATTGGTCGAACGAGCGGTTGAAGTTGTGCCCGGTGGCGTCATGAAAGCGACCGAGAAGCCGGCCTTGGCGAAACTGCCCGATGCCCAGCGGATTGGCTTGCGGCACTACCGTCACGCTGCCTTTGAGCCGACCGTGGGCATCGGCGACCTGAAGCTTTTGCATCAACAGATGCAGCACCAGCATCCCGGCAATTTCATCGGCGTGCACCCCGGCTTGCAGGTGCACGGTCGGTCCACTGCCATCGCCCTCGAAACGCCAGGCACCGACCTGCACCGCGTCGCCGTTATTGTTGCGAACACTGAACGAAACATCCTGCGCCATCGGTTTGTCCTCCCGCGTCACCCACGTTTAAAAAACCTGCATTGCCGGCGTCGAGACTGGTGATTGAACGCACGTTCAACTAAGCTCGCGAACCAGGCAATACACCCAAGGATTCGCTTGTGACCACCCCCGCCCCGAAAAACCGTCGTGCCGAACCTGACGAACGCCGCGAAATGCTGGTTGCCGCGACCCTGCGTTGCCTGGTGCGCGATGGTCACGCCGGTATTTCCGTGCGTCGCATCGCCACCGAAGCCGGCGTGTCCGTAGGGTTGCTCAATCACCATTTCGGCAGCATCGATGCGTTGATCGCCGACACCTACCAAAAGATCGCCAGCGAACTGACCACCGCCCTGCTCCAGGAAATCCAGCAGGCCGGCACCCCTGCCGAAAAGATGGACGCCTTCCTCACCGGCTCCTTCTCGCCCCGGGTCATGGACCCGCAACTGCTCGGCGTCTGGGTGGTGTTCTGGAGCCTGATTCGTCACTCCGAACACGTCAGCCAGTCCCACGAAAAAAGCTATCGCGCCTACCTCGACCTGCTCCGCCAATTGCTCGATGACATGGCAACCAGCGAAGGGTTCGTGATCCACGACACGCGCCTGGCCGCCATCGGTTTATCGGCGATGCTCGACGGACTCTGGATCGAGTGGTGCCTGAACCCCGAAACCTTCAGCCCCGCCAACGGCCTCCATATCTGTCGTTGCTGGATAAAGGGGCTGCGTCACGGAGCATTCAGCACCGACGACGTCGTGTGAGGGATGACGACCGAAGATCATCGCCAGGGTGCCACTGACCGCGATCAGCCCGGCACCGATCATCAGCGACACATCCATCAGCGTGCCCCAGATCAGGCTCGACAGCAGGAACGCCCAGATCAGCCCGGTGTACTCGAACGGTGCCAGCAACGTCGCGGTGGCCCGCTGGAAACTGGCGAACAATAGAAACTGACCAATACCGCCGACCAGCCCGGCCCCGAGCATCCCCAGCCAGGCCGGGGTCGGCGCCGGGGTGTAGGTCCAGGGCAAGGCCACTGTCATGCAAATGACAAACACCACGTTGGTGATCAGCATCTGCTCCAGCACGGATGTCTGCTCATCCACCTGGCGCAATTGAATGTAGGTGAACGCCCAGCACACCGCGGCCAACAGCGTCAGCGCCACCGGCAGCGGGTCGGTCATGTTGCCTGGGCGACAGGCAATGAGCACACCGGCAAATCCAATGATCAGGCTGACCCACTGCCAAGCGCTGGCGCGTTCCTTGAGAATCACCGCCGCCAGCACCGTGACCATGATCGGTGCGGAGAAATACAGGGTGGTCATTTCCGCCAGGCTCAGGTCGCGGGCCGCCGTGTAATACAACACCCAAGCCACAATCGACAGCAGCCCGCGCACCACCAGCAAGCGTCGGCTCGGTGAGTGCCAGGCGCGCTGGACCAGGCGCAACCGCCCCGCCAGCAGACAGGCCAGCACCACCACGAACGCACGCCAGAACAGAATGCTGACCACCGAATAATCGGCGACCAGCCATTTGATGGCGGCGTCCTGCAACGCCAGAAACGTATATCCCAACGTGCACAGGCCGATGCCTTGCAACGACCGGTCGACGATCCGTGTCGTGCTCATTACGCCGACCTGCGCACGGGCGTCCCGCGCCGCTCGGCAAAGGCAAACAGCGCCTCGATCAGGAACGTCAGGCAAACATACACGCCGGCCACCAGCAACAGCGGCTCATAGACTTGCAGCGTCTGCGCCCGCACCACGTTGGCGGCCCCCAACAGATCGATAATGGCAATGGTCGAGGCCAGCGCCGTCGACTTGAGGAGCATCACGGTCTCCCCGGCCAGCGTCGGCAACAGCAAGCGCAGGGCCCGAGGCAAGCGCACGCGAAGCAGGGACTGACGCGCCGTCATGCCAAAGGCCGACGCCGCTTCCATCTCACCCTTGGGTACCGCCAATAGGCCACCGCGAATCACTTCGCCGACATAGGCCCCCACCGACACCACCAGGGCAAACACGATGTACCAGTAACCGTCACGCAGGTACGGCCAGAGGAAGCTGCCGCGAATCAACGGAAACTGCGCAAACAGGCTGCCGAGGCCGTAGTAGAAAATGTAGATCTGGATCAGCAATGGCGTACCGCGCGTCACGCTGGTGTAGAACAGGCTGACCTTGGCAATCACCCGGTTCTTTGAAATCCGCGCCAGTGCCACCAACACCGCCAGTGCGTAGCCGAACACGCTGGAGATCAACAGGATGGTGATGGTCGTTTGCAGCCCTCGGCCCAACAGCGCCGCGTATTCAATTATCCACGCTGGAATCATTTCGTTTACTCAGCCAAAGGCATCCAGCGACGGATGCGTCGCTCAAGCCGTCCAGACAGGTAGTTGGACACCAGTGTCACCGCGTAATACATCGCCGCGGCGGTGAGGTAGAACAACAAGTAATGCCGCGTCGAACCCGCGCCTTGCTTGGCGGTGTAGAGCAGTTCGTTAGTGCCGACCACGCTGATCAATGCGCTGTCCTTGATCAGGTTGATCCACAAGTTGGCCATCCCGGCCATTGCGTAAGGCGCCATGATCGGCAGCGTGACTCGCCGGAACAGGCCGAAGCCGTTCAAGCCAAACGCCTTGGCCGCCTCGATCTGGCCGAATGGAATGGCCTGGATCGCCGCGCGGAAAATCTCCGACGCGTAAGCCCCTTGCACCAGGCCCAGCACCACGATCGCCGCCAATGGGCCGCTGACATCCACGGTGCCGTAACCCATCTGCGTCATCAGCGAATTGAGGAGCATGGAGCCGACGTAGTACAGCAAGAGAATCAGCAACAACTCCGGAACCGCGCGGAACAAGGTGGTGTAGCTGCGCATCAGTGCCGCGATGGGTTTGGGCGCACTCAGCTTCAGGCAGGCCACCACCAGCCCGATCAAAAGCCCGAGCACAAACGCCCCGGCCGAAATCTGCAGGGTCATCCAGAGCCCCTTCAGCAGCGCACCGCCCCATCCTTGCTCGCTGAAGTTGATCAACTCGAACATTGCTGGCATTTCACTCTCCAGTTAGCGACGTTCACGGCATCACCTACCCCTGTAGGAGCATGGCTTGCCCGCGATGCTTTTGGGCGGCCTCGAGGGCCCCATCGCGGGCAAGCCCGGCTCCTACAGGGAATAGCGGTTGCGTCAGAACGCAGGTTTTACGCTGGTACCGAAGTAGCTTTGGGAGAGGTCGTCATAGTCCTTGCTCGCCAACAGTTCCTGGATGGCCTTGTCGAGTTTGGCCTTGAGCTCGGTGTCATCCTTGCGCAGGCCGGCGCCCACACCTTTGCCGAAGATCGGGTCATAAGGCACTGCGCCGAGGTAGGCCAGGTTGCTGGCATCCGGCGTCTGTACGAACGCCGCCATGGCCGTGCCGTCCGCCATCATCAGGTCGATGCGACCGGCAATCAGGTCAGCGTTGGCCGAGTCCTGGGTGTCGTAATACTTAACGTCGGCGATTTTCTCGTAGTAGGTCTTCAGGAAACTGGCGCTGACCGTCGAGTTCTGTACGCCGATGGTCTTGCCCTTGAGGTCATCCGGGTACTTTTTAACGGAAGTGCCCTTCGGACCGACAATCGCGATCACCGAGTCGTAGTAGGCCTTGCTGAAGGCGATCTGTTTTTCGCGTTCTTCGGTCACCGACATCGAGGAAAAAATCACGTCGATCTTCTTCGCCAGCAGCGACGGAATGATCCCGTCCCACGCCACTTCCTTGATCTCGCACTCGGCTTTCATTTCGCTGCACAGCTTGTGGATCAGGTCGACCTCAAAGCCTTTCCATTCACCGTTGGCCTGCTTTTCGGTGTACGGCGGATACGGTTCGGCTGCGACCGCGAACCTGATCGGCTGGGCTTGCGCCGCGCTCATGCCGGCCAGCAACAAGCAGGCCGCGCCTGTAAACCAGTTTGCCAAACGTCGATTTCCCATGATTTTTCCCCGTCTTTTTATGATGTATTAGCGAGTCTGATGCGCGTTGACGAATTGTCGGCAACGTTCACTGCGTGGGTGTACGAACACTTCATCCGGCGAACCGGTTTCCTCGATCAGCCCTTGGTGCAAATAGGCAACTTTGGAAGAGACATCGCGGGCAAAAGCCATCTCATGGGTCACCAGGATCATGGTCCGGCCTTCTTCCGCGAGGGAGCGGATCACCCGCAGCACTTCGCCGACCAGTTCCGGGTCGAGTGCCGAGGTGGGTTCATCGAACAGCATGACCTTGGGCCGCATGGCCAGGGCCCGGGCGATGGCCACCCGTTGTTGCTGTCCCCCGGAGAGAAACGCCGGGTACTCGTTGCGCTTGGCCGCCAGCCCGACGCGTTCCAGCAACGCTTCGGCCCGTTCGGTGGCCTCGGCACGGCTTTCACGCAGGACCTGGGTCGGCGCTTCGATGAGGTTTTCCAGCACCGTGCGATGGGGCCAGAGATTGAAATTCTGAAACACCATGCCCAGGCTCGAACGGATCCGCACCAACTGTTTGGCGTCAGACACCAGCGGCGCGCCGGGACGGTCGTGGTTGAGCTTGATGCTTTCGCCGTCCACCAGAATCCGCCCCTGATCCGGCACTTCGAGCATGTTGATGCAGCGCAGCAAGGTACTTTTGCCCGAGCCGCTGGCGCCGATCAGGGAGATCACATCGCCTTCGCGAGCCGTCAGGGATACGCCTTTGAGCACTTCGATATTGCCGAAGCGTTTGTGCAGGCCATCGACTTCGATCATGGTCTTGGCCGCAACCGGTGCAACGGTTGCCTCACAAGTAACGCGGCTGATTACGGGCCGTGGAGCCTCACCTTTCAACACCAGGACGAAATCGCGAATACGCTGGCAAGCCTGGGCCAGTCGCTCTTCACCCAGGGTGAACGAGAGCCGTACAAAACCTTGCGCGGGTTCGCCAAACGCTGCCGCATCGAGGACCGACACGCGCGCCTCGCGCAGCAGGCGCCAGGCGAACTCAAGCGAGGCCAGCCCGGTGTCGCGCACGTCCACCAGCACGAACATGCCGGCATCGGGATTGAGCACTGAAATGCCCGGGCAATCCGCCAGGCTCGCGACCACCAGATCACGACGACGGCGATAGATCTCGCGCATGCCGTGGGTCACGTCGTCGTGGGCCTGCACCGCTTTGAGCGCCGCCTCCATGACAAACCCCGGCAAGCCATACAGCATGCTCAGCACCAGGGTTTCGGCATGTTCGATCAGGGCGGGGGCGGCGACGATCCAGCCGATGCGCCAACCGGTCATGGCATGAGACTTCGACAGACTGCCAATGACCACGCAGCGTTCGGCCATGCCCGGCAACGCCGCGAGACTGAGGTGTTCGCGTTCGAACGCGAGGCTTTCGTAGACCTCATCGACCACGACCCACAGGTCATGCTCGATGGCGAGATCGGCGATGGCTTGCAGCTCTTCGCGATTGAGCACCACGCCGGTGGGGTTGTTCGGGTTGGAGAAGAAAATTGCCCGGGTGCGCGGGGTAATGGCCTTGGCCAACACAGCGGCATCGAGCCTGAAACCGGAATCCGCCGAGCACGGCACCCGCACCAGCGTCGCACCGGACGCCTTGAGTGTGGCCTCGTACGTCACGTACATCGGGTCCAGGGCAATCACTTCATCGCCGGTGTTGAGCAGGCACATCGACGTGATGAACAGCGCGTTCTGCGCCCCGGCCGCGACGATTACGTTGGGCGCTGACACCTCACGGTCGAACAGTGGGCTGTAACGAGCGGCGATGGCTTCGCGCAAGGCCTGGCGCCCGGCGATTTCGGTGTAGTGAGTGTCGCCTTCGCGCAGCGCTTCGATGGCGGCATCGGTGATGAAATCGGGTGTGGGGAAATCCGGATCACCGACACTGAGAATGATCACATCCTCACCACGGCGCTGGGCTTCAAAGGCTGCATTGTGAATATCCCAGGCGGCGACACCGTCGCCTGAAATCCGCTCAACAAAGGGTGAAAACCGCATGCCAGTGCCTCGTTCGAAATGAAGAAACGCAAGCCCGCGCAACCAGCCGGGGAGGTGGCCACCAACATAGTCGAAGCTGAACAGTCGTTCAACAGAAAAGTCACGAGGCTTCGCGTTCGGCGCAAACAGGTCGTTTTTACGACAGTCGAGGCGTTTTTCAGCAAGGAAACACAAAAGGGTCGCGAGTAGAAACCCCGATGACTTTGCGGGTGTATTACAACCGTTAATGTTTAAAAAAAACGCAAGCACCCCGTCGAAATTTCAATTAATACAACGGCCCTAAAACAAATAATCCTGCACTTGTAATGCAAGTAATACACCATAAAAAATTGATACTTGGCGCGCCAGCATGAATATCAAAAGCCCTACCCTACCGACCCCACAGGCAGCGAATAACGTGACCCGCATCCCCATAGCAACTATCAAAATTAAAAACAAACCATTCATTCCGAATATTCATAAAAACTTCCGGACGAATTTTGTTTATCTAATATGCTCAACACCACATGCGAACAAGTGATTAGTTATTAACGTGCACCACTCTTCCCTCGACCACGACTCCAAGTTCGCCTGCCTAAAAAACGCCAGCAAACTCAACATGACAACAAGGAAATGGAAATGAAGATTTTGTGCGTGCATGGCATCGGCCACGAGGAAGCGGACGAGACTTTTGAGCAATCCTGGAAGCGAGCCATTACCAACGCGGTACTGAGCGCGGCGCCGAACGCCGTCATCGAACTGGACTATTTCGAATATGACGCGCGTTTTGCAAACAGCGGCCTCGGCGCGCCGGAAATTGCCGAAGCGACGCTGCGACTCCTGACCAGTTCCGTGATCCACTCGGTTGGCGACGTGTTCCGGCGCGACCGCGGCATCGGGCAATTTCCCGATCGCCTGCGCTGGACGGCCGGCATGGTGGCGCAGTGGACGGCGGACGAGGCGCTGCGGACCACATTGCGTAAAGACCTCGCCAACCGCGTTAACGATTTCCAGCCGGACATCGTCTGCGCCCACAGCCTCGGTACGCTGGTCGCCTACGACACGTTCCGGCGAGATTCGTCACTGATGAGCAATCGTGTGTTGATCACCTTCGGCTCGCAGATTGCCAACCCCGCCGTGCGCGAAACGTTCGGCGGGCGCATTGAAGGCATCGAGACGGCGTACAAGTGGTATCACCTCTACAACGAACACGACCATGTGTTCACCGCACCGCTGTACTTGCGCGATGCAAACTTCACCCAGGTCATGACGCCGTTCGACAAGCCGGGCGACGCGCTCAATCACGATGCGACGTTCTATCTGGGCCACGTCGAAACCCGGTCCAATGTATGGGGGCCCCTGTTGCAGGCAGGCCTTGCCAGAGGATTCGACAAACGCCTGCTTGCTGTCGACAAGTCCCTGGGGCTTGCAGTGCCAAAGGCGCGCACCGCGCGTCGCTCGCGGGACAAGGCCCTGCTGATCGGGATCAACAACTACCCCAACCCTGCGGACCGGCTCGAAGGCTGCGTCAATGACGTGTTTCTGATGAGTTCGCTGCTGCAAGAATCGAACTTCTCGCCGGATGACATCCGCGTGGTGCTCGATGACCGCGCCACCACGGCCGGCATTCGCGATCGCCTGCACTGGCTGCTCGACGATGCTCAGGCGGGTGATCGCCGGGTGCTCTTCTACTCGGGGCACGGTGCGCAGATCCCCAATACCAATGCCGCAGGCGAAGCCGATCGCATCGACGAATGCCTGTGCCCATGGGATTTCGACTGGACACCGCAGCACGCCATCGTCGACAACGACTTTCGCGACCTATACATCCAGCTGCCATACGACACGCAGTTCATTACGATCTTCGATTGCTGCCATTCGGGCGGCATGACGCGCGAAGGCGCACGGCGTGCCCGCGGGTTGACACCGCCGGATGACATCCGCCATCGCGCCCTGCGCTGGGAGGCCAAGTTGCAGATGTGGGTCGAGCGCGACTGGGTCAAACAGGCGCGCAAAAGTGCACAGCAGGCCGAAGCCGCCAATACCGTGAGCAATCGCAACGGCATTCGCCGAGTCGGACAAGCCATCGCGGAGCGTGGGTACGACGACAAGCTCTACAACAAACGTCGTGCTGTTTATAAGCACAACGGCCCGTTTCTGCCGATCCTGATGTACGCCTGTGGCGAATCCCAATTGTCGTATGAATACCGTCACGGCGTGATTTCGTACGGTGCATTCACTTACGCACTCGCCCAAACGCTGCGCTCATCCAAACAACGGCCAACGTTCAATGCCCTGGTTCGTGCGACGGGCAAGCTCCTGGCCGAACTGGGTTATGACCAGAAACCGGCCATCGTCGGACCCAAGGATTTGCTCGGCAAAGTTGTTCCATAAGCCGTTATTCCCCGGCAACGCTGAAAATCCAACCGGGCGTCTTGAAGGCGCCCGTTTTTTTATGGGTGCGTCAAAATCAAATCTGCTCAAGCGCGCAACTGAGCTAACGTTTGCCAAGGACCTATCACCGGAAACTGACCTCTAATAAAAATAACTGAGGGTCGCGATCAGGCTATGAACATTCTTTACGATGAACGCGTCGACGGCGCTTTGCCCGAAGTCGACAGAGCCGCCCTGCTCCAGGCGCTGCGAGCACGGTTGCCGGATCTGGAAATCCTACATCAGCAGGAGGAACTCAGACCGTACGAATGCGACGGGCTCTCCGCTTACCGCACCACGCCGCTGCTGGTGGTGCTGCCCCGCCACCTCGACGAAGTCCAGGGCATCCTTCGACTCTGCCATGAACGGCACGTCCCGGTGGTTGCCCGTGGCGCCGGTACGGGGTTGTCCGGCGGTGCATTGCCGCTGGAAAAAGGCGTATTGCTGGTGATGGCGCGCTTCAACAACATCCTGCATATCGACGCCGCCGCCCGCACTGCGCGGGTTCAGCCGGGGGTGCGTAATCTGGCGATTTCCCAGGCGGCCGCGCCCTTCGGCCTGTACTACGCGCCGGACCCGTCCTCGCAGATCGCCTGTTCTATCGGCGGTAATGTCGCCGAAAATGCCGGTGGCGTGCATTGTCTGAAGTACGGTCTGACCGTGCACAACGTGCTCAAGGTCGACATCCTGACCGTCGATGGCGAGCACCTGACGCTGGGCAGCGAAGCACTCGATTCACCGGGCTTCGACCTTCTGGCCCTGTTCACCGGCTCTGAAGGCATGCTCGGGGTGATTACCGAAATCACCGTCAAACTGCTGCCCAAACCGCAAACGGCAAAGGTACTGCTGGCCGCGTTCGATTCCGTCGAAAAGGCCGGTCGCGCAGTGGGCGACATCATTGCGGCCGGGATCATCCCCGGTGGTTTGGAGATGATGGACAACCTGGCCATTCGCGCCGCCGAGGACTTTATCCACGCTGGTTATCCCGTCGACGCCGAAGCCATTTTGCTCTGCGAACTCGATGGCGTTGAGGCCGACGTTTTCGATGACTGCAACCGCGTGCGCCGGGTGCTGGAACAGGCCGGCGCCACCGAAGTCCGCCAGGCCCGTGACGAAGCGGAGCGCGTGCGCTTCTGGGCCGGGCGCAAGAATGCCTTTCCAGCGGTGGGACGCCTCTCACCCGATTATTACTGCATGGACGGGACGATCCCGCGCCGCGAACTGCCCGGCGTGTTGCAGGCGATTGCTGCGCTGTCGGTCGAATATGGCCTGCGGGTCGCCAATGTTTTCCACGCGGGCGACGGCAACATGCATCCGCTGATTCTGTTCGATGCCAACCAGCCCGGCGAGCTGGATCGCGCCGAAGCCCTGGGCGGCAAAATCCTTGAGTTGTGTGTGAAGGTCGGCGGCAGCATTACCGGTGAACACGGTGTGGGCCGCGAGAAAATCAATCAGATGTGCGCGCAGTTCAACAGCGATGAGCTGACACTGTTCCATGCGGTCAAAGCCGCCTTCGATCCGGGCGGCCTGCTCAATCCCGGCAAGAACATCCCCACCCTGCACCGCTGCGCCGAGTTTGGCGCCATGCACGTGCATTCGGGTCAGATGCCCTTCCCTGATCTGGAGCGTTTCTGATGCTTGAACCCTACGATATGGATGATAGCGATGCCCTGCTGGAGCAGGTCAATCAGGCGCTGCAAAACGCCACGCCGTTGCGCATTCAGGGCTCCAACAGCAAGGCGTTTCTTGGGCGCATCGTCGCGGGCGAAGTCCTCGACACACGCACTCATCGAGGCATCGTCAGTTATGACCCGACCGAGCTGGTGATCACCGCCCGTTGCGGTACGCGGTTGTCAGAACTGGCCAACGTCCTGGACGACGCGCAGCAAATGCTGGCGTGCGAACCGCCCTCCTTCGGTGACGACGCCACCGTCGGCGGCATGATTGCCTGCGGATTGTCGGGGCCACGGCGCCCGTGGTCTGGATCGGTCAGGGATTTTGTCCTCGGTACGCGGGTGATCACCGGGCTAGGCAAGCATTTGCGCTTCGGTGGCGAAGTCATGAAGAACGTCGCAGGCTACGACCTCTCGCGCTTGATGGCTGGCAGTTTCGGGGCGCTGGGTGTGGTGACGGAGGTCTCGCTCAAGGTCCTGCCCAAACCACGTCAGTGCCTGAGCATCAGCCTGGAAATGGACAGTGACCGTGCTTTGCTGCTTCTGGCGGAATGGGGCCAACAGCCGCTGCCGATCAGCGCGGCGAGCCACGACGGGCAACGCCTGCACCTGCGGCTGGAAGGCGGCGAAGGCTCGGTGGCGGCGGCCCATGACCGTTTGGGCGGCGAGTTGCTGGACGCGTCGTACTGGGAAGACCTCAATGAACATCGACTGAGTTTTTTCGATGAGGACCAACCCCTTTGGCGCTTGTCCCTGCCTCACAACACGCCTCGGCTTTCCCTGCCCGGTGTGCAACTGATCGATTGGGGCGGCGCCCAGCGCTGGCTCAAATCCGAGGCGCAGGCATCGTTCATTCGCAAGATCGTGAGCGAGGTCGGCGGGCATGTGACCTGTTACAGCCACGGCCTGATCGATAGCCCCTTCCAACCGTTGCCGGCGGCGCTGATGCTGTACCACCGAAACCTCAAGCAGCAGCTCGATCCACGGGGCATCTTCAATCCCGGTCGCCTGTACGCGGAGTGTTGAACCATGCAGACCACACTCAGCGAACACGCCCGCCAACTGCCCCGCGCCGAAGAAGCTGAAAGCATTCTGCGCACGTGCGTGCACTGCGGTTTTTGCAACGCCACTTGCCCGACGTACCAGTTGCTGGGCGATGAACTGGATGGGCCGAGGGGGCGCATCTACCTGATCAAGCAGGTGCTGGAAGGCCACGAGGTCACCAGCAAAACCCAACAGCACCTGGACCGCTGCCTGTCGTGCCGCAACTGCGAAACCACCTGCCCCTCCGGCGTCGATTACCACAACTTGCTCGACATCGGTCGCGCGGTGGTGGATGCAGCCGTACCGCGTTCACTCGAGCAGCGCTTGTTGCGTGAAGGTTTGCGCAGCGTCGTGCCCAATCCCGGACTGTTCAAAGCGCTGGTCAATAGTGGGCAAGTGTTCCGTGCACTGCTGCCAAACACTTTGCAGGCCAAACTGCCGCGCCGTGTGTACCCGGCGAAACCACGACCGACGGTGCGCCACGCCAGGCAGGTATTGATCCTGGAAGGCTGCGTTCAGCCGGGTCTGTCACCCAACACCAATGCCGCCACCGCACGCGTGCTGGACCGGTTGGGCATCAGCGTCATACCGGCCCGCGAGGCCGGTTGCTGCGGCGCCGTCGACTATCACCTCGACGCCCAGGCGGCTGGACTGGACCGCGCCCGTCGCAACATTGATGCGTGGTGGCCGAGCATCGAGAGCGGTGCCGAAGCCATCGTGCAGACCGCCAGCGGTTGCGGTGCATTTATCAAGGACTACGGCCACTTGCTCCGCGCCGACCCGGCCTATGCCGACAAGGCGAAAAAGGTCAGCGCACTGGCCAAGGACCTGGTCGAAGTGCTGCGCGATGAACCGCTGGAAACACTCGGCATCCACAGCGATCAGCGCCTGGCGTTCCACTGCCCCTGCACCTTGCAGCACGCGCAAAAACTCGGTGGCGCGGTGGAGGCTCTGCTGACGAGCCTGGGGTTCAACCTCACGCCCGTGCCCGACAGCCACCTGTGCTGCGGCTCGGCGGGCACCTATTCGCTGACCCAACCCGAACTGTCCCGACAACTGCGCGATAACAAACTCAATGCGCTGGAAAGCGGGCACCCCGAAGTCATTGTTACCGCCAATATCGGTTGTCAGACCCATCTCGACGGTGCCGGTCGAACCCCCGTCCGGCACTGGATCGAACTGGTTGAAGCCGCTCTGCCCTGACCACGCAATGGAGAATCGCCATGAACAGCAAAGCCGTACTGAGCCAGATCGAGGTCAGCCAGATCCTCACCGCCGCCCGCACCGAAGCACAGAACAATCAATGGGCCGTGACCATCGTTGTTGTCGATGACGGCGGGCATCCCCTGGCGCTCGAACGCCTCGACGGTTGCGCGGCCATCAGCGCCTACATTGCCACCGAAAAAGCCCGCACCTCGGCGTTGGGCCGGCGCGAATCCAAGGGTTACGAAGAGATGGTCAACGGTGGGCGCTACGCCTTTTTATCAGCGCCGCTACTGACGTCACTTGAAGGGGGCGTGCCAATCATTGTCGGTGGGCAAGTGATTGGCGCGGTCGGCGTGTCCGGCGTCAAGGCCGAGCAGGATGCACAAGTGGCCAGGGCCGGCGCGCAATGCCTGAAGTGACACCTTCAACGAAGCAGTCTGTAGCAGCTGGCGAAGCCTGCGTTCGGCTGCGAAGCAGTCGTGAAATCCTACGATGCTGTGTTTCAGGAACTCCGCGCGTACAGAATTTACGACTGCTACGCAGCCGAACGCAGGCTTCGCCAGCTGCTACATGCTCGGGCGTTGTTATTTACGCGCCAACTTAAACCGCACGCATTCTTCATAGAAACTCTGCCGCACAGCAGCAGGCGTGTAGCGCGAAGGGCTGTCGTAGGTTTGCTCGGTAATGCCCATCGCCATCATGCGCATCCACGATTTGTTGAATTTATAAACCTGAATCTTCTGGCGCGCGGCATACAGCGACACCCCGGACAGCTTGAGTTCCTGCGCTCTCGCCGCCGTTCCTGCACCCCAGTCGCACATATACCGGTCATTGGGCATCAATTCCCTGGCCTGGACAGCGCCGGCAGTGCTTGCCAGGGCAAACGAGATCATCGTGACAGCTACGTTGCGCACTTGCATTAGCCCTAACCACCTGAAAATAAAGTGATTTTGGCGATAGTTTTGCGCTTGCGGGGCCAGCAAATTGCCTTATTTGATCAAACAACAGTAAACGGGCTCAGGATCAGCCCTGAGCCCGATAACGCATCCTCAGCGCAGCGCCGCCCTCATCTCATTCACCCGCTCGTTCCAGGTGAAGTGATAGACGTTGGCAGGCGGCTCGGGATGACAGGTTCCGTTGTCCGCATCGGCGCCCACAATCGACCACTCCGCGCGCGAGGTCTCGCCCAGCTCACGGGCGGTCTGGGCATTGAAACACTTGCCCAGCTCCTCGTCGGGGACCAGGGCGAATGCCTTGGGGTGATCGCGCAACCATTGGGCCGCTTGCTCGACCGAGGAGCCGGCCATGCCGAAATGCACAATCGGTTGCCGGGCGTATAACCAGTGACCCTCACGCCAGTTGACCAACACCAGCTCCGCGCCACCGGTCATTGTCGCGGCCTGTTCCATGATCGCGTTATGCGGGTTGGCACCGTCCCTGACCGGTTCGATGAACCCTCGGGCGAACCACAGCGCAAACCAGATCACAGCCACCGCCTGGAACACCTGCCGACCGCGCGGGCGCTGGCTGAACCAGCGTTTGAGCAACCAGGGAATCAGCGGCGCCGCCACCAGCACCAGCCCGGGCAGCGCCGGGTAGATGTACAACTTGCGCTTGCCGCTGCTGATGCAGAAAAACAGCACCACCAGCATGACCCAGCCCAGCAGCACCAACACGCGACCATCATGCTTGCGCAACTGCCGACGCCACGCGGGCACCAGCCACGGCAACGCAAGCACCAGCGGCAGCCAATATTGCGGGATCACATAAACGAAGAAATACCAGAACGGTTCGCGATGGTCCCAGGCCGCGGCATATCGCCCTGCGGTCTGACGCAGCAGTATTTCCTTGGCATAGGCGATTTCATCAGCACCACCGTTGAGCACGATGGACAACGCCAGGGGCAGCAACCAGATCGCCGTGGCACCCAATATCACCGCCAACCCCAGCCACCACTTGCGCGCCTCGCCCGGCATCGCCACCACGCCGGACCAGTCTTTGCGCACGGCATAGGCATAGGGAATCAACATCAATGCCGGGACGAACCCGACGCCTTTGGTGATCACGCCCACGCCCATGGCGGCGCAGCCCAGGTAAAACCAGCGCCAGGCCGGGCCGAGCAACAGGTGCCGCGTCAGGCCGTACAAGCCGACCGAGGTGAACAGCACCAGAAAGCTGTCGATCTGACCGGTCTGCAGAATGCTGTAAGTCTGATACGTGGCCAGGTACAACAGCGCCGCGATCCGGCCAATACGCTGATTCCACAAACGGCGGCCCAGATCGTAGACCACCGCGGTAACAGTCACGCCCGACAACAGGCCCGGAATATACAGGGCAATGGCCGGTTTCCCGGTCAACCAACTGAAAAACGCCACGGTCCACATGAAAATCGGTGGCTTGTCGCCGTAAATCTCTGCCGCCCGGTGCGGAATGAGCCACGAACTGTTGTGCAACATCTCCAGAGCAACGCCCAGGAATCGTTCCTCGTCGACATTCTGCGGCTGACGCAGCCCCAATCCGGCGCCGATCAACAGCAGCGCCAGCAACATCAGGCCCAGGCATTCAACACCGGGCGATAGCGATCTACGCATGACTCATTCCTTCACCAGTTTGCTTTTGGCAATCAGCTGCAAATTGCGCAGATAAACAATCGAGCCAAACGCCTGACCGACAATGAACACCGGGTCCTGGCGGTAAATGGCGTAGGCCAGCAGCAATGCACTGCCGATGATGCTCAAGTACCAGAACGCCACGGGAATCACGCTGCGCTTCTGGTACTCGCTGTACAACCATTGCAAGACAAAACGACCGGTGAAGGCGATCTGGCCAATGAAACCGACCGCCAGCCACAGGGTTTCGCGGGAGAAACTCATCCTTCGATCTCCAGTGCCTTGGTATTGAGGCGCGTGCGCTTGATCAGCCACCAGACACCGACCAGATCCAGAATGCCCACCAGCGCGCGGTCAAGGTTGCCGTACTTGGACACCCCGGCCGTACGGGGACGATGGTTGACCGGGTGGACGATCATTCGGCCGTTGTGACGCTGGATCAGCGCCGGCAGGAATCGATGCATATGGTCGAAGTACGGCAAGCGCAAAAACGCTGCGCGCTCGATCAGCTTCAGCCCGCAACCGGTGTCCGGCGTGGCGTCATTGAGCATGCGCCGGCGCAGACCATTGGCGAAACGCGACGCCCAGCGTTTACTCGCGGTGTCGCGGCGGTTGACCCGGTGACCGGCCACCAGTTGAACGTCGACCGGACCATGACCGCCACGCACCAGTTGCAACATGCCGGGGATATCCGCCGGGTCGTTTTGACCGTCGCCATCGAGCGTCGCCAGCCACTGCCCGCGAGCCGCGAGCGCGGCATGGTAAAGCGAGGTGCTTTGGCCCAGCGAACGCTCATGACACAGAATGCGCAGCGTGCTCAGGCCGCCGTTTTTGATCTGTTGCAGTTCGTGCAAGGTGGCGTCGGTACTGCCATCGTCGACCACAATGATTTCGTACGCTTCATCCGCCAACGCGGCGCGCACTTCCTCAATCAAGGGCTTGAGGTTGTTGGATTCGTTCTTTGCCGGAATCAGTACCGATACAAAAATATCTTGGCTCACAGGGTTCGCCCGCCGCTATTGGTTGACATCAAGGGTGAACGCTTCATAGCTGATAGAAGTGGCGATACCACTTCACAAATTCCGCCACACCGGTTTCAACCGCTACTTGCGGGCGGAAATCGACCCAGTCCGCCAGCACCGACACATCGGCCCAGGTCTTGATCACATCGCCCGCCTGTAGCGGTAAGTAATTGCGCCGGGCCTTGATGCCCAGCACGTTTTCCAGACAGTCGACGAACGCCAGCAACGGCACGGGTTCGCCCCGGCCGATATTGAAGATTCGGTTGGCGGCTTCGCCGTCATTGCCCTGTACCGGCGGTTTTGTCCGCAGGCGCGCAATGCTTTCAACGATGTCATCGACATACGTGAAATCGCGGGCCATCTCGCCGTAGTTATAGATATCGATCGGCTCGTCATTGAGGATCGCCTTGGTGAACTTGAACAAGGCCATGTCCGGCCGGCCCCACGGCCCGTAAACGGTGAAAAAGCGCAGGCCGCTGGTACGAATTCCATAGAGATGGCTATAGCTGTGCGCGAGCATCTCATTGGCGCGTTTGCTGGCGGCATACAGCGAAACCGGGTGATCGACGGCGTCTTCGACGCTGAACGGCATTTTGCTGTTAGTGCCGTACACCGAACTGCTCGACGCATAGATCAAATGCTCCGGGCGATGGTGCCGACAGGCTTCCAATACATTCAGAAAACCCACCAGGTTCGATTGCGCATAAATGTCCGGGTTGTCCAGCGAATAGCGAACACCCGCCTGCGCTGCCAAATGCACGACCTCGGTGAAAGCATGCTCTTTGAACAACGTCATCAAGGCCGGTTTATCGACAATATCGAGTCGCTGGAAACGAAAACCCCGCAAGGACTCCAACTCTTTGAGCCGTGCCCTTTTGAGCTCTACGCTGTAGTAGTCGTTGAGGTTGTCGATACCGATCACTTCAAGACCTTGCTGACACAAACGCTTAACAGTGTGATAACCAATAAAACCGGCAGCTCCGGTAACCAGAACAGTCATAGCACCTCATTATTTTTCGAGACCCGCTTCAACTTCATCCCCTGCACCATTGATAAGTCATTGAGGCCCGTGACATCGTTGACACGAAGCCACCGTTACCCTGCCTGTCCAATGGTGAAATCTTGTTACATATTTATTTAAATTGTATGAAGACGACAAGGGTGCGCAGTCGCGTTTTGACGGTACTGATAAGCCTTGTCATTTGCGGCATGGCCAGTGCCGAACAAAAGCCTGCGAACATGGTGTATTTGCGCACCATCGACCCGAGCATAGAACAGGATATGCGTTATGCCGGTGCTCACAACTTCACCGGGCACCGGCTCGACGGTTACGACGCTGCGGAATGCCTGTTGTCCGTGGACACCGCCAAGGCCCTCGCCCGGGTCCAGGCGGCCTTGCGCCTGCAGGGCTACGGTTTGAAGGTATTCGATTGCTATCGACCCAGCCGCGCCGTCGCCGACATGGGCCGCTTCGCGACAGAACCGGGCGACCCACGCAAGGCCGAGTTCTATCCACGGGTGGACAAACAGGACTTCTGGCGCCTGGGCTATGTGGCGCGGGTGTCGGGGCACTCCAGAGGCTCGACCGTGGACCTGACACTGACCGGTCCGAACGCCTTGCCCGCCGTCCAATGGACGCCATTGGCCGCACCCATCGATTGCACGGCCCCCTATGAACAGCGCTGGCATGACGGCGCACTCGATATGGGCACCGGGTTCGATTGCTTCGATGAACGCGCGCACACCGCCAACCCTTCGATCAATGCCACCGCAAAAGAAAACCGTCAGCGCCTGAGCAACGCCATGGAGAAAGAAGGGTTTAGCGGGTATTCGAAGGAATGGTGGCACTTCACGTTCGGTGGCGAAGGCGCGCCAAAAGACGTGATGGACTTCCCGATTACACCCATCAGCACCCGCGACGCGATCGCTGCCAGTGGCCAGTTGATTGTGGTTACCAGCAAAAACTGGGATGACATCCAGGGCACCGCACAGCGCTATGAGCGCGACGGCACCTCCTTTCGAAAAGTTGGGGATGCGTTTCCAGTGATGGTGGGTAAAAACGGCATGGGTTGGGGCAAGGGACTTGCCAGCGTTGACGCCGGTGAAGGCCCGGTCAAACGCGAAGGCGACGGAAAGGCACCGGCCGGGGTCTTCAAACTCGGAACGGCATTCGGTTACGACACCACGGCCGACACCCACTTACCGTACCTCTCGCTGACACCGAGCACCGAATGCGTGGATGACGGCCAGTCCAGACGCTACAACGAACTGGTCGACAGCGCGGAGATTGCCAAGGACTGGAGCAGTTCTGAGCACATGCGCAACGAGCCAGGTTACCGCCAAGGCATTTTCATCGAGCACAACACCCCGGCCAATGCGGGCTCGGGCTCGTGCATTTTCTTCCATATCTGGCGCGGCCCGACCTCGCCGACGCTGGGCTGCACGGCCATGGATCAGGGAGATATTGCCGCGCTGCTCAAATGGCTGGACCCTCGCGAGTCACCGTTGCTGGTGCAAATGCCGCAGGCGCAATACGAGCGGTTTCAAGAGGGCTGGAATTTGCCGTGACGTTGGTGGCGCTTGGGTTGGATCAACTGGAAAGGTACTGTTACCAAAGCTCGCCAACCGCCAAAACAAAGGAGCTGAATAAGCGGAGCGTCGTGTACAGAACAGCCCAATCAAAAGTCAGGGATATTCCTGCCGGGCATGCAAAACGGTCACGATCTCAATTCGATCCGTCACTCTATAGACCACCAGATAAATGGGGTGCACAACAATTTCCCGTGTACCGGGCACACGGCCAAATCGATAAAGGTAAGGATGTTGAGGAAGTGCTGAGGTAGCAACTTCAATAGCTTGGTACAACTCACTAGCCGCTACAAGGTGACGGTCGCCAATATAATCCAGAATTTGCCAGAGTTCAGCCCGAGCCTCGGGCCGCCACTCAACCAGCATCGCGCTTGTTGCGCTTGGATTCGATCAAGGCTCGCATATCAGCCATCACCTGATCGTGTGGGACATTCGGGCGTGGATCATCGAGCGAGGCTTGCACTTTGGCACGAAACCAATGGTCGTAGCTGGCAGCCTGCTCTTCAGTTTCAAACTCTGAAACGATGGGGGAAAGTTCGGCGCTCATAGTGACCTCCGGATTTGATGTTTAGCAGTCTAATCGGTAAGTGGCTTGCTGTCGTCGCTGGCAAGATGAAGGGCGTTCATGCCTGCTACCGACAATCCGCTCACTCCTTCCTGATTGCAGCGACCACGCTACCCGCCTCGCTTCCGAGCGCCAAGCCTAAAACCCTGTGGGATATTTCTTCGATTATTTGAAAGCAGTCGCACGTCTTACGGTGCCTGTTTTATGACGCACGGTTGCCGCCCCAGCCACTTTCGTAAGGCCCGGCTCCTTCTCAACCCTGCTTCAAATCAAGGCAATACGTGTAATACCCCTTAGTTCCCCTTGCGGTGTCGAGTAAACCGACTAGTCTTAGTGTTTCCTGGGCCAGCTTGTAAACCAGCGCCAACCCTTTGATGTGCTGGTCACACATAGCGCGCGTTAATTGGCCGAATCCTTTAGATAAACGTTGAGGTATTGCCCGCAGCGTTATCAAGACTGAGGTGGTGCTGGTGACTCGAGTCGAAACGTCTACCACCAAAATCCGACAGGTTCGGAGCTCCAGCGGTCCGCCAATCGACTGCACCTACCTAGAACACCCAGCTTTTGATGAACACTCCAACCTTTGCCAGTCACTGCACTTGACGTTCATCCATTACGTCCCGCAGAGACTCGATTCGTCGGCATATTTGCTGCGAAAAAGTATCAATCTTTTTTTTGATTTTTTTGCGGCGCATACAGCGCTGAATCCTAAACCCCTTCACCTGAAAGCACTGACGGACATTACCGCCCCCGTATTTAAAAGCTTTGCCAGTTATGTATTAAGACGGGGTGAAAAATCCGAATCGGCGGCTGTCTTGCGCTCTGCCCTCTCCATCGTGGCGCGTGAAACGGAGAACATCCCCTTACTAGATTTACCAGCGATTTCGGCCACCCAAGCAAACCCCACCCATCCATTAGCCGCAGACGGAACGGCCTCCATACAGGAAAGTTTGAACCGTCAAATCGACCTGATTTACGAAAAACTGCGCTTTCGCGACGAAATTCATTGCTCGACACCGTACACATTCGAAGAGCTATCGCACTTAATAGAGAAGTCGTTCACCGAACATCAGGTCATGATCTGGGTGAAACATCACACCATCCACAACAACAAAATGAGCCGGTACAGGTTAGCGACTCGAACCAAACGCTGCGTGGCGCTTCATGGCGTGATGACCTCACCTTTCGTGGCGATGAAACTATTAAAGGAGTATGAAATTAAACAGGGCGATGTACTGATCCCACCTGATTTTGATCCTGAGATGGGGCTCAAAGATAATATTTATAACTGGAAGCCCGATTGGTTTCGTGTCCTGAAAACCTTTATAGTTCACGATTTTCCGTTTAACTTGACCCGCACGCAACGCCAAACCTATTACTCCAATTACTCACTGAGCAGCACGAGTAAATGTACTAATGTGGTACAACTCATCATTTTTCGCCTGACCAGATCTTGCGAATACTTCGAAAGAAAATATGAGGACAGCCCGAGACTCTCGCAAGTGCTGTATCAGTATTACCCAAGCCAAGTGGACGTCGGCGCCATTGTTTTGATGATGATGTTGCAATCAGGCTGGAACAAAGAAACGGTAATGGCCATCAATTCCGACGACTTTGAGCACGCCTTGACCGGCGTGATTGAGTCCAACATTAAAATCATCTTCTCGGAGAAGGTCCGCGGTAGCACCCGCACCGGTCCCTATTCACCAAACAAGGCCCCGCAGACACCCAAGCGAATGTATTCTCCGAGCAATGCCGAGGATCCCTATTCGCTCTACAACCTGATTCTGCTCGCGAAAGACCTGATCAAGCCGCTTTACGACATTCAACAGCCGCCCGACAGTAATGATCAAGTTGATAATGGGAACCCATTATTCAGCTATCTGAACAAGTACTACACTTGGAAAAATCAACTGGTTTCCACCCTTGATGGACGGGACTATCGATTATCTCAAGCTGTCGCCGAATTTCTCCAGCTCTACCCCGTGGTGGACAACGGGGAACGCCTCATGCGCACCGCCGACCTTACCCGTCGCCTGCGCCCCACCTGGACTGCCCACCGTAAACAGCAATTCTCCCTGGAGCTGGTGTCCCAAATGCTGGGCCACGAATTCGAGGCGACCACCGATATCTATTACGACTCATCGCCCCAAGCTCACCGTGATCGGCTCACGCGACTCAGAGGAGAGTTGGAGGAGGTGTTGCATCTGCTGCGCATTCGAAAATTCAAGGGCCTGCTCAGCGCTCATGCAGAAAGCCGTGCAAATGCGGACCTTCACATCTTTCACATTCCTGGGCATGAGTTGGCCTTATGGGGGTGTACGGACCGTTATACACCCGACTGGTACGGCCATCGATCGCAGGTCAGGGACGGGGAACCGTGCGCCCACCTGGAGCAATGCTGTTTCTGCAGCCGTGTGCGCATTCTTCAAGACTCGTTGCCCTATCTGATCGAGCGCCGCGCTCACATCGAAGAGCAGCTCAGTGACGCCCAAGATCTGCCGCAGATGGGGCGACTGGAGGATGAGCTCACGACCCTCCATTTCATCCTGGACAACTGGCAAGACAACGACGCAATCAAACATGCCGTGCGCTATCGTAACCGGCACAAGCCACTGCTTCCCAGAAATTTATCCGACCTGAATGTGATCTTCAAAACAGGAGAGATGAATGAGTGACACTCAGTTCTACGACGAATTGATTGATGACTTCGAACGTCAACTCATCGATGGCTCTTTGACCGAGCTGGAAAATTATGTTCAGCGAAGCGCTGACTTGTCGCCGAACAAAGAGAGTGTTTTGGTGGCGATGCTCAGCGCCGGTGGCGGTGATTTCCCAATCAATGAGCGGTGCCGTTATCAAAGTCAACAATGGGTCTTTGACTCCAAATCCATCGGTACAACCCCCCAAGTGCCTTTTAATCACCTGACACCAGGTGCCAATACGTTGAAGCGCGCCCTAAGTTTCTATCGCATTCCGGAATTCTCTTACCACAACATCAAGAGCTACCGCACCACGGCGACGCGTTCGCGGGATTTTATCGCCCTGGAAAAATTCCTATTTATAGCGAACCACCTGACCTGCTTGCCTGAGCACATCCGGCTGATCACCCCTAAAATGATCAACCAAGCCCTGGATATGGCCCGCGACAGCGAGGCGAAATCCAACTATTTCACGCTGTTCACCATCCTTCGTTTTTGGTCGGCGCTCTCCGTTCAAAAACTGATTCCCGAGCCGTTAAGACTCGACGTCCCCCTCAGTCATTTCAACTATGAGGAGCGCCGCCGGGACGTCATTGCCGTTCATGAAGGCTCCATACAGTCCTGGGTACCCTTTTCTGAACAAGAATTGCAGAGCCTTATCGAGTACGCGCTATTCTGGCTGGAAAAAGCCCTGCCTGTCCTGCTCGACTTCAATCAACGACTGTTAGACAGTGGTCTGCTCGAGCGCTACCCAAAAGGTAAGATTGATCGATATTCAAGAGATGCAGCCCTGGAACGGTTATTCCACATTGAAGTGGAAGGTGAGGTACTCATGGAGATCGCTAGAACAGACAGCTCTCGCCAAGGTCGTCCCGCATACTTGTATACGTGGAAGACGCGCTACGCCGAGATGCTTGACCACGTTCGCAATGCCATTTTTATCCTAGTCGCGCTATTAACAGGGGCCCGGTCTTCGGAGCTAGCCCCCCTTCAACGACAGCACCTGCGCAATGAACGTCCCGACCAATCAGGCGATTTTTGGCTTCAAATCACGCGTTGGAAGACCTCAAGCGACCCTAATTACAACGGACAAACCGAAGAATTACCCCTTCCGCGCTTTGCTGCCGAAGCGATACTCAGCTTGTATAAACTCAAAGAGCTCGCCGGTTTTGAACAGGCGCGTTTTCTTTTTCAATCCAACGCCGGACGCAGAGCCAATATTAAAGCCGACCCACAACTTCTGAGATTCGTGGTCAATCAAATTGCGGAGAATACCGGCGTCCAACACATCCATCCCCACCGGTTCAGAAAAAGCATTGCCGAAATCCTGATCAATCGCGACGAACGCAACATCGACATTATACGCGCCCTCTTCGGACACAAAAGCTACGACATGACCCTCAAGTACATCGCTAGAAATCCCGCGATGGTGCGCTGTATCGCAGCCGTGTTGGAGCAAAATTTTACCGCTGACTTTCAAGAAATCGTTTCGCAAATTCGTTACGGCGTCTACTCGGGTGAAGTGGCGGATAGGATTGCGCAACACATACAAGCACGGCCTCTCGAGTTCACCGGATCTCAACTCAAACTCACGCTACACAATTACATCATTCACATCTTAAGATCCGGCAGTCCGCTGCTCATTAAACGCACCGCACTGGGCACCTATTGTGTGACAGCCGAGAAATTCTCTGACGACAATGCCCCGCCCTGTATCGCCGGGAACGCCGAGCGGCATCACGAGCATCGCCCCAACCCGTCGAACTGCGATTATACGTGCCGCAAGATCGTCGTGTTCCTGAAAGCCAAACAAGCCCTGGAAGACAACATTCACTTTTATGAAAAGATCCTTGCAGATCAAAATTGCGCGCTGCCGGCACCGGCCAAACGCCAGATCTTGGATAAGATCAGTGCCTATCGCGCGCACCTGTCCAACCTGAGTGCCCCCCACAATATCGCCGTGGTGGAGTTGAGCCATGAGCAGTGAAACCCGGCAACGGTTAATGACTATCATCACCGACAGGTTGCTGAGCGGCGCGGCGCGTACCATCAATATAGGCGACCTGGCCACGGCGGCCGGAATCTCCCGACAAGCTTTTCATCGTTACTACAGCGACCTCAAGCCCTATGCGAATGGCACCCGGCCCGCGACCGAACTATTGGATCAGGACTTCTTGACCAGCAAAGATCTCTTGAGCAAAGCCCATCAACGCATTACGGAGCTGACGAACCAACTCAATAACGTAGAGCGTCTCCACGCCACTCAATTACGACGCACAGTGGATCAGCATATTACCAGCTTGATGAACAATGACCTGGCGATCTTCGAAGCCGACAGCATTCGTTCGGCGTCGGAAAAACAATCATTGGTCATCGCCGACTATGTCGCGCAGATCCAGGCTCTCAAAACCCAACTCACCCAAAACGAGCTGCGCAACCAGACTTCGGTGGAGTACAGCCTGGCGCAGGTACTGTTTTTCCAGCCCAAGCTAAACAAGGCCTATCAGCAGTTTCAAACTTCCCACGACATCAAAGAGTACGAAGCGCACAAAGATAGTGAAATGCTCAAGATCGCGCATAAAATCAACGCGCTTCACCCGTCAGCCTTTGAACTGGTCATCTACATCGACAAATACATCAGTCAGTTTTCAAACTTCAAGCATAGATTCCGAGAGCGCCAGGATACAGCGCTCTGTGTGGTGTGTGCGCCCATTTACGACCTGACCGAACTGCAGGCCACGTTTCTCGATTACGTCACATCACCGTGCCGCATTGCCCTCCATGTCCCGCAATGCGAGTCCAACGCCGCAGCTGCGGCGCAACGCGCTTTTTTTGCGCGCAACGTGCCCGCTGAAGTGTTGAATGCAGCCGATCACGCGGATCATTTTTATCTTAGAAAAGGCATCGACCAGGTTACCTACTTTTTAGTCAGGAGTGGCGAGTGAGGAACTTTCGCAAGCGTCTCATTGACTATGAGAGCGTCGACATTGGCCTCAAGGTTCGACATTACATCGTGACCGCCGAAGAGCAGGGCAAGACCGTCCTGCTGAGTTACCCGAACCTATATCTATACGACAAGTCGCGTTCGTCAATCAAAACGTCGGAGCGCTATGCGGCCACGATCGTGATGTTCTATGCCTACCTCAGTGAGCTGTCTCGATTCAAACCGCTTTCGGCATCACAATATCATGTGATCTGTACCAACCAGGACATTCGCCGCTGGCAAGTCATGCGCCTTATCAGGCGACAAGCCCAAGGCACCTGCCGGCCGTCGTCGGCAACGATTTTTGAAGATGCCAAAATCGTGCTGAATTTTTTTCTGTGGCTGGACCGCAAAGCCATCCCGCACCTGGTCAAACTCACCTCCACGACTTGGCTGCCAAATTATAAAAGCGAACGGATGCTCAACTACATTGCGGCAAAAGCCCAGGAGCGGGTGAATACCGACAGCATTCGAGTCTTGGACCAGGAAAACCGGCAACGCCGAATGGACGGGCTAATCACTCCCCAGGAAATCGCGGTGTTCATGCACAGCTTCGCCGATCCCGTCTATGTCTGCATGTTCATGCTGTCCCTAGGCACCGCAATGCGCCCCATGGACGTCTGTCGTTTCCCCTATGTGGGTAATGGCGTCAATAGCCATATTGTCCCGTACACCGAGATGGATCAGCGCTACCTGAGCACGACCGTTGACTATGTGGTCCACCTCAGTAAGGGACGGAAGACACGGCAAATAGTGATTCATGTCGATGATTTGAAGCGCCTGCAAACCGAGTACACTGATCAATACTACGTTCAGCGGGCAGCCAAATATCGCGCTCGACACGGCGTAGCTTGCCCCCCAGATATATTGTTTTTAACCGAGAACGGGCACCCCATTACGCCGAAAATGATTGCCGCGCGCAGTTACAGCGCGAAACGACGTGCCATAGTGACGGATCCTGAATTTCGACCTCAGCTCAACTTTTATGCTGCGAGGCATTGGTGGCCGACCCAATTTCTAATCCGTTTTTTTGGCGACAAGCTAATCAACAGCGATTCAAGGCTATTCAACCTAGCCGCCGCCCAAATGTTGCAAAATCAGATGGGGCACAGTCAACTGTCGACGACCTTCAAGCATTACGTCGACCTGGCGCGGCTGATTTTGTATTTGAATCTCAACAACGTCGAGGAGGTGCTGGCGTGCTCCAGCCAAAGCACCCTGCGCTTACTTGATTATCTGCGCGAACAGCGACTGAAAACACCATGATCCGCCCACCTTCGTGCGCCCGGGTAATTACATCAACTTGACCAGGACGCGTACTACATCTACTCCAGCGCAGAATCGGCAAGAGAAATGGAAGCCTAACCCGCCAGAAAGAATATCGGCGACATTGTCCGCCAAGTGGATGGGATGTCAGCAGTAGTGCCCCCCAAGAAGTCCAATAATTAATATAAAATATATAATCGAATGAATTTATTGATTTTTTAAGAGTAATTTTGGCGCGGATAACGCCTATCTCCCAAAATTTTCGCATTCACCGCGCCCCGTCCTGCAAATGTCCCCCATCCTAGCGTGCTGAGTTCTCATGCTTCTCTCAAAGAATGCTCAAAGACAGTCGGGCGTGGGGGAGAGTCGACGGCACTCAGACGTCGGCGATTCAAGGGTTTCAACCCACAGAAATCCTTTAATTTTTTAGTCAGACTAATACGGCTTCGTGACGGATAGTACAAACACGTCAGAATACAGCCAGCAACTGCTGACGATAGTTTTTCGAAAAGCTTAAGTGATAAGACGATAAAGACGCCGAATCACCGGCCGATAAAAATTTCTGCACAATGGTGGTGCCTAATGAGCTGCATTCTTCCTCCTCGCTATCTTGCATGAAAGTACCCAACTCGCCTTCTGTGGATAAAACCTCCCCCCGAGATACACGTACAGCAGACACGACAGCCAAATCATCAGGTAAATCATCAGCAATACGTTGGGAAAATTGCTTCAGCGTCGGCTCCGCCAATACGAACAACCAAGCTTGATCATCAATTCCACCCATACGTCGAAGAACCCTTCCCAAGACTTGGCGGTAATGCAGTTCTGTGCGAATCCGACTAAGGTAGCAACATACTTGCAACCGAGGAATATCAGTTCCCTCACTTATCATTCCCACAGCAACAACCCATCGGCAGTCGCTATTTTTAAACCCGTTGATGACCTGCTGTGCGTCTGGGGTTCTAGTGGTCACAACTTGGAAACTTTCACCCTTACTCTTGAGCGCCAAAGCGACTTGTTGAGCATGTTCGATATTGGTGGCAACGACTAACCCGGCGGCGTCCGGCTTGAGTTTTCGCACTTCATCGAGCTTCTTGCTTCCCAGATCGAGTAATTGATTAAGTGCGTCCTCATGACAAATTAAGTCTTCGTAAGAGACCGGAGATTCACGTAATAGCGTAGCGATGCTTGGAAACTGTTTAACGGTACTATTATTAGAAAAATCCTCTTTGAGCCTCAGCATCTGGTTATCTAAGAGAACGATACGAGGTGACCGGCAAACGCCGTCGGAAATTGCTTCTTTAAGGCCATAGCGATAGTCGCAAATCAATCGACCCTCCGGATTGGAGTAACGAGCCAGAGCAATGGCTCTATCATCCGAGCGCCATGGTGTGCCCGATAGCGCCAAGGTAAAGGCAGCGCGATCCTGCATTTTTAAAAGAATTTGTTGACCCCAAGCGTTGCTCAACAGCGGATCGTATCCTGAGCAGTGATGGATCTCGTCGAATACTGCAAACACGCGGTAGTCATCGAAAAGCCTCCAGAAAGTTTCATCCTGGTGTTCCATCGCTTGATAGGTACTCGCGGCTCCTACGGCACCGATAAGCCCATCCAGACGCTTCCCAAGTACAGCGGAGAATGTCGAGCGAAAGCCGTCGACTACTTGGCAAGACGGAGCGAAACACAGCACGAGATCAATCTTGCCTTGCTCCAACAGTTGTCGAGCCAGCTCTGCGGCCATGCGTGTCTTCCCGGCCCCTGGAGTGGCTTGACAGAAGAAGTGCGGCGTTGTGGTGTAGTGCTCCAGCGCTATGTCAATGCATTGGCTCTGCCATTTTCTCGGCGATACTTTCATCGTGCGGTCATGACTGTCTTGAGCGTCTTTTCGACCGCTCGGAGATGTCCTAGAAGACGAGAGCTTCGGTCTCGAGCTTCGAGATAATCACCTTCGACTTGGTCTTTCAGATGCGGCATTTCGTCGAGCAGTTGCTTATATCGCTCCGTTTCTCCCATGGAGGAAAGGAAGTCAAGCCGAATCTCTTTTAGTATGGATTCCAGGTGTTCTACCACATCTGGCCCAGGCTCCTCTGAGTTGATGCCTTGTGAGGGTTGATGCAGCGGCTTATTCACCGACTTGACTCTGTTCTCGTACCCATTATCGATAAGCTCCACCTGTAGATTCGCTGGAATACCCTGCCAGTGATAGATCTGCCCCCGCTTTTGTCGTTTTTCATCCTGAATAACCCATCCGGTACGCAGCATCCGTCTGATCTGCTCATAGACATATCTGCGCAGGTCGCTGCTGTTGAATGTAATACCCTCCAGGTGAGTGGCGTAAGCGTTACGCAGGTCGTTTGTCGTAAATTGGCGTAGGTGCCCCTGCTGAAGCAGGTCGTAGAGCCGCCTGTCTAAAATGAATGAATCGGGTTTCATGCAGGCACCTGGAAGGGAAATTCGCGGATCGGTCAAAATGCGGATTATAGTCCGTGGCCGATTCATCCGCAAACGCAAGATAGTGCCGCCTCAGTGGAGACGAGGCGGATATGCATCAGCTTGCAAAGGCATTGGGCGAAAGAATACGGACACAACGCAAGGCCAAAGGGTTTTCCCAAGATGCCTTGGCGCACTCCTGTACTGTCGATCGTAGCTATATGGGTCGAATTGAGCGCGGCGAAGTGAATATCACCGTAGAAAAGCTATATCGCATAGCCAACGTTCTGGAATGCGAGCCTCAGTACCTGTTGCCTGAAACGCTTTCTCTCCACGAGTTGGCTTCTAATCCGGCCGCAAGCGACTGAACCATATTTAGTCGGCGCTCAATGACCGAAACTGACAAGTTAATGATCAAAATGCGCAGCACCGCTTGGTAAGCGCCAACAGGTGCCCTACCCTAGCCGCAAACTCCCCCATGAGTTTTCACTACGATTGGAATTTTTTCATTAAGAATGGAACCAGCCATCCACAGCCAGCGCGTCGCGAAAACCTTGAACGCCAACATGGGCGCCGTTTGTGAAAGTTTTTATGTCGTGAAGTCGGATCGTTGCTAGAAGAATTTCCGCGGTGCGGCGCTGAACAGCCGCACTCCGAAGCCCCCCTCCTGCTTGGCAATACTCTTAGCTCCCCTGCTAGTATCGCTCAAACATCGAGCGACCTCCGCGAGGCTGCCGATTCCGGCGCTGCGCACAACGCATTCGATATAGGTTTCCATAGGCGCCACTATAAACTTGTGGTTTAGACGGCCTATTGCATTAACTACCTACCTTCCCTTTAGTGGTCATTAGAAAATAAAATGAAGTCATTAGTTCTTAAAACAGGTAAGCATGTCGGCCCCCCTTTGCGGCGGCAGCAATCGGCCCAGAGTGTGAAAAAACGCTAGATCCCGCTTCGATCTTCAAGGCTGAGCGGCTTCGTAGCCTGATCAAGCCACGACTTCCCTTTCTGATGAGCTAAACCGCCCCAGCAACGCGCCAGATCATCGGGTCACGTAAAAACAGGCGGTTTTTAGGCCGTTAGCGCCTTCATCAAGTGATGGGGACCGATGATTTTCATGACCCGTTTTCAAGTTGTAGGCGAGCACATTCAAGCTCATCTCCGTACGCACCCCGGCCAGCTTTCGCGTCAGGAAGTGCGTCGCCCCCATCCATTGTTTGAGCGTCCCAAAGGGATGCTCAACCGTCCGTTTTCGGACTCGCATCATCTCTGGTGCTTTGCTCAGCCGAAGCTGCATCCCCTCCAATACATCTTCATGCTCCCAGCGTCGAACTCGTCGTTCCGTGCTCGGTGTGCAGTGCGATTTCAGTGTGCAGTTCTGGCATTTCGAACTCCAGTTGCGGTGCAACTTCAGGCCTTTTTTAACGCTGGAAAAATGCCAGATCAGCGCATTGCCAGCTGGACAAATGTATTCGTTTTTTTGCCGCGTTATAGATGAGGGCGTCGTTATTGAAACGCCCGTCAGCCTTGGCTCCAGAGGTCATCGGCTTGGGCACACAACACAACGAACTGGCGACAGACGCCTCGGATGGCTTTGCTGTTGTCTTTTCGGAAGTTGGCGATCGTCTTGAAGTCCGGCATCAAACGCCCGGTCAACCACATCAGTTCGATGTTGCGTTGGGCTTCTCGCTCCGAACGTCGGCTCGACTGGATGCGGTTGAGATAGCCGTAGATGTAGATCTTCAGCAAGATCGCGGGGTGGTAAGCAGGCCGGCCAGTATCGGCTGGAATGGCACCTTCAAAATCCAGAGTGACCAGGTCGAGTTCGTCGACGAAGACGTCGACTACGCGGACCGGATTGGTATCGCTGACGTAGTCGTCGAGGCTCTCGGGAAGTAAGGTGCCTTGGCCTCGATGTTCACCTTGGATAAAGCGCTTCATGGGCGATCCCTGCGATGAAATCCTCAGAAATCATAGCAGGGCTAACGGCGGCGTTATGTTCAGACATTAATGCCTTTTTCGACCGCCTGTAGTTGCCTTACCGGGTCCCAACCACTCGGTGACGCTTGAGCTTTGCTCCACCAAAGCATTCCTTTAGAGATCCATAATCTCCGAAGATCAGCATGAGCAGATGTCGCGTCATCGTAGCCAAACTGTGTACCGCAGGACGGGCAGATGCCAAACGAAGAGCAACCAACGTCGTCGTATGGAGGATCTTCAAGCCCGGCGTATCCACAAACCGGACAAAGATATGAAACGTTGCCTGCAATCATCCAACCCCAGATTTCTAGCCTCTAGCCCACGCTGTCGGCGTGCCTGCTGATCGCCGGAATTTTATACTGAATCTGAGCAACTGATGTCTAACCAGGGCTGAGTAGGGCGAAACATTCCGGATGAAAGCGGCTAACAAAGGTTTTGACACACTCTGGGCCGGTTTCTGCCTGTTATGACTGGCCGAAATCGACCCAGGCTGCGTGAAACGCTAGCACTGGATTTGAGCTCCGATCCTCTAAGTAACATCTGCGAGCGTTGGCCCACTGAACGCATCTGGATCTTGCTTGGAGGTAAGATACTTGTTCTGTTTTTTGCAAGGCTCAACTGATCGGCGGGGTTTTCACGCCGCCGATGCCAAAAGCGGCCGTTCATATCTCATGAGCGAACGGCATCTATTCCATCCAGTCCAGCCCCATACTCGTTCCCCTCACAAAATGGCTCAGGCCTTCTTGCGCAAGAATCCCTGCTGGCCACCGTTGCGGTTAGGCGCGAAGCCATTGGCCTCTAGGCTTTCTTCCACAGTGTCGTAGAACACGCCGATCTTACTGATCTCACGCGCCTGCTGGGCGGTGGCGATCGGGCGACCGAACTCGAGGGAGATGCGCACCAGTTGCTCGATCTGTTCAACGGTGGACATTTTCCCCGTTTGCGCCTGATTCCAGAGGTTATCCTCGATGCCGCAGCGCACGTGCAGGCCCATCGCAATGCCCATCATGTTGATAGGCAGTACGTTGCGCGTCGAGCTTTCCACGGTGAGCACTGCGCCATCCGGCACGGCACGCACGATGTTAGCCAGGCTGTAGATGTTAGGCACATCCATCCCGCCGCCGATCGCCACCCAGTTCATTACCAACGGGCCCTTGTAGACGCCGCGGCGCATCAGCCGTTCGACCGAGTCGAAACTATTGATATTGTAGCACTGGAAGGCGCTCTGGATGCCCGCGGCCGTGAGGCGTCGTACGTGCTCTTCCACCCAGCCCGGCTGCGCCGGCACCGTCATTTCCTTGTAGGCGTTGTAGACAGCAGGGTCTTCCATCGAGGTGCCCTTGATGTCGTTGTTATCCCAGTGCTCGACGACGTTCATCTGCGAGGTGTTCACCGTGACTGTGACTTGGTCGGGCTTTGGATCGAGTTCGGCCAGCATATGGCGCGTATCGTCGCTCAGCCACTTGGCAGCGGCGCCCTCCGATTCCGGCGCAAAGCTGATCGAGCCGCCCACTTGAATGATCATCTCTGGTACAGCTTTACGCACACCGGCTATCAGTTCGTTGAACTTCGACAGGTGCTTAGAGCCCTTGCCGTCCAGTTCACGCACGTGCAAATGCAGCACGGTCGCCCCAGCGTTGTAACAATCCACGGCCTTCTGCACCTGCTCTTCCATGGTTACTGGAATGTCCTCAGGAAAGTCAGAGGGCTGCCACGACGGTGCATAGGGCGCTGCAGTGATGATCAGGGGCTGCTGGTTTTCGGTAAAGAGGTGGCCGTCAAGGAAGTTCATAGGGGTCTCTAAATATTTATTATTGTTGAGCGGAACGCCAGAAAGGTTTGGTACCTATGATGGTGGCGCGCTCCATTTTGCGATGACAGGGTAGGTATATTTGCTGATTGGACTGTAGGCCGAGGGCCTGATCAGTCGCTTCTCATTAAACGACAATGGCATTTCATTTCATGACATGTGTTGAGAAGAGTAAATTTTCTAATAATTGCCGCCGGTAGCCAGTTTTTAGCCTTTCGCGACAGTCACAAATCGGCTGATTCTGTTGAAAACAGTCGGCCATGGTTTTCGCAGCTAAAAAGTACGCGCGCGAGATTGAAATCTTTGCTTCCGGCAAAGGTTTCCATAAGTAGATTTCACGCAGCAGCGTGCAAAAAAGGCGTTTTCAACATTCAATGATTAGGCCGTTTGGGATGACCGACTTTTTCAACAGAATCGGCCACAAGCGGACTGTCGCTGCTCTCTAGATTCAGCTTGGCCCGTTATTATCGCCCAAGAAAATAGGGGGAACCTACGCCACGTTTGGAGCTCATCCCAAGTCATCCCCATAACTCCCATTAGCCGAAAGAGATAGATAGCTCAAAAGCTCTCGATACCCGCATCCACCGGCAACACCACACCGCTGATTCCACTGGCGGCCGGCGAACACAGGAAGTAAACGGCTTCAGCTACCTCTTCGACGCTGACCAAACGCTTAAGGGCGTTGCCTTCGGCCATCGCATGCAGAGCATGTTGCGGAGCAGTTTCGAGCCCATGATTTCGTGCCGCGACGCGACCGAGCAAGGCTTGCGTGGCGACCGGCCCGGGGGCGATAGCATTGACGCGCACACCGTGTGGCCCCAAATCGCGGGCCGCAGAGCGCATAATTCCAAGAACCGCGTGTTTGGACGCGCTATAGGCCATTTGTTGGCCGTGGGCAAAGCGGCCGTTGACCGATGACATCAGAAGCGCCACGCCTCGACTCGCCTTTAGCGCTTCAGCGCTCGCGGCAAGGGTGAACGCCACTCCACGCACATTGATCGCTTGCGCCTGTTCCCACTCGGCAACATCAAGTTCGCCAGTGCTGCGCCACGGCGGCACCCAGCCGGCATTGGCGATGCACACGTCGAGTCGACCGCTTTGCGCGAGAATATGAGCCACGGTCCGTTGCAAGTCTTGGTCGCCGGTGACGTCGCAGGCAATAAAATCCAGAGCGTTTTCGCTGGCCGAGCCCGGCAAGTCTGCGCAATACACTCGGGCCCCGGCTTGGCGGAAACGTTTGGCGAAAGCCAACCCAAAACCGCCCGTGCCGCCGGTGATCAGGACTACTTGTTCAGTCATAGGTCAGCTCCGCAGGCCCAGCCACTAGCGGCATAGGAAAGGTCGGTAATCAATATCCAGTGGCACCGGTTTGTCTTGCACCAGGCTGGCGATGATTCGAGCGATGATTGGCCCGGCGGTGAATCCCATCCACGGGAAAAAATTCATAAAGAAACCGGGCGCTCCGGGTACTTCACCGAGGATCGGCCGCCAGTCATCGGTGCCGTTGACGACCGCTGCCCAGGTACGGATCACACGCAACGGGCCGAGTGTCGGAACCGTTTGCAACGCCAGTGCCATATTCTGTGCCAGCGAGTCCGGGTCAGTCACCGGATGCCCACGGCCGTGCCAGCGCGCCGGCCAACCGCCTCCTATCAGCACCGAACCGATGGCGTTTTGCTTCAGCGTAAGTTTTTCCCCTGCCGAGTACACCAGGTGCGGAATCAATGGCCCGGTCTGTTCGGTCACTGCGACTTGAATCGCAAAGCCCTGCACGTCCGTATGGATGCCAAGCATCGCGGCAATTCGCCCGGCGTCCGCACCCGCTGCGTTGACTACACGACGAGCGATCAGCTCTTCATCGGCCAGCCGCACACGGTAGTTCTGCTGATCACGCTCGAGGCCGACGACCTCGCTGTGGCGGCGGAATTTAACCCCCAGACGTTTTGCCGCATCGGCATACGCCAGCGTTGTAATCAGTGGGCTGGCCTTGCCCTCGATTGGACAAAAAGCACCGCCGATTACCCGATCCGAGAGATACGGCGCGAGCTGGCGGACCGCAATCTGATCGAGCAGATTGACCTCCAGCCCGTGCTCGCGCTCAAGTTCAGCCTTGGCCGCGATTTCGCGCATTTGCTGCTCGGTTGTGGCTACCAACAGGCCACCCTTGGTTGAGACTTCAAGGTCGACGCCAAGCTCGTTTGGCAGTTCGTGCCACATTGCAATGGAACGCGCCATCAACTCGATGCTCGGAGCGAACCGTCGCGCCCACTCGGGGCCCTTGTTGACGAATGGGTCATGGGGAATTTGTGCATGCAGGCTGCCAGCATTCGAGCCCGACGCCTGAGTGTTGAGCTCTGTGCGCTCAAGCACCAGCACGTCCACCCCATCCTTTGCTAGATAGTAGGCCGTGGCACATCCGGCAAGACCGCCGCCGATGACAATCACATCGGCCATGGAAACAACTCCGGATCATCACTCATGTGGCTTTCACCTTCGTGCGCGCCTGTCGTCGGGCGAGAAAAAAACCGTGAGACTGCGGCAGCAGATCATGGGCATCCGGCACTTGCAGTTCCAGCGCTGCGTGATATGCAAAACTTGGATCATCCAGCAATGCCCGACCCAACGCCACCAGATCGGCGGCGCCCTCGGCGATCACTTGGTTGGCGTGCTGCGCTTCGGTGATCATCCCGACCGCCATGGTTGCCACCTCGGCCTCGGCACGAATTCGTGCTGCATAAGGCACTTGGTGCCCCGCAGTGGCGACGGTGGCAGAACGCGCGACCGGTCCCAGGATCCCGCCCGCCGAGCAATCGACCAGGTCAACGCCATCAGCAGCCAACAACGCGGCCAGACGCACACTATCGTCGAGGCTGATGCCGCCCTCCCCGTCGTCCACACAAGATGCGCGATACCACACCGGCATACTCGAAGGTACCACTGCACGCACGGCTCGCACCACCTCGAGCGCGAGCCGTGCGCGGTTGGCGAAATCGCCGCCATAGGCATCGGTACGCAAATTGGCGAGCGGCGAAAAAAACTCATGAATCAAATAGCCATGGGCGCCATGGATCTCGACAAAATCCAGCCCCGCCTCTACCGCACGACGAGCGCCCTGCGCGAACGCCTGGATGACCTGCTGAATGTCATCGTGACTGGCGGCGGCCGGAGTCGGCCAGTCGACGTTATGGGCCAGTGCCGAGGGCGCCAATGTGGGCCATGCGGGGCTCGGACTGTCGGTTGTTAATGGCCCGCTGCCCAGCCACGGCACCGCCGAACTGGCCTTGCGCCCGGCATGCGCCAGTTGCACGCCCAGCGGCACACCTTGCTGATGATAGAGCCCGGCGATGCGCCGAAGGCCGGCGATCTGGTCGTCGTTCCAGATCCCCAGGCAACCGGGGCTGATGCGACCGTCGCGCATCACCGCGGTGGCTTCAAGCAGCGCGCCGCCGATTCCGCCCAGGGCAAACCGGGCGTGATGGGCATAGTGCCAATCGTTGACCAGGCCTTCAGTAGACTGGTACTGACACATTGGCGAGACCACCAGTCGATTGCGAAAATGCACGCCGCGAGATTCGAAAGGGGTGAACAACGGTGGACGGCTCATCACTATTCCTCGCTCATTTCGCAGCTTCAGCAGCCACGTAGCTATTGATGTCGTCGAGGATACTAACGATGCGTGTACGGCGCTCCACGCCTTCCTGCCCCAAGTCAGCGAATTGCGTCAAGGGCGCGCGCACGTCACCGACAGGGTATCCCTGCGATGCTGCCAATGCCTTGGAGTAGCATTGATGACCGTAGGTCGGATGGCCTTCGGCAATGATGTGATCGAAGCTGCTGATCATTGCTTGAATCTTGCTCGCCTCTTGCAGCTTACCTTCCACCAGCGCTTCCCAGAGTCGCGTCGAGGCTCGTGGAATATAGTTGGCGTAAGGGTTCACATAACCGACCGCGCCAAGCAAGAAACTCTCGACTGGACGCTCCCCGGCAAACACGTTCATCACACCCTGCGTGCCTTCTACGATGTCGTAGATCCGCCCGACGTCCATGCTCGCTTCCTTGATGTAACGCACGTTGTCGAAGGCCTTGGTCATACGAGCGACAAGCGCAGCAGACATATCGACATTGGTGGTCACCGGGTTGTTGTAGAGCATGATCGGCAACGAGGTCGACTCAGAAATCGCCCGGTAGTAATTGAAGATCTCGTCCTCGGTCGGGGTGTAATAATACGGCGGTGCAATCATGAATCCATCCGCGCCCAGGGCCTCTGCTTCACGGGTATAACGCACGGCGTTAGGGGTATAGGCGTCTGCAGTGCCGACAAGAACATCGATACGACCGTTGACCAGTTTCACCGTGGTTTCGATGTACTGGGTGCGCTCATCATCCGAGATCGTCAGGAATTCGCCAGTAGTGCCGAGGATGATGATGCCCGGTGAGCCCGCCGCGATTTGCCATTCGATAAACGCTGCCAGAGCCTTGTAGTCGATCTGGCTGCCGTCAGCTGTAAAAGGCGTGACCGTGACGCCGTAACTGCCGCGAAATTCTTTACTCATGTTTGACTCCACTTTCCCTTAGATTGTGCGCGGAAGCGATACATGTTCGCGCATAGATGTCATAAATGACGTTTTAACAGCGGACAAGACCCGTAAATGCTTATTCAAAGCGATAAAATCCAACACGCCCGCAAACGAATGTTACCATAGCGAACAATTGTTCGCGATAAGCGTGTTTAACTTTTTCCCAGGGAGCCAGCCAATTCAGCGATGGTCACTGGCTTGACGGGCAAACGTGGCGCGAACCCGGACATCTCGGAACGCTGAACGCCAGTAAGGGCGCAGACCTTTTCATCGAGTGTCGCTGCGCAGTAACGACCCTGGCAGCGGCCCATGCCGATTCGTGTGTGACGCTTGATCGCGCCGACGGTGCTGATGCCGTCATCCAGTGCCTGCTGCAGCGTGGCAAAGCTGACTTCTTCGCAGCGACAAACCAGGCATCCGTCCTTGGTGCCCGAAGTCACTGCGGGCGGTTTGGCATCAGCCTTATAAAAGGTCCACAGGGCTTTCTGAAAGGCCTGCTGGCGTTTGAGCTCGGCTTCGGCTTCGCGGCCACTTTCGTGCAGTTCACCGCTGAGCTTGAAGCCGCAAGCCATTGCCGCTTCAAGGCCCACCATGCGCCCTTCGGCCAACGCGACTTTGGCCCCGCCCAATCCGGTGCAGTCGCCGAGGGCAAACACACCGTCGATATCAGTCTGGCCACGCGTATCACGGCGAGTCACCAATTGCCGGCGTTCAGCGTCGTAATCGTGACTGCAGCCCAAGGCGCGCAGCAGCTCATTGGCAGGCTCGAAACCATAGCCGAGACACACACAATCCACTTCGAAAACCTGCTCCAACCTCTGGCCATCGGCGTCGCACAGACTGACCCGTAACGCTTCGCCCCGAGCTTCGATGCCAGACACCAACGCCCGGTGAATTATTTGCCCCTTGCCCCGCTGCAAAGCAAGCCGATAGCCCAAGCCATCGAGGATTAATCGAGGCGCAGTGACAGCCATGCGCAGCACGCTGGACAACGTCGAGAGCCCCGGCGCGGCCGCCGCTTCGACCACCGCCACCACCGTCGCCCCGCCTGCTCGCAACTCCGCGGCCAATTGCAGGTTCAGCGGACCGTTGCCGGCGATCAGCACCCGGCGCCCAGGCAAACGTCGGGCGGTGCGCCATAACGTCTGCGCGGCTCCGGTGGTCATCACCCCTGGCAAGGTCCATCCAGGTACCTGCCAGGCGCGCTCATAAGCACCGGTAGCAATCACCGTGCAGCGCGGTTTCCAGCGCTGGGTATGGCCGTTGATCGCGACGCCATATTCGCCGGGTTCAAACGCGCCCCAAACCAGCGCATCGCCTATCATTTCCACACCGCTGGCTTGCACTTGGGCGATCAGTTCGGCGCCGTGCCGATGCTGACGGTCCGGCGGCGCAATGTCCGGTCCCTCGACACTCAACTGCTTGTAATACTGGCCACCGGCAAGACTACGCTCGTCGAGGATCACCACGTCGGCCCCAGCCTGACGCGCCGCCAGTGCTGCAGATAAGCCCCCCGGCCCCGCTCCGATAACCAGCACATCAGGGGCGCGTATTAGCATCGGCTCGATCACCACGCTTTGCGCTACGTCCAGCGGCAGCGGCGCATTGCCAACACTGCGCTTGACGCTGATGGGTGCTACGACTTTGGTCATGCAGGCCCGTTGATTAGGCCGCCCATCGATCTCTACCAGGCACTCCTGGCAGACACCCATGCCGCAGAAAATTCCTCGACAAGCACCGCTGCGAGTTTCCCGAAAATGCTTCACACCGCCCGCGATCAACGCTGCGGCCAACGACTCGCCGGGACGCGCGGTTAACTCGGTACCTTCGAAGGTGATGGCAATGCCTTTCATCCAGCGTCTCCATGAAACAATGTCGTGGCTCAGTGGCGCAGGATCTTGCCGACGAACTCGCGAGTCCGCGCCTCGACCGGGGCCTCGAAAATCTGCTGCGGCGTGCCGATCTCGACCACCTGGCCTTTGTCCATCATCACGATGCGGGTCGAGACTTCCCGCACGAATGACATTTCATGCGAGACAAGCAACATGGTGATGCCTTCCTTGGCCAGCGCCCGTACCGTGTCCAATACTTCGTTGACCAGTTCTGGATCGAGGGCCGCCGTCACTTCGTCCAGCAGCAGGATCTGTGGACGCAGCGCCAGCGCCCGGGCGATGGCCACTCGCTGTTGCTGACCGCCGGACAACTCATCCGGATAGGCATGGTATTTCTCGCCAAGCCCGACCTTCTTCAGCAACGCCTTGGCTTCGATTTCGACTTCGGCATGCGGGCGCTTCTTGATTTTGGTGGGTGCAATCGTGACGTTGCGCAACACGTCCATGTTCTGGAACAGGTTGTACTGCTGAAAGACGATGGCCATTTTATCCCGCGCGGCCCGCAGGCTGCTTTTCGACACATAGTCGAGTGGCTCATCATCGATCAACACGCGCCCTGCCGTAGGCGGCAACAGGCCCATCAATACTCGCAACAGCGTGCTTTTACCCGAGCCAGATGGCCCGATCAGGCTGATCACTTCACCGCGATCAACCGACAAGCTCACGTTTTTCAGGACCGGAATTTGCGCGTACGCGCTCGACAGATTTACGACGTTGAGGTGAGCCAAGACGATTCTCCAAATAAGCGCCAAATTTACTGAGCGGGTAAGACAGGGCGAAATAAGCAGCAAGGATGACGCCGTACACCAGGAACGGTGAATAACCCCGGTTCATCAGCACTTTGCCGGTGAAAGTCAACTCGACGACGCCCATCTGCGACGCCAGCGAGGTGTCTTTGATGAACATCACCATGAAGGCGAAAGCCGGCGGCAGGATGACTTTCCAGGACTGAGGCAGCAACACCATGAACAGAGTGCGGGCAAAGCCGAAGTTCATCACCTGCGCCGCTTCAAGCTGCTGCCGAGGCACCGACTCAAGCCCCGCACGGATAATCTCCGAGAGGAATGCGGTGGCGACCAGGCAGATCGACACGGTGGCAATTGCCGACAACGAAATGTTTGAGCCCAGGCCTTGCGAGGCGTACATCACGATGAACAGGATCACCAGAAACGGAATGCGCCGGAACACCTCGACGTACACCGTTACCGCCAGCCGGAACAACATCATCCAATTGCTGGTGGTACTGCGGATCACCGTGATTGCAAAACCGGCGACAGCCCCCACTGAACAGCCGATCACGGTCATCATCAGGGTCCTGCCCATTGCTTCCAGCACGAAGACAAGGGTGTACCAGGTGAAGAATCGCGGGGCCTGGGAAATGATCAGATCGAACATCAGAACACCTTGATTTTTGCGCGAAACAGGTGACGGCCAACCAGCCCCAAAGCAATCGACGCAATAAAGGTCAATGCCACGTAAATCGCCGCCACCACCGAGAAGGTTTCAATGGTTCGCAGGTTGGCGGTCGAAATGTTAATGGCCCGGCCGGTCAGTTCCTCGACACCGAAAATGGCCCCGAGAGAGCTGCCCAGCACTAGCCACACAAAGAAGTTGCACAGCGGTGCGTAAATGGTCTTGGCAATGTGCGGCAAGATCACATAGCGGACCGTTTGCAACCCGGACATGCCGAGGGTCACGGCGGTTTCGATCTCGGCCTTGCGCACTGACTCGACGCCGGAGCGCAAGATATCGGTCAGGTACGCACCAGAGTTGAGCGTCAGACCTATCAGCACGGCCGTCATCGGCTCCAGCACGATGCCGACATCCGGCAACGCGTAGAACAGAAAGAAAATCTGCACCAGCGCCGGCGTGTTAGTGAACAGCGTGATGTAAACGCTGACCAAAGCGCGCAGCAGGCGCCCGCCATGCAGTTTGGCCATGGCACCCGCCAGACCGATGGCAGACCCGAGCCAAAAGGAAACAAACGCGATTTCCAGGGTCAGCACCGCCCCTTTCAACAGATAGGGCAGGTTCTGGATTACGTTGGAGAACTGAAAGGTGTAGTCCACGAGGCTATCCGTCTTTTTTCGCCGACCCGCAGGCAGCCAACGGGCTGCCTACGAGTCATTGCAGGAGTTAGAAGTACGGGGTTGCTTCCACAGGCTTGAGCATCGGCGCACCGTATGCTTTCTGCCAAGCGGTATTGATGAAGCCGTTACTGTGCATTTCGAACAGCAGAACGTTCAGGTAGTCGCGCAGGCCGGCGCTGTTCTTCGCCACGCCGATGCAGTCATAACCCACAGAAATCGGGTCTTTGAGCACGCGCCATTTGACATCGGGGTAGTTCTTGGTGAAGTTCATGAAGAAATCAATGTTCTCCACGATCGCATCGCCACGACCTTGAGCCACCGCTCGCACCGTATCGGCAATGGTTTCAACCAACAGGACGTTGGATTTTGGCAGCTCTTTTTTCAAGTAGTCGACCGACCAGTTCCCGCGCATGTTGACCAATTTGATATCCGGACTGTCGAGCTGTTTCCAGCTATCAACCTTGAGCTTGTCGGTGGTCAGTACGGCCATCGATTCGGTGTGCAGCGGCACAGTGAAATCGATCAGTTTGCCGCGCTCGGAGTTACGCGTGAGGGCACCAAGGGAAATGTCGATCCGGTCCGATTGCAGGAATGGTACTCGCTGAGCACTTTCGGTGGGCACGAACTCGACTTTAACGGAGAGATTGCGGGCGATTTCGTTAGCGGCATCAATATCGAAGCCCACCAATTCGTTTTTATCGTTATAGGAACTCATCGGCGGAAAGTTCGGGTTAACCCCAACGCGCAAGGTACCGCTCTGAATGATCGAATCGAGGCTGCGTGCTTGCACCGCGCCAGAGACGGCCACCGCGACAACAGCCAGCGAGAGAATGACAGCTTTCAATTTCAGCATGTGAAACTCCTGATTTGGAGGGCAGGCGACGCCAGCGCAGGCTGGAATCTCAATGTCTGACTTCGCCGCATACATGTCAATATCTTTACGCGCAATGCGAACATTTTATGTCATTGCGCACATTCTGATAGCAATAATTCACTTAACGAACGTAGCTGGCACCATTCACATCCAGAGTTGCACCGCTCAGGTGCCTGGAGCGACCGCTGGCCAAAAACGCTACCAAGGCCGCAATGTCACTGGGTGGCACCCACTCGCCCATGGCCAACTGAGCAGTAACACCCGCCTCGCCGCCCTGGGTCTGAGCAAACGACTCAGACATCTGTGTACGAACCACGCCAGGCGCCACGATGTAGGCGAGGATGCCCTGCTTGGCATACGCCCGCGCCACAGTCTGGGTCATCGAGCGCACGGCGGCTTTCGACGCAGCGTAGGCAATAGTGTCCGGGTTGGTCACACCGCGCTGGGCTGCCCAACTGGAAATGGTGATCAGGATGCCGCCACCATTGGCCTGAAAGTGCTTCACCGCACGCCGGATCAAGCGCGCCGGGGCTAGAACATTGACGCCAAGGGTTTCCTCCCAGACGCTATCCCAAGTCTCATCATCGGCTGCCAAGCCACCGTGCCAGCGCATGATCGCCGCATTATTGACAAAGCCATCGATGCGCCCCTGCCAGGCTTGCGCCTGATCCCACAGACGTTCAACAGCGGCAAGGTCATGCAAATCAGCCTGTATAAACAGCTTGTTCTCTGCAGCCACATCGGCCAGTGCCTGTTCAGCACCTTCACGATCACTGCCGTAATGCGCTATGACTCGTGCGCCCGCCTCACCCAAGGCTGTGGCAATAGCCGCTCCGATACCTTTGGATGCGCCGGTTACAAGCAACGTCTTACCCTTCAACTCAAACATTGGATACTCCATGAATTAGCCCGGGCATTGACGGTGCCAATACGCGGGCGAAGGTTGACTGGCCGAATTACCGACCGCCGATACACAGATCAAATAACGCGCTGCCGTTATGGGCATGCCAACGTCGAGACAGAGCCCAAAGGGCGAGCGGAGGCGCGGGCCATGAGCCTCGCGAAGGTGATTTATGCACAGTTGAATGCATGGCTACGGCTCCATCATTTAGTGTTTTTTATTTTCGATGTAGACGTTAACTTATCGCACAATTGTGCGCATTGCAAACTTCTGTTCGCAATATTTTCAAAGGATTTTTCACAGAGCCGGGAGACGATTTTCGGGCAAAAAAAATCGCGCCCGATCAACGATCAGAGCGCGAAAAATCGCGAAACCGGCTGAGGTGAGGTTTAGCCCTGGAGCGCTTGCGTGATGTTTTTTGAAGCCTCCAGCAATTCGGTCAAAATCCGCGTACTCATGTCCTGCAAGGTCACGCGCTCGGTGGGGCAAGGGACGTTAAGTGCCGCCACAACCTTGCCATCACGATCACGTATGGGCACTGATATCGAGCGCAGACTGATCTCCAGTTCCTGATCGACAATCGACCAGCCCCGCAAGCGGGTTTCATTGATCAATTCGCGCAGCTTCACCTTGGAGGTCACGGTGTGCTGGGTGAATTTAGTCAGCGTGGTTTTGTCCAGGTATTCCTGCAACTCAGCCTCTGGAAGCGCCGCCAACAGCACTCGCCCGGTCGAAACGCTGTGCGCCGCCGAGCGACTGCCAATCGAGATACTAATATTGACAACCCGCGTCGAGTTGGCCCGAGCCACATAAATCACGGCGTCTCCGTCCAGCACGGCCGCGAAGCAGGATTCTTGCAGACGATCGGACAAAGCACTCATGATCGGCTGGGCTACGTCCCAAATATTCATCGAGGACAAGGCTGAAAAGCCAATCTCGAGAATTTTCGGTTTAAGGCTAAAAAATTTGCCATCGCTTTCAGCGTAACCTTCACGCACCAGGGTCAGCAGAAAACGTCGTGCAGTCGCTCGGCTCATGCCGCTCGCTTCCGCGACCTCACTGAGGGTGCGGCGTGGTGTATGTCGGGTGAAGGTCTTGATGACTTCGAGGCCGCGAGCGAAAGAACCCACATAATCGCGATCACGGTTCTCAAGGTCGTCGATTGGTGATTCTGATTCGAGCATTTTGGACACCTTTCCTTAAGAATTCTGTGCGACATGCGCACAGAAGTTTAGTTAGGAATATATCAGCTCACCTGTGCAACGCATACGTATTTTAGCTCAGTGAACTCTTCGATGGCGTGATGAGAGCCTTCGCGACCGATGCCTGACGATTTCACCCCGCCGAAGGGCGCACCTTCATAAGAGGTAGCACCGGTGTTGACCCCGACGATGCCGACCTCAAGCGCTTCGCTGACCCGCCACACCCTGGCGTTGTCGCGCGTGAAAAAGTATGCCGCCAGGCCGAACTCAGTGTCATTGGCAGCCGCGATCACTTCAGCTTCGGTTTCAAAGCGGAACACCGGAGCCACGGGACCGAAGGTTTCTTCCACAGCAATGCGCATATTGGCCGTCACATCCGCGAGTACCGTTGGCTCAAAAAACGTCTTGCCCAAGGCATGACGACGACCGCCAGTGACGATGCGGGCGCCCTGCGCAATTGCGTCATCTATATGTTGCTGAACTTTCTGCACTGCCGCTTCGTCGATCAACGGCCCTTGCTGTACGCCTTCAACCTGGCCGTCTCCGACTTTGAGCGACGCGACTGCCGCGGCAAAACGCTCCAGAAAGCGATCATGAATGCCGCTCTGCACATAGATGCGGTTGGCACAGACACAGGTCTGACCCATGTTACGAAACTTCGAAGCAATGGCGCCGGTAACAGCAACATCGATATCGGCATCATCAAAAATGATCAACGGCGCGTTGCCGCCCAGTTCCAGTGCAACTTTCTTAATGGTCCCGGCAGCCTTGGCCATCAGTGAACGGCCGACTTCGGTCGAGCCAGTGAAGGTCACTTTGCGCACCAGGGGATGGGTCGACAATTCGTCGCCCACTTCCCCGGCTGCGCCGGTCACCACGCTGAACACTCCGGCTGGCAACCCAGCGCGGTGGCCCAGCTCCGCCAGTGCTAATGCCGAGAACGGCGTGGCGCTGGCCGGCTTGAGGACCATGCTGCAACCGGCCGCAATCGCCGGGCCAGCCTTGCGCGGAATCATCGCCATCGGGAAGTTCCACGGTGTTATCGCCGCACACACGCCGATCGGCTGACGCAATACCAGCATGCGCTGGCCCTGCTGCGGCGCGGGAAGAATTTCGCCATAAACACGCTTTGCTTCTTCAGCGAACCACTCGAAAAAAGCAGCACCATACAGGATCTCGCCCTTGGCTTCGGCCAAAGGTTTGCCTTGCTCTGCGGTGAGGATCAGCGCCAGGTCGTCGGCGTTTTCCACGATCAAGTCATACCAACGCTTGACTATCCGGGCCCGTTCGCCAGCCGGGCGCGCCGCCCACAACCGGAATGCGTCCTCGGCGCCTTCAATGGCCTCGATAGTCTGTGCACGCCCCGCCTTCGGAACCCGCCCGACCAACTCTCCAGTACTCGGGTTAGTCACCTCAATCCAACCGCAACCGGGCGGAACCGACCACACACCATTGACGAAGATCGCTTGCTTGAGCAGTGAAGGGTCTTTCAAGTTCAGCATGATTTGTTTCCTCGTTGCGGGATTAAGGTGTACATTTATGTTCGCACAACGCCCATAACACCGCAATGCGCACAAACCATCAACCGAAAACTAAGTTCGCAACAGGAGAGACCATGGATTCACATACTCCATCGACCGATCTGCATGACTTGGACCGGCGTTATTTTCTGCACCCGTTCACCGCACTTGCCGAGCATGAACGCAATGGCCCGTTGGTGATGGTCAAGGGCGAAGGTGTCTGGCTGGAAGACACCAGCGGCCGGCGCTACATCGATTCCATGGCAGGCCTCTGGTGCGTCAACGTCGGCTACGGTCGCCGGGAAATCGCCGACACTCTGCACGCCCAGGCGATGCGGCTGCCCTACTATCACTCGTTCTCATCGATGGCAACCGACACGCCGATATTGCTCGCCGAGAAATTGATCAAACTCTCGCCAGTGCCGATGTCCAAGGTGTTCTTCGGCAACTCCGGCTCCGACGCCAACGACACACAGGTCAAACTGGTCTGGTACTACAACAATGCTCGAGGATTGCCGCAGAAGAAAAAAATCATTGCGCGCAATCGCGGATACCACGGCGTCACCATGGTGGCTACTGGCCTGACCGGCTTGCCGGGGATGCATGCTGGCTTCGATCTGCCACTGCCCTTTATCCGCCATACCACTGCGCCGCACCGGTTGTGGCAAGCCGAACCCGGTCAAAGCGATGCGGCATTCGTCGCACGCCTGGCCGCTGACCTGGAAAGCCTGATCCTCGCCGAAGGCCCGGACACCGTGGCAGCGATGATCATGGAGCCAGTGATGGGCGCCGGCGGAGTGATCGTCCCGCCACCCGGCTACTACGCCGCGATGCAAGCGGTGCTGGATAAATACGACGTGCTGCTGATCGCTGACGAAGTGATATGCGGTTTCGGTCGCCTGGGAACCCAGTTCGGCAGCGAAAAAATGGGCATGCGTCCTGACCTGATGACGGTTGCCAAAGGCATTACCTCGGCTTACGTGCCATTGTCGGCGTGCATAATTTCCGAAAAAATCTGGCAAGGCCTGTTGCTCGGTGGCGAAAAGTATGGCGCATTCGCCCACGGCTACACCTACAGCGCTCACCCACTGGCCGCCGCCGTTGCGCTGACCAACCTGCAGATCATCGAAGACGAAGGCCTGGTCGCCCAAGCCGGCGCGCGCGGCGAACTGATGCATCGTTTGTTGCGCGACGCTTTCGCCGATCATCCGGCGGTGGGCGAGATACGCGGCGTCGGGCTGATGGGAGCGGTCGAGTTTGTTGCTCTTCGCGATCCAGCCACGCCATTCGACCCTTCGCTGAAGGTCGCAGCACGGATCGCCCGCGCCGCGCTCGAAGAAGGCCTCATAACCCGCGCGTTGCCCCAAGGCGATTCGATCTCGTTTTCGCCGCCGTTCGTGATCAGCGAAGACGAAGTGGTCGAAATGGTCGCGCGCGCACGACGCGCCGTGGACAAGGTGTTCACCCAACTGCACGCCGAGGGTCACTGGAAAGGCTGAAACAGACGGTAGTCGCCGGCGCAGTGTGCGCCGGCGACTAAACACTACTGAGCGCCGGGGTGCTTACGCTGGTAAGCGCGCCAAGTAGTAGCCCAGCGGGCCGGGTCTTCCAGAGGGCCGGTATCAAGACGACCGATCGGATGATTGTGCGGCGCAGTACGCACTAGTTCGGGGTTGTCGTAGGCTTCCTGGCACACTTGGGCCAGCACTGCGACCCAGTAATCGATGTCTTCCTTCGACCACATCTCGCCCGCTTCGGGGGTAAACGGCTGGGCAATCACCCAAGGCTCATGAGCCAGCCAGAAGGCATCAACGCCGTAATCGACCATTCGGTTCTGCACGTCATAGGCACTGATACCGGTCTCCTGCGTCAGCACTTCGAGACTGTAGCGCGTCATCTCCAGCCGCCATGCCTTGATGTGCGGATGCGAACAAGTCACCCCACGAATCTGACTGAGTCTCTTGCCCATGTAGTTGTTGGCCAGCACCGACAAATCCGACGCCTCTGCGATCCCGTCAATGCCCATTGCCCGCACCCACGCGTAAGCCTTGATGATCTGCGGCAGGTTACCGAGGAACTCGCGCACCCGACCAATACCCAGCTCGCTGCCCGCCTCCAGTCGAAACGCCCCCTGCTCTTCAACCAGCACAGGCCCCGGCAGATAAGGGATCAATTCGTCGCTGCAACCGTAGGCGCCCACGGCCGGCCCGCCACCGCCCTTCGGTGCACCGAAGGTTTTGTGCAGCATGAACATGCAAGCATCGAAGCCTAGATCCCGCGCCCGAACCTTGCTCATCACACCGTTGAAATTCGCATGGTCGTAGAAGCACAGACCACCTGCCTCCTTCACCACGCGCACCCACTCAGCAATGTCAGGATTGTAGATACCCATGTCGTCCGGATTGTTGATCATCAATGCCGCCGTGCGCGACGAGACTGCCGCCTTGAGCGCTTCGAGGGACGGATAGCCATTCTCCTCCAGCGGCAAAGTGATGATCTTGAACCCCGCCGTGGCCGCCGTCGCCGGATTGCACGGATGCGACTGGATCGAGGTGATGATCTCGTCGCGCGTCTCAAGTTCACCGCGTGCCGCGTGGTAGGCACGAGTCACGCACACGTGCAGAAACGCCGCATCGGCGCCACCAGCGGCCTGAAACACAAAGCGATCCATACCCGACAATGCCCGAAGATTCAAATCCAGGTTGTGCATGATCTGCAACGAACCCTGCAAACTTGAATCAGGCTGACGCGGGTGCAACTGCGCGACATCATCACGTGCGGTAATCGCTTCGTTGACACGTGCGTTGTACTTCATGGTGCAAGTGCCAAACAGGGAGATGCCCATCATCCCCAGGGTCTGTTGCGACAAGTGCAGGTAGTGGCGCAACACATCGGGCTCGGACATTTCCGGCAGTTGTGGCATAACTTTTCGGCGCATCGACGCCGGTATTGCGCTCAGATCGCCGGGAACTTGGGCTACGGGAAACACTACGCCACGGCGCCCAGTGCGAGACAAGGTCATCACCACCGGCTCGTCCCACACGGCAGCCTGGAATCGGCGCAACTTGATGGATTCATTCATGGATCAATACCTCACGAAGGGCGTCTACCAAGCGGTCGAGGTCGGCGTCCTGGTGCAGTTCAGTGACGCAGTACAATGCGCTCTGCCCGAGCTCCGGAAATTCCTGGCTCAAGTCATGCCCGCCGAAAATCCCCCGCGCCAGCAACGCCTGATTGATCGTCGCCACCGACTGACCGCTGGCGTTGAAATCGACCACGAACTCCTTGAAAAAACCGTCACCATAACGGATCGAAACTCCCGGCAGCTCATTCAAACGTCGCGCAGCCTGATGCGCCTGCGCAAAGATCAACTCGCCTACATCGACGAACCCTTGCGGCCCCATTAGCGACATGTACACCGCATTGGCGATTGCCCACAGGTACACCGAGTTGCCAGTCCAGTCTTTACCGTTTTCCCGTAACCCATAAGAAGACTGCTCAGCCAGCGACAGGCCGAAACCAACTTCACCTGGTCGCATGGTTGTGGTGATGCTGATGAGCAGCGTCGGGTATTCGCGAGCGTAGCGCTCTTCGTCACGGGTAGCGATAAACCCGCCCAGGCCACCGCCACCGTACATAGGGATGCCCAGGGTCTGAATGGTACCAACCACAATGTCGGCACCGTAATCTGGTGGAGCCGCCAGCACACCGAGAGAGATCGGATCGACGCCGACAACGAACTCAGCACCATGGGCATGAGTCATCTCCGCAATGGTAGCTGCGGCACCGTCGATCAGGCCAAAGTAATTCGGCGCCTCCAGGTATACCGCCGAGACATGGTTACCGAGTTTTCGCTTGAGATCCTGCAAATCCATGGTCCCAGTCAAGGGATCAGCGGCGATGAACTCTAAATTCAGTTCATTGGCCATGTTGGGTTCGCAGTAATTGCGAATCACCGCCAGCCGCTCTGGATCGATGATCGCCGGAAGCAACAATGTATTGCGACCGTTCAGTCGCGAAGCCATGCGTAATGCATGACCGGCAGCACAGCCCCAGCTGTAGACCGGCAGACCAACGTACTCGCAACTTACCAGCTCACCCAACTGACTGCTGAACTCGAACCACGCTTGGCAGCGGCCCTGATCGGACGAAGGCGTGCCCCATACCGACGTCAGGAATTCACTGCGACTGGCAATCTCGTTGCAAATAGCCGGCACGTGATGCTGCCAGCACCCACCCCCGAGAAAACTCAACATATCGCTGCAGTTACGGTTTCGACCGAGGATTTCGCGAAGGTGCCGGCTCAATGTTACTTCTGAGCGCATACCGCCCATAAGTTCGGGATTTTTTTTCAAACGGTGCGCTTCAGGAATCTGTTCGAAAAGCGATTCGACAGACTCAATCCCTAGGATATCTAGCATCTCTTGCTTGATATCAGGCAAAGCATTGGCCATAAAAGGATGGGCAGATCTTGGTTGACTCATCTTACCTCCGGACGCAATATTAGGTCTTATGCGAACTTTTGTTTGTACTGCGCACAATCTACGTGGCAATACTGACACTCGCAACCGTTCAATGACCCGAGGCGAGTCTCGATGACGTTCAAGGTTGGCCTGTTAATCAATCCCTTTGCCGGGCTCGGCGGAACAACTGGCCTGAAGGGTAGTGACGGTGCCGAGATGGTCGCTCTGGCGCTGCAACTGGGCGCTCGGCCGCAAGCCCACGATCGGTGCGTGCGGGCGTTGCGGCGCCTGATCGGCAGTGACGCGCAGATTTTTACTGTGCCCGGCGAAATGGGTGAGGACGCCTGTGCTGCAGCGGGCTTGCAGGCGCAGATTGTTGCTACTCCGGCCGCCGAGCACTCGTCGCGAGACACAATTGAAGCCTGCCATGCACTGCTCGCCCAGTCGGTTGACCTGCTGCTGTTCGGCGGGGGGGATGGCACCGCCCGCGATGTGGCGGCGGCCGTATCTTCGATGACGACCACTGTGCTCGGTATTCCCTGCGGAGTGAAAATGTATTCCGGGGTGTTTGCACGCTCGCCAGAACATGCCGGTGAACTCGCCCGTCACTGCGCCAATGGCGGTGTCGCAAGTCACGAAGCCGAACTGCTCGACATCGATGAACAAGCTTCCCGTGAAGACCGCGTCAGCACCCGCCTTTACGGCTACGCACGGGCGCCAGCCGAGCCACGACACATGCAAAGCGCCAAGTCGGGCAGCTCCAATCCGGACCGAGCCGTAGAAGCTGAAGCGGCGTTGTTTGCCGCGCAGATGCAGGCAGGGCACGTTTACTTCCTGGGTCCCGGCCGGACGATTCAAGCTTTGTCCAAACATCTAAACGGTGACAGCACGCTGCTGGGCGTCGACGCCTACCTCGGTAAAACCTTGATCTGTCGCGACGCCAACGAAAGCGACTTGTTGACACTCGCAGCGAAATATCCACCCCACGTGGTGGTCAGCCTTACTGGAGGCCAGGGTTGCCTGTTCGGTCGCGGCAACCAGCAAATCAGCGCAGCAGTTCTCGCATCGATTAGCCCGGGACATCTACACGTACTGGCGAGCAGCGAAAAAATCGCCGCGCTGCCCCAGGGCCAATTGTTTGTCGACAGCGGCGATCCGGTAATCGACACCCGTCTCAGCGGATTTATCCGCGTGCACACCGCCCCTGGACGCAGCGCCATTGTGCGTGTCGTTCACTGACTTTTTTGCCCTAAAAAAACAACAGGAGACCCCATGCACTCATCCTCTCACGTGGTTGCCGTAATTGGCGCTGGCAGCATTGGTGTGGCATTTGCCATCGTCTTCGCCCGTGCCGGCTGGAGCGTGCGCCTACAAGACCCGGACGCCCAACGCCTGCAACTGGCCCGCCAGGAAATATTCAGCCGTTGCTCGGAGCTGGCTACCTTCGGATTACTCCAAGAAACGCCAGAAGCCCTCAGCACCCGGGTCGAGCTATTTGAAGATCTCCCCTCCGCAGTGACTGACGCCAGCCTGATTCAGGAATGCGCCCCGGAACGGCTCGACCTCAAGATCGAGCTATTTCGACAGCTTGACAGTCTCGCCCCTCCCAGTGCGATTCTCGCCAGTTCATCTTCCGCACTGACGGCTTCAAGCTTCGCGAAAGGGCTGCCCGGTCGCGATCGCTGCCTGGTTGCGCATCCGGGCAACCCACCTTACTTGTTGCCGGTGATCGAAATCGTTCCCGCGCCGTTCACCAATGCGCAACATGTCGACCGAGCTCTAGCTCTTTATACCGAAGCGGGCCTGACGCCCGTGCGCCTGCAAAAGGAAATAGAAGGCTTTGTGTTCAATCGCCTGCAAGGCGCATTGCTGCGTGAAGCATATTGCTTGGTGCGTGATGGCATTACCTCAGTCGCCGACATCGACAAAGTCGTGAGCAAGGGCTTGGGTTTGCGCTGGACATTCATGGGCCCCTTCGAAACCGTCGACCTCAATACTCGGGGCGGCATCGGTTCGCACGCTCTAAAAATGGGCCCGGCCTACGCGCGCATGGGCGCGGATCGCGGGCAGCATGATCCGTGGACCGCCGATCTAGTGGCCAAGGTCGAAGCAGAACGTCGGGCATTGGTGCCGCTAGAGAATTGGGAAGAGCGGGTCGCATGGCGAGACCGTGCGCTAATGGAGCGAGCCAGTGATGAATTGAAGCGAGAAAAGAAGAAGTAGACGAACTGTCAATTTTTATCATGCGGACCGCTAAACTTTGCTCGTGTGTCGCAGACTTTTTGCACGAGCTGTCGAATTTGCCTATGCGTCTGGGCATCGCGCCTTGCGTGATTAGACCGATTGCCACTTATGCGGCAGCAACTGATCGATTCCACTCGGCCGCTGTGTCGCGCGTGCATATGGAAAGGAGTTAATAACATGGGTGGTGTGCGTTCTGTACAGGTTGTCGCTGTGACTGGCGGAAAGGGCGGCGTCGGTAAGACGACTGTGGCTGTGAATCTTTCATTGGCGCTGGCGAAACTTGGCAGGCGAGTCGTATTGCTTGATGGCGATCTTGGCTTGGGGAATATCCATGTCCTGTTGGGGCTTTCCCTGCAGTACACGCTTGCCGACTTAATCCAAGGTCGCTGTGAGCTATCCGAAGTACTTTTGCGCGGTCCGGGCGGGATACGAATCGTCCCCGCGGCTTCAGGCATCCAGAGTATGGTGCATTTGTCTCCAACTCAGCACGCAGGCCTGATTCAGGCCTTCTGTGAAATCGGTGACAGCCTCGATGTGCTGGTGATTGACACCGCTGCGGGCATCGGCGCGTCGGTGGTCAGTCTCGTCCAGGCGGCCCATGAGGTCTTGCTGGTGGTCTGCGATGAACCGGCCTCGATCACCGATGCGTACGCACTGATCAAACTGCTTAATCGTGATTACGGATTGTACCGTTTCCGGGTTCTGGTCAATATGATGCGGAGCCCGAATGAAGGTCGCGCGCTGTTCGCTAAATTGGCTAAAATCACTGATCGCTTCCTAGACGTAACCCTGTGGTATGTGGGTGCGATTCCGTACGATGAGTGCGCGCGTAAAGCGGTGCAGAAGCAGCGAGCAGTCTACGAACACTTTCCGCAATCCAAGTGCACCCAAGCTTTTCAGGAAATCGCTTTAAAGGTCAACGCTTGGCCTTCGCTGGCTTCTCCCAGAGGACACGTGGAGTTCTTCGCAGACCGACTCGTCCGTAATTCGAGCAGGTGATTAGTACCGTCTTGGCCGGTTTCTGCCTGTCCTCACCGACAGCCTCACGCCCTTAGGAAGTCAGTCAACTTAAATTGAGGTTCTTCACGGGCGGTGAACCGAGCTTCCTCAGGGCATAGTATTAAGTACACGGCGAGTAGTTGTACCCTTTTCAATCAGTCGGATCGCCCGTCCCTGCCACCTTCCGGTAATCGGAACGGCCAGCAGCACGCTAAGGAGCAAGCCACCGCAGAACGCTAGATCCATGCGGCATCAAAGGCGTAGCTGACAATACGAGAGCGGGCGCCACAAACAAGGCGACCTTGACGCTGGAACCAATCGCAATCGACAGCGAGAGGCCCATGCGATTTTTCATCGCAGCTGACACGGCGGAAGAATGCTCCGTCGCATTTCCAAGCACCGCGACAACCAAAATACCGACAAACGGGTTACTGAGACCCAGTTGATGGGCGCTGGGCTCGATGGCCGCCACCGGTATTTCTCTGATCCAGACGATCAACAGCGACGCCAGGAGCCGCAGGCAGGTACCAACCAGAGTGGCGTGTCTACAACACTCAGGCGCTTGCGCTTCTAAATCGAACCTTGGCTTGATGAAACACTATCTAGCGATCACAGTGGATTCAGATGCCCGCAAACATGCTATTCACGCACCATCACGCGGCCATCAGTGATGATTCACCTCTTCACGAAACTGATGCTGTTTCCTGCCCGCCTGCTGAATTGCTAGCGTGATGATTTTGTGCATATATCCCGCGCAGAAAGCTGCTGATCCATCTGCGAGGCTCTTCGCGACTAAACGTTGTGCGCTTACGAGTCGCGGCTAAAAAGCCTTGGCACCTTCACCATCACTGTTACAGGGCAGAGATGTCGTAGCCTCGCAACTCGTCAGCCTCCCCTACCAAGTCCAGCGCACGCCGAGGCTAACCTGCTGCTGACTCACATCGCTGCCGCCCAGGTTCGCGCCTATTACCGAAGCCGTGCCAAATACCTTCAGATCCTGAGTGACCTGGGCCTCCAGCCCCACATCCAGGGTTGCGTTCAATCCCAGGTCATGCCCGGAGAAGTCCTGCCGTGTCCCGCCCGGCAGTGTGACTTGCAGGTTTGTCGAGTTCTCCCCCAAAGTGTCCTGCAATCCTACGGCCAGCCAAGGCTTCAGGTTCGCACCGCCATCCGTCTTGAGGGTCTTTTCGAGGCGCACCGCAGTCCTCACTAACCCCAGTACATCGTCCTTTATATTCAGTTGCTTGCCGCTTGAGTCGGTCTTGTCGTCCCAGCGCATGTGGATGGCACTCGCCTGGAACTGCGGCTCCACGACCCATCCGTTGCTCAGGGGATACCTGTGCCCCACTTGTCCACTGAGACTCAAGATGTCGCCGTGCACCTGCTCGCTGAAGCCATCGGCCGAACGGACATGCGCATCGGGCAGCAGCGCCGTCAGGCTCAGGTCGGCATAGGTGCCGCTCTGCCAATCCAGGCTTCCATAGGCGCCAAACGCCAGTGCGTCCATGTCCACGTTGGATCTGCCCACACTCACCTGGCCGGTCGAACCCTCGCCTGTGGTCGAGTAATTGCCCCGCTGTTGGCCGATGAACAGACCGCCTCGCATGCGGTAAGCCTGTTCGTCCACAAACAGATGGTCGTAGCCGGCGTAGAGCCCGGTGCTGTTGCCATCGAACTCGAACCCCGGATTCGATTCCATCGACAAGTGACTGCCGATGGCGGCCAGCCACAGCCCTTCGCAGGTGCCGAACCACTCCAGACCAATGCGCGTGCGCTCTTCCTCGCTGCGGTTGCAATAGGGGTTATCCCCACGACCGCCGGCCATGCGGTCAAACAGCAGTCGGTTGTTATCCAGAGTCATGCTATAGCCGATATCCGGCACCACCGTATAGCCGGGAATCTCCGGCAACAGCAGCTTGTCGGCTGAACTCAAATACCAGTCCGAGTCATTCTTGCCCTGAGCGAAATTCCAGGCCAGGACACTACCGTTTAAACGCACGGTCTTGTCCGACACGAAGCCTCCGGCGGTTGACGGATTGTCATTGGGGCTGCTGATGACTCGGATCGTTGTCCCCGGCTTGGCCTCAGTACCATCGTTGGCGAAATTGACGCGCGTCGTACCGACCACATCACCGCCTATGTCCAACCCACCAGACGTACCGGCGGAGGCCGCGACCTGGACGTCGAGGGCGCCGTTACCGCCGTAGTCGCCGCTGATCGCCAGACGGTGCGATCCGACATCAATCAGACCGTCGTTATGAACGCTACCTCCAACGCTGGCACCGGAGCGGGCAAGCAGGCGCGAAGTGCTGTCTATGGTCAGTAGACCCGCGTTCAGGTCAAGTGGACTGGCCAGCGCGAAAACGCTTCCGTCGTGTAATTCGACCTGCTCCCAATTGTTTAGCGCCGGAGCACCGGTACTGAGGTCCAGACCGCTGAAACTGAGGTGGTCATCGCCTTCCCCCCCACCCAGGCTGCGCAGACCGCTCAGATCGCCACCGATGAAGCTGGCCGAGTCATTACCGGCACCGAAGTCCAGCGCGCCGCGCACGGTGCCTTTGGAGGTGAAGCTGTCATCTGCGGCAGTACCCGTGTAACGGCCCTGCACGTCGAGCGTGGCACCGGCGGCGACGGTCGTGTTCTGCGCCGTGACGCTGCCATTGGCGCCCACGTTCAAAGTGCCGGCGAGCACGTTGACCGTGGTGAATTCCGACCCCAACGGGCCGTTGATGTTGAGCACGCCGACATTGCTCTTGCTCAAGGTCTCGAAGCCCTGCACGGCGCCCAGATCGGCGCTCACCGCGATGTCGGCATTAAAGACGTCGTTGCCTGCTCCTGCTGCCACCGTACCCAGAATATGAGTGCCGTCGTGGATGATCAGCGTGTCGTCGCCATCACCCAGTGCAAAGATCCCGCCCCCGGTGTCGAGTGTGCCGGCGACATCCAGCACGTCGTTGCCCGCGCCCAGATCGCCACTGGCCAGCAGCGTGCCGCCCGCACCGATCGACACCGTATTGGTGCCGGCAGTGCCGGTGATCGTCGCCGCCGTACCGCCGACCGCCTGCAACCTGCCGTCGACATTCAGCGTGGTGTTGTCACCCAGCGCGACGGTCGGCGTATTCAACGTGCCAGCCACGTCCAGGGTGCCGGCATTGAGCGCGGTACCACCGGAAAAGGTACTGGCGCCGACCAGGGTCGCGACGCCGACGTTGTCCTTGGTGAGGAATTCGAAGTTGGTCGTGTGGAGGCCGTCGAACGTCATCGCCGCTGCATTGTTCAACACGACTGTGTCGCCTGCGCCATTCACGCCACCGTCGATGACGGTGTTCAGCACCGCGCCGTCGTTCAGGGTCAACGTGTCGTCGCCGCCACACAGATCGATGGTGCCGCTACCACTGACGGTGCCCGACACGCTCATTGTGTCGTTGCCGGCGCCGCAGCCGAAGCTGCCATTCACATTCAACGTCGCACCGCTGCCCACCACGGTGGCAAGCGTGCTGCCAGCGGTCGCCACCACACTGGCGTTGGGGCCGACATTCAGGGTGCCGCCCAGCACGCTGACTTCCTGGAGATCGGTCGCGCCTGGCCCGTTGATGTTGAGCACGCCGGTCCCGGTCTTGGTCACGCCCTCGAAGTTCACCAATTCGCCCAGGTCGGCGGTCAGGTTGATGTCGTAGACGCGGGTATCGAGCCCGGAGCCGCCGTCGATCGTGCCCAGCACCACGGTGGCGTCGTGCACCACGAAGCTGTCGTCGCCATCACCCAGTGCAAAGATCCCGCCCCCGGTGTCGAGTGTGCCGGCGACATCCAGCACGTCGTTGCCCGCGCCCAGATCGCCACTGGCCAGCAAGGTGCCGCCTGCACCGATCGACACCGTATTGGTGCCGACGTTGCCGGTGATCGTCGCCGCGGTACCGCCGACTGCCTGCAACCTGCCGTCGACATTCAGCGTGGTGTTGTCACCCAGCGCGACGGTCGGCGTATTCAACGTGCCATCCACATCCAGAGTGCCGGCATTGAGCGTGGTACCACCGGAGAAGGTACTGGTGCCGACCAAGGTCGCGGCGCCGACGTTGTTCTTGGTGAGGAACTCGAAGTTGATCGTATGGCTGCTATCGAACGTCATCGCCGCTGCATTGTTCAACACGACGGTGTCGCCTGCGCCGTTCGCGCCACCATCGATGACATTGTTTAGCACCGCGCCGTCGTTGAGGGTCAATGTGTCGTCGCCGGCGGCCAGGTCGATGGCACCACTGCCGCTGACCGTGCCGGACACGTCGAAGCTGTCGTTGCCCGCGCTGCCTGTGTAGCCGCCATCGACATTCAAGGTCGTGCCGCTCGCCACCGTTGTGGTGACCACGCCGTTGATCGCACCGCCGGCACCGATGTCCAGCGTGCCGCCCGCCACATTGACGGCAGTGAAGCTCGAACTCGCCGGCCCATCGACGTGGAGCGTGCCGGTGTTGGTCTTGGTCAGGGTCTCGAAATTGATTGCGCCGCCCAGCGTGGCGTTGCCTGCGATGTCCGCCAGCAAAGTATCGGTGCCCGCCCCACCGTCTACGGCATTCGCCAGGCCCGAAAGATCGGCGCCATCCTGGACAATGAAAGTGTCGTCGCCGTCGAGCAGGTCGACGGCGCCCGTGCCGGTCAGCGTACCGGCGACGGTCATTGTGTCGTTACCGCTCGTGCCGGTGAAGCTGCCGTCCACGTTCAACCTCGCGCCATTTCCGACCGTGGTGTCCTGCGCGGATACTGTGGCGCCTGGACCGATGTTCAGCGTGCCGCCGAGCACATTGACTTGCTGCAGGTCGGTCGCGGCGGGGCCGTTGATGTTAAGGGTGCCGACACCGGTCTTGGTCACGCCTTCGAAATTGACCAGCGAGCCCAGATCAGCGGTCAGGTTGATGTTATAGACTCGGGTGTCCAGGCCGGCGCCACCGTCGATGGTGCCGATGATATGGGTGCCGTCGTGCACGGTGAAGGTATCGTCGCCATCGCCCAGCGCAAAGATTCCGCCCCCGGTGTCGAGTGTGCCGGCGACATCGAGCACATCGTTGCCCGCGCCCAGGTCGCCATTGGCCAGCAGCGTGCCACCCGCCCCCACAGTGACGGTATTGATGCCCACACTGCCGGTGATCGTCGCGGCCGTGCCGCCCGTAGCCTGCAGCGAACCATCGACATTGAGCGTGGTGTTGTCGGCAAGCGCCACGGTCGGCGTACTCAGCGCACCGTCCACATCCAGCGTGCCGCCGTTGAGGGTGGTGCCACTGCTAAAGCTCTGTGTCCCGGTCAGCGTCGCCGTGCCGGTGTTGTCCTTCTGAAGAAATTCGAAGTTGATTGTGTTGCCGGCATTGAAGCTCAGAGCGTTGGCATTGTTCAGCACGACGGTGTCGCCTGTGCCATGCGCGCCGCCGTCGATGACGTTGTTCAGCACCGCTCCGTCGTTGAGGGTCAGCGTGTCGTCGCCGGCGGCCAGGTCGATGGTCCCACTGCCACTGACCGTGCCGGACACGTCGAAGCTGTCGTTGCCTGCGCTGCCTGTGTAGACACCATCGACATTCAAGGTCGAACCGCTCGCCACCGTCGTGCTAACCACGCCGTTGATCGCACCAGCGGCACCGATATCCAGCGTGCCGCCGAGGACATTGACCGTGGTGAACGACGAAGACGCGGGACCATCGACATTGAGCGTGCCAATGTTGGTCTTGGTCAGCGTCTCGAAGTTGACTACGCCCCCCAGGATCGCACTGCCGGCGATGTCGGCCAACACCGTATCCGTTCCGTTTCCACCACTCAGCGCGTTGACCAGACCCGACAGATTCGCACCGTCTTTCAGGATCAGCGTGTCGTCGCCGTCACACAGATCGATGGTACCGCTGCCGGTCACCGTGCCGCCGACGGTCATCGTATCGTTACCGGTGCCGCAGCCGTAGCTGCCGTCTACGTTGAGGGTGGCGCCACTCGCGACGAGCGTATTGAACGGACTACCGTCGGCGGGCCCCGCCACGATGCCATCCGGCCCGATGTTCAATGTGCCCTCGAGCACGTTGACGTTCTGGATGGTGGACGGGAACAACACGCCGACGGTATCGCCGTTGATGTTCAGGGTGCCAACACCGGTCTTGGTCAGGACTTCAAACTGAGCCAATGCGCCGAGGTCGGCAGTCAGGTTGATATCGGCGATGGCGGTGTCGGTGCCATCGCCGCCGTAGACGACGCCATTCACCACCCCCCCGTCGTGCAGGGTGAATAAATCGTCGCCGTCGCCCAGCGAGAAAACGCCGCTGAAACTGCTGCCATTCGTATTGAGCTCACCGAACACGTCCAGCACGTCGTTGCCGCCCGCCAGATCGCCTGTCGCGAACAGCAAGCCACCGGCCCCAACCTTTACCGTGTTGACGTCATCGTCACCGACGACGACCGCTTCGGCGCCATTGAAACCTCTTACCACGCCGTTAACGTTGAGCGTCGTGCCGCCAAACAGAACCAAATTCGACGTTTCCAGCGTGCCGTCCACATCCAGCGTGCCCGCCAACACGTTGACGCTGTTGAATCCCTGGGTTCCGATCAGGGTCGCGACACCTGTGTTTTCCTTCTGCAGGAGTTCGAAGTTGGTCGTGTTGCCAGCGTCGAACGTAAAGGCATTGGCGTTGTTCAGCACTACGGTGTCGCCGACGGCGACGGAGTTGCCGCCGCTGACGACGCTGCTCAGCACTGCGCCATCATTGAGGGTCAGCGTGTCATCGCCGTCACACAGGTCGATGGTGCCGGAACCCGACACCGTGCCGGACACCGTCATGGCATCGTTGCCGTCGCCGCAACCATAGCTGCCGTCCACGTTCAACGTCGCACCACTACCAACCAAGGTGGTGAGCGTGCTGCCCGGGGTCGCCACCACGCTGCCGGCGGGTCCGATGTTCAACGTACCGCCCAGCACGCTGACCTCCTGCAGATCGGTCGCGCCGGGGCCGTTGAGGTTGAGAGTGCCACTACCGGATTTGGTCACGCCTTCGAAGTTGACCAACTGGCCCAGGTTGGCGGTCAGATTGATATCGTAGACGCGGGTATCCACGCCGGCACCACCGTCGATGGTGCCGATGACATTGGAACCGTCGTGCACGGTGAAGGTGTCGTCGCCATCGCCCAGAGCGAAGGTCCCGCCTTGCGTGTCGAGCGTGCCGACCACGTCGAGCACATCGTCGCTGGCCCCAAGGTCGCCGGTCGCAACCAGCGTGCCATTGACCGTTACCGTGTTGATGCCGGCGCTGCCCGTGATCGTCGAGGCCGTACCGCCCGCGCCCTGCAGCGAGCCATTGACATTAAGCGTTGTGTTGTCGGCCAGCGTCACGGTCGGGGTCGTCATCGCACCGTCCACATCCAGTGTGCCGCCATTGATCGCGGTGCCGCCGCTGAAGCTCTGTGTCCCGGTCAGCGTCGCCGTGCCGGTATTGTCCTTCTGCAGAAATTCGAAGTTGACGATGTTGCCGCCGTTAAGGGCAAATGCGCCGGCGTTGTTCAACACGACCGTGTCGCCTGCGCCATGCGCGCCACCGTCGAGTGGATTGGCCAGCCCGCTCAGGTCAGCGCCGTCGTTCAAGGTCAGTATGTCGTCGCCGCCGAGCAGGTTGATCGTGCCCGTGCCATTGACCGTGCCCGACACCGTGAACGTGTCGTTGCCCGTGGTGCCTTGGTACGTCCCGTCCACGGTCATGGTTGCGCCCGAGGACACCACGGTGGTTTGCGGATCGACGATGGTGCCCGCGGCGATGTGCAGCGTCCCGCCCTGCACCAGCACCGTATCGAACTGCGAAGTCGACGGGCCGTTGATGTTGAGCGTGCCGACATTGGATTTGATCAGGGTTTCGAAATTGACCGCGCCACCCAGGACCGCGGTGGTGGCGATGTCGGCCGTCAGCGTATCGATGCCGAGGCCACCATCGATCGCGGTCGTCAGACCGCTCAGATCCGCGCCATCCTGTAGCGTTAACTGATCGTCGCCATCGAGCATGTCGATGGTGCCCGTTCCCGCAACATTGCCTGCAACGGTGAGGCTGTCAGAGCCGGTGGTGAAACCCAGGATGCCGTTGACGTTCAGCGCCGCGCCGCTGGCGACCGTCGCGTCCGTTACACCGGTAAAGCTGGCAGCGGCATTGATGTTCAAGATGCCGGCCAGCACGTTGACGGTCGTGAAGTCCGAACCCGTCGGGCCATTGAAGTTGAGTGAGCCAACGCCGGTCTTGGTCAGGGTTTCAAACCCTTGCACGGCGCCCACGTCTGCGCTGGTACTGATATCAGTGGCGAAAGTATCGGTGCCCGCGCCCGCTGTCACGGCGCCGATGATGTGGGTGCCGTCGTGGATGCTCAGGGTGTCATCGCCGTCGCCGAGTGCGAACGTGCCGCCACCGGTGTCGAGCGTGCCGGCGACGTCCAGGACATCGTCGCCGCCCCCCAGATCGCCACTGGCGACCAGGTGGCCGCCAGCCCCCACCGTCAAGGTATTCGCGCCGGCACTGCCGGTGATCGTGGCCGCGGCTCCGCCAGCCCCTTGCAGTGAGCCATCGACATTGAGCGTCACATTGTCGGCCAGGTTCACGGAGGGCGTTTCCAGCGCACCCGCCACATCCAGCGTGCCGCCGTTGAGAGTGGTGCCGACACTGAAGCTCTGACTGCCGGTCAGGGTGGCGACGCCGCTATTTTGTTTGAGCAGGCTTTCGAAACCCGCGGTCGCGCCGCCGTTGAAGGTCAGCGCCAGGGCATTGTCGAGCACCAACTGGTCATTGCCGGTTCCGGCGTTGATGCCCACGCCACTGATCACGGCGCCGTCATGCAGGGTCACGGTTTCGTCCCCCGCGCCCAGGTCGAGGGCGGCGCCGCCCGTGTTGAGCGTACCTGCGAGGGACACGTTGTCGGTGCCATCGCCCAGGCTGCCGTTTGCTTGCAGCGTCGCGCCGCTGTTGATGTTGAGGGTGTTGGCGCCGGCGCTGCCGGTGAGGGTTGTAGGCGTCCCGCCCATGCCCTGCACCGTGCCATCCACGTTCAAGGTGGTGGCGTCCGTCATCGAGACGGTCGAGGTATCGAGCGTGCCGCTCACATCCAGCGTGCCGCCGTTGATCGCGGTGCCGGCGCTGTAACTCTGGATGCCGGTCAGGGTCAGCGTTCCCGTGTTCTGCTTGGTCAGTTGCTCGAAGCCACTGAAACCACCGAAGGTCTTCGCCAGGGCGTTGTTGATTACCAGGCTGTCGGCGGTGCCGGCACCCGCGTCGACGCCGGCACCGTTGATCACGCCATCATTGATGGTCAGGGTGTCGTTGCCAGCGCCCAGGTTCAACACCGCGGCACCCGTGTCCAGCGTACCGGTCACGTTGAGGGCATCGCTGCCATCGCCCAGGTCGCCGTTGGCGCGCAGGGTCGCACCGCTGTTGACGTTGATCGTGCTGGCGCCTGCGTCGCCGGTGATCGCGGCAGTCGTTGCGCCCGCCGCTTGCACGGTGCCGTCCACGTTGAGGGTGGAGGTGCCAGTCATGGCGATGGCGCCAGTGTTCAGCACACCATTCACGTCCAGCGTGCCCGCGCTCACCGTGGTGGCGCCGATGCTGTTGTCCGCGGTCAGCGTGGTGGTGCCGATGCCTACTTGAGCAAACGTGCCCGGACCGCTCATGGTGGCATTGAAGATGACCGTGTCACTGCGGTTCATCGACAATGTCGAGGTCGTCGCGTCGACGATCACGTTTCCGGTGCCGAGATTGCCCGACGTGTTGCCGTCGCCGATTGTCAGGTTGCCGTCGTTGATGACGGTGTTGCCGGTGTACGTGTTGTTGCCGGTCAGGACCCAAGTGCCGCTACCGTTTTTGGCCAGCGTGGTGATACCAGTGCCACTGTTGCCGATCACGCCGGCCACGGTGTTGTTGCCAGTGTTGGTGCCGCCCAAGGCGACGGTGCGCGCCACGTTCGGATTCGATAGCCCGATTGTGCCGGTATTGGTGAGGTTGATCGCGCCCGTACCCGACGATTCGATGAACGAAACGCCGCCCGCCAGCGTGAACAGTCGGTTGCTGCTGTCGCCCGCGCCGGTGTAGCGCAGGGTCGAGCCGTTGCCAATCACCAGGTTGGAAGCCGCGCTGGACGCTGCACCGATGCCGCTGGCCGTGCCGCCATTGCTGAGTTTGCTGACCCCGAGCACGCCGCCGTTGATGGTGGTGACACCGGTGTAGTTGCTGGTGTTGTTGGTCAGGATCCAGGTGCCGGCGCCGGTCTTGGTCAGCGAGCTGACGCCCGCACCGTTGTTGTCGAGCTGCGCCGACAGCGTGTTGTTGCCGGTGTTGGTACCGTTGAGCGTCAACGTGCGCGCGACGCCGGTGCCGGTCAACGCAATGGCGCCGACGTTGGTCAGGTTCAATGCTCCTGTGCCCGAAGAATCCAGCGAGCCACCGCCCGCGCCGAGCGTGAACAGGCGATCGCTGCTTTGGCCCGTGCCGACGTACGACAGGGTGGCGCCACCGTTGACGACCAGGTTGCTCGCCGCCGCGCTGCTGGCGCCGGTGCCACTGTTGCTGCCGCCGTCGGCCAGGCAGTCGACGGCCAGGGTGCCGCCGTTAATCGTGGTGGTGCCGGTGTAGCTGTTGTTGCATCCGGACATTCGCTGGACCTGCACGCCGTTCTTGACCAGGTTGCCGGTGCCATTGATGTTGCCTGCATAAGCAACGCCAGCCGTGTTGTTGCCGGAGCTGATGGTCAGCGTCTGCCCACCCAGGTTGACGTTGCCGCCCGTGGTGCCGCCACCTTGCAACCATGTGAACGACGGATTGAAGCCGTTGGCATCCAGCGTGGCGCCGGCCACGTTGCCCATGTTCAGGTAGCCGTTGCCAAAGGCCGTGGCTGAGCCGGCGCGCAGGATACCGGCCTGATCAACCACTGTGCCGCCGGTGTACGTATTGTTGCCGGACAGCACCACCGTGCCGGGCCCTCGCTTGTACAGGGTGCCGGCGCCGCCCACCGCCCCACTGATGCCCAGGGTGGTCGCCGCATTGGTGACGTTAAGCACGCCAAACCCGCTCTGTATCGTGAGTCCGTGATCGATGTTGACGTTGCCACCGGTGTAATTGAGAAAGCCGCTATTGAACAGCAGGTTCGAAGCAGCACTAGTCGATGCACCGATACCGCTTGCCTGCCCGCCATTGGCCAGACAATCGACGGTGACCTGGCCGTTGTTGTTGATGGCGGTGGCGCCGGTGTACGTATTGTTGCAACCGGACATGACCTGGGTGCCAGCCCCCTGCGTGTAGCCGCCGCTACCGCTGATGACCCCGCTGAAGCTCCCGCCGGCGAGCGCCGTTAGCGTGGCGGAGCCCAGGGTCACGTTGCCGGCGCCCTGGAGCGCCCCGATCGAGGTGTTGAAACCGTTGAGATCCGCCGTGGCGCCGCTCACCACGCTCAGGTTGTTGCTTGTGCTGCCAAAAGCCTGGGTGGACCCTGCGCGCAGCGTGCCGGCAGTGACCGAGGTACCGCCCGAGTAGGTATTGGTGCCGGAGAGCACCAGGGTGCCCGCCCCGTCCTTGCGAAAACCATCATCACCCACTGCCGTACCACTGACGGTCAAGGTGGTGGCCGCGTTGCTGACGCCAATGGCACCCACGCTGCCGCCAGCACCGGGGGTGCCGACGGTGAAACCACGATCGGTGCTGGACGTACCACCGAGATAATCGAGCGTGCCGCCATTGAGGATGAGATTGCCCGAAGCATTGCCGGACGCACCGATGCCGCTGACCAGGCCGCCATTGGCCAGGGTGTTGACCGCCAGCGTGCCACCGGAGACAGTGGTGATGCCGGTGTAGTCGTTGCCCGCGTTGCCCAGCGTCAGCGTGCCGGCGCCGGTCTTGGTGAAAGTGGCGCCATCGGCGCTGGTGACCGGACCGTTGAACGTCAGGTTGCTGGCGGCACTGGTGACATCGACGGTACTGCCCAGGATCGAGCCGGATTTGGCAATGGTGAAACCACGGTCGCTGGTCGTCGTGGCACCGGTGTAGCGCAGCGTGCTGCCTTCCAGCAACAGGTTGGACGACGCCGCGGACGAGGAACCGATGCCGCTCGCCGTGCCGCCGTTGGTGATGTTGCCGACCGAGAGGATCCCCTGCGATACGCTGGTGGCGCCGGTGTAGGTGTTGTTGGCGTTGGTCAGCGTGACCAGCCCGGTACCGGCCTTGGTCAAGCCGATTGCGCCGCCGTTGTCGACGATCTGGGACGCTATGGTGAAGTTGCCGGTGCCGTTCTGCTGGATGCCCAGCACACCACCGCCGGAGGTACCGGTGAGCGAACCGCCCGTGATCGTCTGATTGTTGGCCCCGACCGACGGCGCAACGATGATGGTGCCATCCACACCCAGGGTATTACCGGCGCCCACGGTCACGGTGGAGTTGGCTGCCGCGGTGTACTGCAAGCCACCAATCTGCTTGCTGCCGCTCACCGTGCCGAAAAAGGGCGAGTTCGCAGTGCCACCCGCATCGCTGAGGATCTCGTTGTTCAGCCAGGTAGAAGCATTGTCCTTGTTGACATAGTCCGTCGTGGTGAAAGCAAGGATGTTGCCACCGACCACCTTGGCGTAATTGGTGCCGTTGACCGTAGCCCAACCGCCTAGGGTGGTATTCGTGGTGGTGATGTTGCCACTGCCCGGCAAGTTGAAATTGACCAGGCCATTGGTGCGGGTGATCGCCCCCAGGTTGAGCGCCATGCTGCCGCCGGTACCGGATGTCGCGCCAATCGTGTTGTTGCCTGCGGTGACCAAGAGACCGTTGAACGTCTGCGTGTTGGCCTCGCCAGCGGCACCGATCGCATTGAGCACCCCGCCGCCCATGTTCAGGGTCGAGGCGCTGGAAATGATGTTGCTGGTGGGCGCGGTGGCTGCACTGTAGTCCAACCGCAGCGTGCCACCGTTGACGGTGGTCGCACCTGTATAGGTGTTGGTCCCGGTGAGGGTCTGCGTGCTGGCTCCGGTTTTGATGAGGCCACCGCTGCCGGTGATGTTGCCGGCGTAGGCGGTACTGATACCCGCAGCATCATTCAGGGTCAGCGTCCCCGATCCCAGGTCGACGGTGCCACCCGTACCGGCCAACGAGCGCACCGTGATGTCCAGATTGTTGAGGTCCAGCGTACCCCCGCTGTTCACGGCGACCCCACTGGTTGCTCCAAAAGCTGTGGTGCTGCCGGCACGGAGCGTGCCGCCATTGACCGTGGTGCTACCGGTGTAGGTATTGGCGCCACTGACCAGCCAGGTGGAGGCGCCGTTCTTGGCCAGGCCACCCGAACCTGAAATAACGCCCGAGAAGAGGTTGTCGGCACCACTGTAGCTGCCGCCAAGCGTGCCGGTGTTGGTGAGTGCCAGTGTGCCGCTGAGCGCAAGCGCGCCAGTGCCGTCGTTGTTGATCGCGCCGCCGTTTAGCCCCCATGTCCGATTGCTGCTGTCGCCAGCGCCGGTGTAGGTCACGGCGCCATTGGTGATGCCGATGCCATTCCCCACTGCGCCGGCACCAAAGGAACTGGCGGTGCCGATGTCCTTGAGCGAACCGGCCCGCACGGTCACGCCGTTGATGCCGGTGGCGGTCGTATACGTATTGATGTTGCCAAGCGTGATGGTTCTTCCGGCGCCACCGGTATAGGAGACCAACCCATTGCCTGAAATGATGCCCAGCAATGACATGTCACCCGAACTGGCAAAGAAGTTGGTGCCATAGGTGCTGCCACCGGACACGACCATGTTGCCGGTCAGTGTCAACGTGCCCGTCCCTATGTTGCGGAAGGTGAGCGGCGCCACGGTGCCCGCGGCGTTTAACTGCCAGTTGCGGTTGGAACTGCTGCCGGCACCAAAATAGCTCAGTGTTGAACCGACACCACCGCCGGACCCAAGCGTGATGGTGCCATTGGCCACCGTCGTTGGCGCCCCCAGGGAACTGGCCACACCCAGATCGGCGATGGAGTTGAACGAAAAGCTGCCGCCATTCCCGTTGCCGAAAATGGTCGCCCCGGTATAGTTGCTGGCGGCGTTGGTGAGGCTGACACCACTATTGAGCCTGAGGCCGCCAGCGCCGGTGAAGCGGGCCGAGCCCACGCCCGCGCCGCTCAACAAGACGCTGCCACCGGCGAGGGAGATGTTCCGGCTCGTTGCGAGGGCACCGGTGCTGCTCAAGCTAGTGCCGCTGGCCATGGTGACACCGTTGCCCGCCGCGCCCAACGCGGAATCGCCGTTGAGGGCCAGGCCGCCGGTATTGACCACGACACCACCACTGAAGGTGTTGGCGCCGTTGAGGCTGAGGGTACCGGCCCCCGCCTTGGTCAGACCCGCGCCGCCAGCCAGAATCGAGTTGATGGTGGCGGCGCCGGTAACGTTGATGGTGGGCGTGATCCCCGCCAGGGTCAGGGTGCTGCCACTGAGCGTGTAACCGGTGCTCTGAAAGGTAAGGTTGTGCGCGGTGATCGGCGTGCCCAGGGTCACGGTGCCGGCGGTGCCGCCGAAGAAGGCGTCGTCCAGCGCGGCGTTGTTCCAGGCGCTGTAGGGGCCACTGACGCCGTCGCTGTTGGGGCTCCAGAAAGCCGCGGAGAGATTCCAGGTGCCGGCCCCCCCCGAGCCCAGTGCCGTGCCGTTGGTATCCCAATACCGATCGGCTGCCTGCAGTATCGGGCTGAACGCCATGCCCGCCGACAGCAACAAGGTCAGCGTCCGGAGTCTGCGACCCCGCCGCCCACCGCTGCGACCTTTTCCATGGGATTTCGCATACTCGCTGACGGCTACGAAAGTACATGCATGTGCACTCCAGACAAGGCGAAATACATGATTCATGGTCTTTCCCTTTTTTTCTTATTGGGTTGTGCCCTGTCGAGTTGCCCGCTCAACACGTACGTGCTGACAACCACACGCACCCAGTGCACGCCGATACGTCAAATCCAGGCAGATATATCACTAAGAAAATTCTGAAAATGTGCGAATAGCCCGTGTCGCCCACCCATTTTCCCAGCCCTTGCAATGCGCAATTCCCATCACGATTACATCGGTTCGGTGATGCCCGGCAAAGTCGGCCAGCGCTTTGCCGGGTCAAAACCCGCTACAAGACTATGGGGGGTCTCACTTACGCCGATACCCCGAGCGATCTGTAAGGACGAGGCCCATTGCGCCTTCGATGTAATCCTCTAATGCATCTATTGCCATGGGGCGACCAAATAAATACCCCTGATAGTTACGGCAACCCAAAGCCGCCAACATGTCACGCTGCGCTTGCGTTTCAACACCCTCGGCAATGACCGACAAACTCATGCTGCTGGCCAGCGCGACCACCGTCTTGGCGATTGCAGCATCGTTTGGGTCCACCAGGATATCGCGTACAAATCCCTGATCGATCTTGAGCTGGTCCAGCGGCAGGCGCTTGAGATACGACAGGGAGGAATAACCGGTGCCAAAGTCGTCCAGCGAAAAGCCAACGCCGATGGACTTCAACGCAATCATCTTGGCAATCACATCCTCGACGTTGGAGACCAGCATGCTTTCAGTAATTTCCAGCTTGAGACGATGAGGATTGGCACCGTAGCGCTTGAGTACAGTCCGGATTTGTTCGACAAAGTCGTCCTGATTAAACTGGCGAGTACTGACATTGACGGCGATGATCAGGTGCGAGAACCCGGGTCTGCCTGCCCATACCGCCAACTGCTGACAGGCCATTTCCAACACCTGCCGGCCTAGCGCAATGATCAAGCCGCTCGCCTCTGCCAGTGGAATGAAATCTGCCGGAAAAATCATACCGCCGAGCGGGTCTTCCCAGCGCACTAACGCTTCCACCCCTGTAATGCGACCTTCGTCCGTGACCTGCGGCTGATAGTGCAGCAGGATCTGGTGTTGCTTGATAGCCTCGCGCAGGCCATCTTCAAGGGTGATTCGAGCGCTGACGGCCGCCTGCATTTGGGGGTCGAAAAAGCGCAAGACGTTGCGCCCGCAGGCTTTGGCCTGGTACATGGCCAACTCGGCGCGTTTCAACGGCTCGCTGGCATCTTCATGCTGCTCGCCGAACAGAGTAATGCCGATACTGCAGGTTCGATGCAGTGTGGATGCAAGCAGTTCAAAAGGCTGTCCGATCTCCCGCAGCGTTTTTTCGCCCATGTTTTCAGCATGGCTCGCCGCTTCCTGCGGATAAGTGCTCTGGCTCTCCAGAATTATCGCGAACTTGTCGCCACCAAGGCGGGCGACGGTGTCACCCTCGCGCACACAACGCCTCAGTCGTTGGGCGATTTCATTTAGAAAAAAGTCTCCCTGGCCATGGCCCAGGGTTTCGTTGATGGACTTGAAGTCATCAAGATCGACAAACATCAATGCCCCCATCCATTGATGGCGAGCACTGGAAATCAAAGCCTGTTCCAGCCGATCCATAAAGAGGCGCCGATTTGGCAACCCCGTGAGCTGGTCAGAGAACGACAGTCGCTGGATTTGCTGCTCGGCAGCCTTTCGGTCGCTGATGTCGCGGATAGTCGCCTGAATGCACAGGGTGTCATTCAGGGTCATCACGTGCGCCGAAATCAGACCGGGCCACTTCCGGCCATCCTTGCTGACAAATTCAGCCTCACGATCAATGAAATATCCGTTTTGCTGCAAGAGACGAACTGCGGCATGACGATCTTCCGGATAGCGCCAGATATCGATATCAAAAACCGTTTTGCCAACAGTGTCTTCCCGTGTCCAGCCAAATACAGGCGTAAATCCGTCATTGACCTCAATCAGTCGCCCATCCTCAAGGCGGGTGATGACTTGACTGTCCGGGCTGGTGCGGAACACGGTCCGAAAGACCTCCATTTTTTTCGCCTTGCGCGATTCAGTTTCACGCCTATAGCTGGTACGTGTGAAAACAAGAATTGCCAACGTGAAAACTGTCGCCAGTAACAGCGTGATGACCACTTCCTTTCGCCAGGAAACAAGAAAGTCGTCGGTGCTCTGCGCGACGAAAATATAGAGAGGGTAATTCGCAATTTTTCGATAGCTGTAGAGTCGCTTGATGCCGTCTACTGGAGCAACTGCTGTGTAGTTCCCGGCCTCCGGGGACAATCGAATCGCGGCGGCAGCCTCGGCTGAAACCAGCCTGGCGCCCACCTGCCCGCTTTCATTCGCTACTTTCGGATACCGGACGATGAGCGCCATGTCCTCATCACGAATAGAGATGACGCCTTGTTTGCCAACATCAATAGTGGAAAACATGTCGGTGAAATACTCCATCATGCGCAACGAGCCCAGCGCCACACCTGCAAAGGAGCCATCAGCGTGGTTGATGCGTCTGGACAGGAGAACCGACCAGGCTTTTGTGCTGCGTCCTATCACGGGCTTGGATACGACCATTCCGAGATGCGAATTCTCACGCAGGCGTTGGAAATACTCTCGGTCGGTTATATTCGTTACCTTGCCGGCGGTCATTATTGTCCCCCAAGGGACATCACCTTTCTCATCCGCCACCCACAGCCCTTCGCAATCGCGAATATGTGCCTGCTGCTGTGTCAGATACTCGTTGAGCAACGCCCCATCAATGCCTCCGGCAGCCATTTGCCGCTCGATTTCGCTGGTGACAGCAAACAGGGCGACATCAACTTTATCAAGGATGCCAGAGACGTTTATTGCCAAGGATCGCGCCAGGTTCTCCGTTGTGATGATCGCTTGAAGTTCATGCTGTTGCTTGCTCTGGTAGAGCGCCAGGCCCGCCAGCGCGTAGACACACAAAATGATGGAAACAATACCTGCCGTAAGACGGATCGCTAAGGAATGTGAACGCCGCTGCATGAGAAAGCCTCGACAAATCCAATTGGGGGCTTGCAGTTCAATACTTAGATTAGTCGGTCAGAAAATATTGGCGTCAACAATTTGAATTACACGATCAAATTTTGCATAGCAACGCGCAAAATCGATGTTTTCCATGCTACGCACGGGGTGGGGAAGGTGACTTGATGGTGGTCGATGGGGTTAGTAAACTCAAATGCCTTGCTTCGACCAAACCTTAGCAGAGGGCATGACCTGCAGAAAGCGGTTGGCGGCACCAAGGATGTGGCTATCCTGTCAGCGTCCAACCGTATGTCGCTGATGCCGTTCGTGCAGATCTCGACACGCATCGGCGGCGCCTCAACGGTGATCCTGGCTACTATTCTCTTGCGTATTTTTGCTTGATAGCGAGTGCATGACACTCATTCATCAACCCCTCAGTTAACGCAATGGTGTTCACTTTCCAGTGAACACCATTTTTACTCCGAAAGAATGGCATCGAAGAATTCGTCTCGGCGGTACACTCTGTTGCATAAAAAAGCATTCGACGCGATTGAAAACCCCGAGCCAATTGGATCGTTCTCGACCGGTCATGGCCAGGCCGCGTGATGGTCAAACCCGATGCAAATGATTGGTCAGGTCGAATGCAAATGGGTGGGCAAGTCTGCGCAATTACTCACCTGCTACGCTGTCCTCTCCACGGAGGAATCGCGATGCCAAACTCAGACCTGCTCCCTTCTCTGCTCTTCAAGATCAATCAGAACCAATTAACCCTCGAAGCCGCGATCACGGAATTGTCGCTCTGGGTCGAACAACGCGGATCAGCAGAGGTTGGTGGTAACGTTCGTGGTGCTTTGGACACAATCGGCAAGAACTAGGATTTCATCAACCTAACGCTCGCCATGCTGATGGCCCTCGAGTGATCGGGTACCCATCTTGCTTGGTCAAAAAACCAACTCACAGCACCAGTAGCGCCTCGTGGATCTCAATGGCCGGAATAGCTTCTTCCTTGCGCTTGCTGGCGAGCCAGATCCTTGTTTTGCTCACATCGAAAATTTGCCCCTGCTCCATCAGCGTCAACACGAGTGCATCTGCAACTCGATAGCGACCACAGACCGGACAATCTCTCTCTTCCCATGGGCCGTGACACTGAATGCGTTCAGCGACACCTGCACAAATAAGACAGCTCATGGGATCACCATTATTTTTTATTAGTTTGTAGCTGATCCGTCTTTTTTCAGCCGCTTTAATCTAATAACTCACAGCGTGTTCAATTACCAGCCCCCCAGTCATAAGTCGGGAGATCACTGACTTGTTCCATTGAGACGTATCTCAGCAGGGTACCGAGTCCATGGATATCTGGCTCAAGAGCGGGATCTGTCCTTACGAAGGAATCGCCGATGCCAAGGGCTAAATCCGCTCCTACCACTGTGCTGATTACGCATTCGCCCATATTACCTCCTAATTCAGCGACTCTAAATTCAATAACCTTCTGAACTGTGACGAGAATTCACACATGCTGTGAAGTTTGGAGCCTTTCTCCACCCTGTTTTACTGCCTTACTCTTTGGTTCAAGCCCAAGCGATACCACCAGGGCCCCACTAACCTAGCCGTGGAAACCATAAAAATGAGCTCTGCACCGAAGCCTGATGAACTTGCGATCCCCTATCAACTGCCTCAGGTTCCATTCATGTCGCCAGACATGGTGCACCCAGGGGTCCTGACGAACTGGCTGGAAGACGACAAGCTGTGGGTACCTGTTACCGGTTCCGTCTCCTTCAAGCCATTGCTGCTGAGCGTCACTGGTGGTTACTACATCAACCTGCTACGAGTGCGCCAGGCCGGCGTGCTGTCCCGCCATCGACACACCGGCGGCGTTCATGCCATCGTACTCAAGGGCCGCTGGTACTATCTGGAGCACGACTGGGTCGCATCCGAAGGCTCCTTTGCGTACGAGCCTCCAGGCGAAACCCATACCCTTTTCGTTCCAGAAGACGTTGACGAAATGATCACCTGGTTCCACGTCCAGGGCGGATACACCTACGTCGATCCACAAGGCGTGGCGGTCGGCTACGAAGACGTTTTCACCAAGCTTGAAGCGGCCCGCAAGCACTACAAAGAGCTGGGTCTACCTGATGACTACATCGAGCAATTTATTCGCTGATCAGTGATCTGAAGATCATAAGCGCGCCTATGGCGCGCTTGTTGTTTCAGCCCCAGAAAAGTGGCACGCTGATTTTTGAAAAGCCCGCCGACAAGGTAGATGAATGGACAATTACTCGCAGATGCTGGCCTTCATTTGGGCCACCGAGCACGGAAATTTTTCTGCAGCAGCGCGCTCAAACGGACTTACACCCTCGGCCATCAGCAAGCTCATCACTCGCCTTGAGGATCGGCTGCAAACTCGCCTGTTCCAGCGAGGCACTCGCAATCTCACACTCACTGAAGAAGGTGCTGCTTACCTGGTCAGCGCGCGGGAAGTGGTCAACGCCATGGCAGAGGCAGATTCCCTGGCTGAAGCGTTCCCTACGCGCGTGAGCGGAACTCTGCGCATCCATACGATGACAACCTTCGCCAAGCATCAAATTTTGCCCTGGCTACCAGAGTTCCTTGCCACATACCCTGCCCTGAGCGTCGACATTCAAGTTGGCCCCCAATACATCGACCAATTTGAACAGGGTCTTGATATAGCCATCCACAGCGGTGTCTTACCCGACTCATCACGGATTGCCAGAAAGGTGGGTGAAAGTGCTTGGGTCATCTGCGCCTCGCCGGAATATATCGAGCGTTGCGGTAGACCCAATCACCCACAAGACCTTGTGAACCATGACTGTTTTAACTTCAGCTTCAAAAGCGCATGGAATAACTGGGAGTTTGAAATCGACAACCACAAGACCTTGATCCCTGTCAGCGCCAAAGCGTGTTTTGCCCAGGGTGATTTGCTGCGTCAGATGGCACTATCGGGGGCAGGTATCGTGAAGCTTGCGCAATTCCATATCGGGGCGGATATCAGGAAAGGGCGCCTGATCCCATTGCTTGAGGAGTACGCCCTGGATGAAAAAGAACCCATCTACATGGTGTACTCAAATCGCAAGCACCTCAGTCCAAGGATCAGGGTTTTTCGAGACTTCCTTGAGACCAAAATTGCTGAGCAACCTTGGGCCATATAGGCATCGCCCAGAAACAGCGCGCCCCATCTACCATGCAGCCTCACGCGAAAAAGCGAGGCGGTTAAACCGCCCAAGCCACGGGGTAAATCGGCGACCTAACGATTACCCGGCGACATCCCTTACGACCGCAAGCAAAGCCTGTATCGGATGCAGAATCGTCGCCCCATCCTTGCGTTTAACTTGGCTTCGACATGAGTACCCGTCCGCCAACAAGCGACCTGAACGGTTGAACTTCTCCACCAGCGGCCCCCAAGACTGGCTGTAGATAACGTCTGACGTCTTAGCGTTTTGTGTCTCATGTCCATATGTGCCAGACATGCCACAGCAACCACTCGCTTGAACCTGCAGCTTCAATCCCATCCGCGCATAAATTTGCTGCCAAAGGCCGATGCTGCCGGGTTCATTAGTTTTCTCGGTGCAGTGAGGAAGGAAGTAGTAGGTCTCTGTCTCCTTGATTGCATTCGATGACGGGAGCACCTCCGCAAGCCACTCCTGCGGCAAAAAGACAGTTGGGATCTGATCGCTGCCAAGCGTCTTGGCGTACTCTTGTCGATACACCAAGGTCATAGCGGGATCCAAGCCAACCAATGGAACCTGGTATTGGTGAAGTTTACTCAGCGATTCGGCGTTGAAATACGCGGCTTTTTCAAATGCCTTGAGGAAACCCTGAACCTGCAGGGGTTTACCGTTCGGAGAGAACGGTGCGATGTACACCTGGAACCCGAGCCTTGAGATCAGCTCAACCCAGTCGGCAAGCACATGGGTTTCGAAGTAACGTGTAAAGGCATCCTGCACGAGAATCACACTGCGTTTACGCTCCCCCTCCCCCAATGCAGCAATACGCTCGGGCGTCGCCATCTGAACGTTCCAGCGACGGCATACGTCGTTAAAGTCCATCAAGCTGAGCAATGGGCTATCGACCATTCCGGCGACATGCTCAAGAAAGAAGCGAACTGGCCGGGCGCCCATGATGAAATTGTATAAACGCGGCACGCGCGCAATGTAGGGAATCGTGTATTCCAGCGAGCCGATGAGATAGTCCTTCAAGGGGCGCAGATACCGGCTGTGGTACAGCTCCAGGAATCGCGATCGGAACTCCGGCACATTGACCTTCACCGGACACTGACCAGCACAAGATTTACAGGCGAGGCACCCCGCCATGGCCTCATAAACCTCATGGGAAAAATCCTGTTGTCCCAACTTTTGCGCGACGGTATTCGCAGTTCGTTTGGCAATACTAAGTACGTTGGAAGTCGAGCGCAGCCGATCACTGGTAGCCAATACATCGATGTCTTGTTGGCCCTGCAATCTCAACCATTCCCGGATGAGCGAAGCGCGACCTTTGGGTGAATGGACTCGGCTACGAGTGCCTTTCCAGGAAGGACACATAGCGTCATCAGGATCGAAGTTGTAGCAGGCACCATTGCCGTTGCAGTGGACGGCAGTGTCATAGCTTTTCCAAACCCGCTCATCAATTGTCCGATCAAGCTCGCCTCGCAACTTGACCTCGTCAACGCGCGTCAACCGAGCGCTAGGCACAGTCTTCGGCGTAGCGATCTTGCCGGGGTTGAGTTGGTTGTGTGGATCAAAAGCAGCTTTGAGTTCCTGCAATGCCGGATAAAGTTCGCCGAAATAATCGGGCACATACTGGGATCTCAACCCCTTTCCATGCTCACCCCACAACAAGCCGCCATGCTTTTGTGTCAACCCGGCGACGGCATCGGAAATCGGCTGAATCAGGGCCGCCTGAACAGGGTCTTTCATGTCGAGAATCGGACGCACATGGAGGACGCCCGCGTCGACGTGTCCAAACATTCCGTACTCCAAGTCATAGCTGTCCAGAAGCGCTCGAAACTCCAGGATGAAGTCAGCCAAATTCTCAGGCGGAACGGCGGTGTCTTCGACAAAGGGTTGCGGCCGGGCCTCTCCTTTGACGTTGCCGAGCAGCCCTACTGCTCGCTTACGCATCGCATAAACGCGTTTGAGGGCGTCAGCACCTATTGCAAACGTGTGACCCAATCGCACGACGCTGGTATCGCGCTGCAGGTGCAAAACAAACTCATGAACACTCTGCTGAACTGCCTCTTCATCGTCGCCGCTAAATTCAACAAGATTGATTCCGAGTGTCGGTGCATCTGGGTCTTCCGGGAAGTATTCTGCGACGCCGTGCCAGACTATGTCCTTCATGGCCAGCATGAGCACTTTGGAATCGACTGTCTCGATAGACAACGGCTTCAACAGCATCAACGCCTTGGCGTCCCTCAGAGCATCCATGAACCCCGCATAACGCACGTTCACCAGGATCGAATACTTGGGGATCGGTAACACGTTGAGCTTGGCTTCAACGATGAAGCCAAGGGAGCCTTCGGAGCCACACAAAACGCTGTTGAGATTGAATCGATCATTTGGCTCTTGCAGGTGAGCCAGGTCATAGCCAGTCAAGCAACGATTGAGTTTCGGAAATGTACTCTGGATCAGATCAGCATGATTGCGCGCGATGTCCGTGGCACATCGGTAGACCTCTCCTACACGATCTGCGCGACCTGTTTCCGCCCACCAACAGTCGCGTTCCAAAACCGAACTGTTGAGTCGATCGCCACCCAGCAAAACGGTAGAAAGTTCCAAGACATGGTCACGGGTTTTGCCATACGTACAGCTTCCCTGACCACTCGCGTCGGTATTAATCATTCCGCCGATGGTGGCGCGGTTTGATGTGGATAGTTCGGGCGCGAAAAATAATCCATGTGGTTTCAATGCAGCGTTGAGCTGATCCTTAACCACACCGCTCTGCACACGAACCCAACGCTCCTCGACATTGATCTCAAGAATACTGTTCATATGGCGAGACAGATCGATAACAACCCCCTCTGTTAGTGATTGGCCGTTGGTACCGGTTCCACCTCCACGGGGTGTGAGCACAACTGATCTAAACTCGGGACGGGCCACCAGGCGTGCCAAGGTCTCGACATCCCGAGCATGCCGTGGAAACACCGCCGCTTGTGGTAGGCGCTGATAGATCGAGTTGTCGGTTGCCAACACCGTCCTATCGCCATAACTACGCGCAATTTCTCCCTGAAAGCCCTCTTCCTCAAGCCGACTTAAAAAACCTTCGTAGGATACGTTTTGGACATCAGGGGAAGACAGCCGAGCAATCATGGTGGAGTTCCTTCGGGTAATGCAGCTAATCTAAACATTCTCGTTATGTATGCTCAGCACCAAGGTGCTAACAAACCATAAGGGGTTTTACCTTCGATTTTGTCGGGACACGATGACTCGAACAAACGTAAAACCTGCAGATTTTGCATGAGCTTTATGAATGAACCCAAGAAGACTGACGCCCTCCATGTCCCTGCTGATTGCCTTCGAAGCAGCCGCTCGACATTGCAGCTTTACCAAAGCTGCAGACGAACTGGCATTGACTCAAAGCGCCGTCAGCCGGCAAGTGCAATCCCTGGAAGCCCAGCTTGAGATCGAACTCTTTCGCCGTGATGGACGGAAGATCGAGTTAACTGCAGCCGGTGCCCTGTACCAACATGAGCTTGCCGCTGCACTGGGTCGAATTCGAAGTGCAACGCTGCAGACAATTGCTTACAAGGCTGAGGCTGGCCCGCTAAACCTCGCTGTACTTCCGACATTGGGATCAAAGTGGCTCCTCCCCAAAATGCATGAGTTTTATGCACTCCACCCAGGGAACCTGGTGCACATCCATTCAAGGATTATTCACGCCGACATCCAGTCCAGCGCGAGCGACATGCAGGCAATCATCTGCGCCGGCAAAGGAGACTGGCCAGGCTACATTTCGCATCTATTACTCAAAGAAAAACTGGTCGTTATAGCGAGCCCTACAGCGCTTGCGGATTTTCGCGCCATGTCACCACCGGACGTCGCTGATCAAGTTTTGTTGAATGTCGTCTCTCGACCCAATGCGTGGTCTGATTGGTTTGACCGCAACAACCTCGGCCATAGAAGTATGCGTACCGGCCCAAGTTTCGAGCTCACTGCCCACCTCATTCAGGCCGTATCAGCGGGCATTGGTATCGGGCTGGTTCCCGACATTCTGGTGCAGGACGAACTCAAATCCGGAGCGCTGGTAGCACTATTCGACCCGATGGAAAGCGGTCGCAATTACTACCTTGCGTATGCCACACGCTATCAACATCTGCCTGCACTAAAGACCTTCAGTGCTTGGCTGCTGTCCCTACCGTTCCCGGATTAAAGATCCATGGAACACAACACCACAGCAATGCTTAGTGGTACTTCAAGCATTGCTGCAGCGAGCCCGCTCTCAGTAATGAATTGGCGCGGAGCCAAGTATCAAGTCGGCCCCACGCTCAGCAACAGCCATTACCGCACCTTGGATGTTGCCGGAGATCATAGATGGAATGACCGAGGCATCGACGACACGAAGACCACTTAGGCCATGGACTCGCAACTGTGAGTCGACCACGGCACCCTCGTCCTCGCCCATCCTGCAGGTGCCGATGGGGTGATAAATCGTCTGGCCATTATCTCGTGCAAATTCGAGCCAATCTTCATCGCTCTTGGTTTGGGAGCCCGGACTGGTTTCTGCATCGACGAATGCACTCATCGCCGGCTGTTCCATAATTCTTCGCGCGATTTTCATGCCCTGGATCAGGCTCGTGCAGTCTTCATCCTCGGTCAGAAAATTCGGACGAATCGCCGGCATAACATCAGGATCCTTTGATTGGATGTGAATGCTGCCCTGAGACTTGGGACGTAGCTGACTGACTCCAATCGTGAAGCCTGGGTGCTTATCCAAAATTCGCTCGGCGGCATTGGCATAGCTTGCATGTACGACGAAATATTGCACATCCGGCGTAGGCATTTCAGGCTTGGTCTTCACAAAACCATGAACCAAGCCGGTACCCAGTGTCAGAATTCCCGTGCGCTTGGTGAAGTACTCAGCCACGGCAAGACCAAGTCTCCATCCGCGTGCCAGCTCATTGAGAGTCACCGTGTTCTTCAGCCGCCAGTTCATACGGGTGGCAAAGTGATCGATGTAATTTTCCCCTACACCATCAAGACGGTGCTTGAGTGGGATGCCCGCCTTGTCGAGCACATCAGGTCGCCCGATTCCCGACAGCTCCAGGATTTGCGGCGATTGAATGGCTCCGGCACACAGAATGACATCCTGTCGGGCATTGACAGTGACCTCGCGACCGCCTCGACGGTAAGTGATACCAGTGCAACGTGAGCCCTCAAGTTCGAGGCGCAACACATGTGCATTGGTCTCGATTTGCAGGTTAGCACGTGCTCTTGCCGGCTTGAGATAGCCGTCCACAACGCTCCAACGCCGCCCCTTGTGCTGGGCAACCTGGTAGTAACCAAATCCCGTCTGATCATCGCCGTTGTAATCTTTATTGTGCCGGTGTCCATCTTGAATGCTCGCCTCTAAGAAGGCGTCCGACACGGGATAGCGCTCTGTGACCTGTTGAATATGCATCGGGCCTTCATGCCCACGCGAGTCATCGCCTTGAGCATAAGTCTCGAATTTTTTGAAGTAGGGCTTGAGCGTGGCGAAATTCCACTGCTTCGCCCCTGTGGACTCCCAAGCGTCATAATCCCCTGGCTGCCCACGCACATAGATCATCCCGTTAATGAGAGTAGATCCGCCGAGGCCCTTACCACGGGGTACGGAAATTTCCCTTCCGCGCGTGTTCGCCTCAGCCTGGGTCTTAAATCGCCAGTTGTAACGCTTGTCCACTAGCAGCTTGGTGAAGCCAGCAGGAATAGGAATCCAGAAACCGTTCGGTTCGCCCCCCGCTTCCAGCACCAAAACTTTGTATTTTCCGGAAGCAGTGAGCCGATTGGCGAGGATACAGCCAGCAGTTCCGCCACCAACAATGACGTAATCAAATGTACTCATGATTTTGCTCGTTCTTATTAGTTGCCATCGCCGCAGCCATCAACTCAATCTGACAAAGCAGCATTGGCATTCCATCAAGCACTCGACAGCCCTTTTCAGTTGCGGCTGCCAACAGGGGAGTGATCGCAGGTTTCATAATGATTTCTGCGACAATTTGCGATGAGGTGAGCAACGCTACATTCAAGGGCAGAATGTCATCCACAGAGAGCCCAAGGGATGTGCTGTTTACTACCAAATCATGGCCAGATGGATCATCTGAGCCGACACACAGCTCCACAGCGGGGAAGACTATGGCGAGTCTTTGGACAAGTTCCTCTGCCTTAAATGTGGTGCGATTGAAGATGGTGATTTTTCTGACGCCTGCGGCGGCGAGAGCGAACGCGATTGCCTTTGCTGCGCCCCCGGCACCTGCCAAATAGACCGACATGCCGGCCGGTTCTACGTCCCGTTGACGTAGACCTGCCAAGAAACCCGCGCCGTCCAGGATGTCGCCATGCAGGCTTCCATCTTCGTTGCGTCTCACTACGTTGACCGCACCTACGAGTCGCGCAGCATCTGACACAGAATCGCATAGCTCAACGATTGCAGATTTGTGCGGCACCGTAACGATGAATCCATCCAGGCTTTGAATTCCGCGCAGTCCTGCAACAACGCCGTGGAGACCGTCTGTGCTGACATGAAATGGCACCATTACCCGATCATCACCGCGCTCAGTGAACAGGCGGTTCATCGCATCTGGTGTCTGCACATGATGGATTGGGTCAGCGATAATCGCGTATACCCGTGTGGTGCCACTGATCTTGTTTTTATTTTCCATGAGTTCAGGCCAATGTGTAGGTGGTTTTGACGGAGGTATAAAATTCCTTTGCGTACCCACCTTGCTCGCGAGGCCCATAGCTTGAGTTTTTTCGACCGCCGAAAGGTGCGTTGTAATCCACTCCTGCTGTTGGGACGTTGACCATCACCATGCCGGCGGTAGAGCGTTGCTTAAAGTCCGAGCTGTGCTTTAGAGAAGTGGTGCAAATCCCGGATGACAAACCGAATTCGGTGTCGTTAGCCAACGTGACCGCCTCTTCGTAATCCTTAACGCGGATGACACTCGCCACCGGGCCGAAAACTTCCTCCCGGTTGATACGCATCTGGTTAGTGGTTTCAGTGATCAGCGCCGGAGAAAGATAGAAACCTGGTGTGCCCCTTGTCAGCAGTTCGCCGCCATAAGCGAGCTCCCCACCCTCTTCCTGGGCGCTCTTGATGTAATCGCAGTCTTGCTTGAGCTGCGCCTGTGACACGACAGGGCCCATGTCACAGCCTTCAGACAATGCGTGGTCAACCTTGAGCGAAGAGAGACGCTTTATCACGGCCTCAACAAATTGATCGTGTATGCCATCCTGGACAATCAAACGGCTGGAGGCGGTGCATCGCTGGCCTGTAGAGAAGAAGGAGCCGGAGACCGCGACTTCAACTGCCTGATTGAGATCTGCATCATCCAAAATAATGAGCGGGTTTTTGCCGCCCATTTCCAGCTGGACTTTGGCACCGCGCTCCATGCAGGTCATACCAATACTGCGGCCTGTGCCAGTGGAACCCGTGAACGTCAAAGCCCGTACTTTTTTAGACTTTGCAAAGACATCACCCACTTTCGAGCCGGGCCCCATGACCAGATTGAACACTCCGGAGGGAAGCGCACCTGCGCGAACAATAATTTCCGCCAGTGCCCACGCACTGCCAGGCACCAGATCAGCTGGTTTGAAAACAACTGCGTTACCGAACGCCAGTGCAGGAGCGATCTTCCAGGCCGGGATTGCGATCGGGAAGTTCCAGGGAGTGATGATGCCGACCACGCCCTCTGGCTCGCGCCGTACATCGGCCTCAACCCCAAGGCGAATGGATGCCAGGCGTTCGCCCGAAAGGCGTAATGCTTCGCCCGCAAAAAACTTGAAAACCCTGCCCGCGCGAACCACTTCACCAATACCCTCAGGCAGGGTTTTCCCTTCCTCACGCGCTAGCAACCGGCCCAACTCTTCACGACGAGCCAAAATCTCAGTGCCAATGCGGTCGAGCGCGTCACCTCGCACCTCGGCGGTAGATCGAGCCCAGCTCGGAGCCGCCTCAAAAGCCGCATCAACAGCCATCGCAGCTTGAGAAGCATCAGCGCGCGCGTACTCACCGACCACATCATTAGTATCGGAAGGATTGATATTCAGATTGATATCGGCGCCTTCGAGCCACTCTCCGGCAATAAAATTCTTATTCATGCATTCTCCCAGACACTAATATTTATGTAGGTGAACTGAAGGGTAAATATGACTTTTCGTCAGCGCAGATTAATCAAACGAGCATGTAACAAGCTGTGTTTTGGCTCTAACAAAATGATGCCAATGAATTACATTCGAGCCGGTGAGCTTTCACAATCAATTCGGGCTGCAGTGATGATGGCCTTGCGAGCATTTCAAACACTGAATAAAACCTTATCCCCCCGCCCCATTACTGTCTACGGCCTAGCTGTGCCTGCAGTTCACACCCAGTATGAAGAAAAAGAACAAAAGGGTGCAGCGATCTCTTCCATACAGCGAAGGACACCGATCTAAAAGAAACCGGGGGTCGATGTAACTACTTTTATTAAGACCCACACGCTTACTGAGATCTAAACGACAAACTCCCGATATAAGCGATCATTGATAAACCAGCAATGAGCAAAAGTTTATTCCAGCGACGACTCGAATTCATGCCATCTAACACCCATACCAATGTGCCTTTACCCCATAGACACCTCAAAGCCGTCATCAATATGAGTCGCCTTGAAAAGACTATTCAAGCTCGATCGCCCCTGCCGCCTGTGACGAGCATTCACACCGAATGTGAATCGGGGAGGCCTAATCTCCATGCAGAACACGAATTACCGTATGGGCTAGGAAGGAAGATTGTCTTCAGCGAGAACCCGGCATCCGAGCAAAGTTTACCGAGTCGTAAGCTCCGAGCGGAGCAAGAACACAATGGAGGTGCTTATGGGATCAGGCCTGGAGTCTGCACGCACAGCCAATCGCGAGCGTGCAGCCAAGCACCCAAACTCAAGGAAGTAGATCGGTCAGAACGTTGGGGGAGAAACCGCGCTCACCACGATGCAAACCTCGTCAAAAGGGTTGCGCATTCGATGCGGGAGTCTGCTGTCGAAGTAGTAAGCATCACCCACCGAAAGGATTCGCACCTCATCCCCAACGGTCATTTCAAGCTTGCCCTCGATGATGATTCCGCCCTCCTCGGCCTCGTGAGAATAAAGCTCCTCACCCTCTTGTCCAGTGTCAGCTCCTGGCTCGTACCGCTCGTGCAGGATCATCATGGAGCTGTTCGCCAGGTTCGCTCCCACCTGTCGATAAGAGAGTTTCTTGCCATCAGCAAGCTCCACCAATTCATCGGCTTTGTAGAAAACTGCCCGATCTACAACTGCCGAATCTGAAAAAAACACACTAAGGGTGACATTCAGGGGGCGTAGCAAGCGCTTCAAAATACTTACGGATGGGCTGGATTTGTCTCGTTCGATGATCGAAAGCGTGGCATGAGGAACTCCGGCCTGCTCAGCCAACCCTCGAATTGAAAGCCCGCGACTTTGTCGCAATGCTTTCAGTCTCGCCCCCACCGAAGCAGTCTCCTGGATTTCTGAAGGGTCTTCAGACGGATCTTCTGGGGCGTGGGGGCTTCGGCTAATCGCCGGTGTTTCTATCACGGTTAAATCCTCAGATAAACGGCACCCGAGGGGGCCAAACTTCAGTTCGATGACTTGAACTGCCCACTCTCTTTGAAGCCAACACGAATCATACACACTAATTTGGGTTGTTTCGCACCATGCAATGCACCTAAAGGGAAGCAAAGTAACACGATTTCAAAATCGCTCGCCCATGCCAAGAACTCTTAGCCAGGTAACAAAAACCAACAATATCTAGCCACCTAACACTCAAAATTTTAAATTTTAAGCATTAAAAAACAATCGCTTACCGTTTATCCGGGCGATTGAAGATTTTCTCGACGCTAAAAAATAAAGCTTGCCTAGGTTATTTTTGAGTGGTAAAAATTTTTACCACAACAACACAACAATCTGCGTCGAGGTTTAAAAATGCACAAGCCATGCCACGCTGTAGCAGCACTTGGATTTGCCCTCGTTGGGATTGCAGCTTCATCACAAGCTGCCAACGCCCGCGACCTCACGATTGTTTCCTGGGGAGGAAATTTTCAGGATGCGCAACGTGAGATATTTTTCGCCCCATTTGGGAAACAGATCGGAAAGAACGTCCTCGACCAGAGTTGGGACGGCGGCGTCGGTGTCCTCGATGCAAAAGTAAAAGCAGGAACACCGAACTGGGATGTCGTTGAAGTCGAAGCCGAGGATCTGGCTCTCGGATGCGACTCCGGCCTCTACGAAAAAATTGATTGGGCAAAGGTCGGTAACAAATCCGATTTCATCCCCGAAGCTGTGAACGATTGCGGCGTAGGCGCCATCGTTTGGAACACCGGTCTGGCCTGGGACGGCGACAAACTGAAGGCCACTCCAACTTCTTGGGCCGACTTCTTCGACACCAAAAAATTCCCAGGGAAACGTGGTCTGCGAAAGGGGCCAAAATATTCACTTGAATTTGCATTGATTGCAGACGGTGTAAAACCAGCCGAAGTCTACAACGTACTGCGCACTCCAGAAGGAGTCGACCGAGCCTTCAACAAACTCAATGAGATCAAGTCGAGCATCGTCTGGTGGGAAGCCGGCGCACAGCCGCTGCAAATGCTTTCTGCGGGTGACGTTGTCATGAGCTCTGCCTACAACGGCCGAATCACCGGCTTCAACCGTAACGAGGGCAAACACTTCAAGTTCCTGTGGAATGGCAGCGTTTCGGCCATCGACTCGTGGACTGTTCTCAAAGGCAGCGAAAACAAAGCAGCCGCCATGGATTTCATTGGCTATGCCAGCAAACCTGAAAACCAGGCAAAGCTGCCCAAGTTCATCGCTTACGGCCTGACCAACAAAAACGCCAACGAACTTGTACCGGCAGAATTGAAATCTGACCTGCCAACGACCCCCGAAAACCTTGCTCAATCGGTGCCTCTGGATGTCCAGTTCTGGGTCGAAAACACTGAACCACTGACCGAGCGTTTCAACGCTTGGATCGCCCAGAAGTAACCGATCCATAAAGGTGCTCCTGCCACCAGTTACCAGGTGGCAGGTGACAGGTGGCAGGTGGCAGGTCAACTACGAGCAAGACCTAGTCCCAACCTGCGACTTGAACAAATAACGATTGCTTCTCTTTTTTTGAATGAATAGGCGGATGAGTAGCGAAGATTATTTCTGCCTACTCCCGAATGAGGGTTGCCATATGAATCACTTGGTCAGCTTCAAAAACATCCAGAAAACCTACGATGGTTTTCGGCCCGTCGTTAAGGATCTGAACCTTGATATCAAAGAGGGCGAATTCGTGACGTTGCTCGGCCCATCAGGCTCCGGTAAGACCACGAGCCTCATGATGTTGGCCGGTTTCGAAACACCGACACACGGCGAAATTTTTCTGAAAGACAAGCCGCTTCACAACCTCCCGCCCCACAAGCGCGATATCGGCATGGTGTTTCAGAATTACGCATTGTTCCCTCACATGACGATCGAGCAAAACCTCGCCTTCCCGCTCTCCGTCCGCAAAATGAACAGCGTCGACAGAAGGGAAAAAGTCCGCCGTGCATTGGACATGGTGAAGCTCACCGACTTCGCAAAACGCTACCCCGCTCAACTGTCGGGTGGCCAACAACAACGAGTCGCGCTGGCTCGGGCCCTGGTGTTTGAACCCAAACTTGTATTGATGGATGAACCACTGGGTGCCCTGGACAAACAGTTGCGCGAACACATGCAACTGGAGATTAAACACCTCCACAAGCAGCTCGGGCTGACCGTTGTTTACGTGACACACGACCAAAGCGAAGCACTGACAATGTCCGACCGTGTCGCTGTCTTCAATGACGGCGTGATCCAACAGATCGACAGTCCTGCGGCAATTTATGAAGCTCCGACCAAAAGTTTCGTTGCTCAGTTCATCGGTGAAAACAACACCCTGATCGCAACATCTGTTTCCAGAGACGACAGTCACACTATCGCACGCTTGGCTGACGGCAGCTTAATCCGGGCGATTTCGGTAGTTGGGGCTAAGCCTGGAGATCAGGTCGCGCTTTGCATTCGACCAGAGCGCGTTGTGGTTGGGCCGGCTGGCAGTACGCCATTGACTGCTCGCATTCAGGAGTACATCTACCTGGGTGACCACGTTCGAATGATTACTGAAATTGCAGGGCAACCGAATTTCATGATCAAGCTTCCTGCCTCGCAAATGGATAGCAGCTGGACTGTAGGTAGCTCGATTTCCATTTCTTGGGCGCCAGAGCACATACGTGCCCTGGACGTGACCACACACTGAGTCGCAGATCATGAGTCATTCAGTAGCAATTCTTTCAGGCAAGGCCGAAGCGGTAGATCTTAGAGCCAAGCTTAGAAAAGCCGAACGCTCATACAAACTGAAATCGCTAGCGCTCATCGCGCCACTGTTTCTGTTCGTACTCGTGTGCTTTGCCTTTCCAATCGGCACCATGCTTACTCGAAGCGTGGACAACCCCGACGTGCATAGCGCCATGCCTGCAACAACAGAGGCGCTCGGATCCTGGGACGGTACCTCGCTGCCGAGCGAGGGCACTTACGATGCGTTGGTAAAAGACCTGGCTAGCGCAAAAGAGAGCGGTCAGATCGGAGCTCTTACCAAACGCTTGAGTTACGAAATCCCTGCTTACCGAACCGTTATCACTAAGACACTGCACAAGCTCCCGGACAGCACCGCAACGTCTAAGCGTGAGGCGCTGATCGCTGTGGATAGTGCCTGGGGAGAAGTGAACTATTGGAAGGCCCTGAAGCAAGCATCGTCGAAGCTGACGCCTTATTTCTTGCTTGCGGCCCTCGATCATCGTGTTGATTCCGCCACCGGTAGCATTGTCAAAGCAGAGCCGAACCAATCGATTTACTTGGATATTTTCACACGCACCTTCTATATCGGCGGCGTTGTAACCATCCTCTGCCTGTTACTCGGTTTTCCAGTCGCTTACTGGCTGGCCACTTTGCCAGAGGGTAAAAGCAATCTGTTGATGATTTGCGTTTTGCTGCCCTTCTGGACGTCTCTGATTGTTCGCACAGCGGCGTGGATCGTACTGTTGCAATCAGATGGCCTGATCAACCGCTCGCTCATGTTCCTTGGGATTGTGGACGCACCTGTCCAGCTTGTTTTCAACCGGACTGGCGTAATCATCGCGATGACGCATGTCCTTCTGCCGTTCATGATTTTGCCGCTCTACAGCGTGATGAAAAGCATTCCTTCGAACTATGTTCGCGCCGCCATTTCTCTTGGGGCACACCCTTTCGTTGCCTTCTGGCGGGTGTATGTCCCCCAGACCTTCGCGGGTCTGGCAGCCGGCGGTTTGCTCACCTTCATTCTGGCGATTGGTTACTACGTGACGCCAGCGTTGGTAGGTGGTGCAGCGGATCAAATGGTCAGTTACTTCGTCGCGTTCTACACCAACAAAACCGTCAACTGGGGCATGGCATCGGCGCTTGGTAGCCTGCTGCTGATCGCAACACTGCTGCTCTATGTGGTGTACGGAAAGCTCACCAACCAAACCCAGGCGAGGTAATCGACATGTTGCAGCCTTACGCTTCCTCAGCAGAGAAACTGGCCAGGTTTGGATTGGTCTCTACCTCAATCCTTGTACTGCTGTTTTTGATTGTTCCGATACTGGTGATAATTCCTTTATCGTTCAATTCGTCGTCTTTTCTCACATACCCAATGGATGGCTTCTCCTTCCGTTGGTATGAAGAGCTGATGACGTCTCAAGAATGGCGCCAAGCATTCAAGAACAGCTTCATCATCGCTCCAGGCGCCACCTTTCTGGCGATGGTGTTTGGGACGATGGCATCCGTTGGCTTGTGTCGGGGCAACTTCCCGTTCAAAAACGTGGTTATGGCCTTTCTCATCTCGCCAATGATCGTGCCTCTGATCATTGTCGCAGTAGGTCTGTACTTCTTCTTCGCCAAACTACAGTTGCTCAATAGCTACATTGGATTGGTACTGGCGCACGCGATGCTGGGTGTCCCTTTCGTAGTCATCACGGTTAACGCGACTTTGCAGGGTTTCAACACCAACCTGAGCAGAGCAGCTGCCAGTCTTGGCGCCCCGCCGCTCACGGTGTTTTTTAAGGTCGTGTTGCCTTTGATTGCCCCAGGAGTGATCTCGGGAGGACTGTTCGCGTTTGCCACGTCTTTCGATGAGGTGGTGGTCACTCTTTTCCTGGCCAGCCCGTCGCAAAGAACACTTCCGCTTCAGATGTTCTCGGGTATCAGAGAGAACATCAGTCCAAACATCGCGGCTGTCGCCACCATCATGGTCATCCTGTCCGTACTGATGTTGCTGACACTGGAGTTACTCCGCCGTCGCAACGAAAAAATGAAGATAAAACAAGAATAAGAAGGCATACGCAGCCTGTTCAGGCTCGTTAAAAGCTACGTAAAACCCCTCTCGGGCCCAATACCCGGGACGGCTAACTACTGTCAAAATTCAGAGGTTTTTATGCCTAATTTAGTTGGTGATGTTTCCAGCGCTGCTCGTATCCTGCCTGACCTGAATGGTGAAAAACTGTTCATTAGCAAAGGTAAAGGCGCTTACCTTTGGGATGACAAAGGTCGCAGATACATCGATACCGCACTGGGCTTTGGTGCGGTATTGCTTGGTCACTCGAATGACTCGGTAAATGCTGCAGTTACTGAAGCATTAGGCGACAGTGCCGCGCCATCCTGGGCTCATGTCCGTGAGCATGGAGCCGCAACTGAACTGGCCAAACATACCGGCGATCTTACGAAGGTGATCTTCACTAACTCCGGTAGCGAAGCTGTTCACCTCGCCTGCCGTGCAGCTCGGGCTTATACCGGCCGTGGAAAAATTGCCAAGATGGCTGCCGGTTTCGATGGCTGGTTCGATGATGTCAGCTACGGCAACGTCACGTCCAACGAAGCGAGCTTCCAGGACGGCAAGCGCCCATCTACCGAACGTACAACGCTGATCCGCTACAACGATTTCGCAGATGTAGAGCGGCTATTTGCAGAAGACAATGACATCGCGGCGGTCATCCTTGAGCCGATGCTGGCCAACGCTGGTTGCATCATGGCATTGCCAGGTTATCTCAAACATGTACAGGACATTGCTCATAAGCACGGCGCACTGGTGATTTGTGATGAGGTTCTGATGGGCTTTCGGCTATATGCGGGTCTGGCAGGGCTGCGTGAAGGTTTGAGCCCTGATATCGCGAGCGTCGGCAAAGCGATAGGTAATGGTGTCCCAGTCTCCGCCATCGTCGGCAAACCTCATATCCTGGCAGGCTTTGAAGAAGGCCGTGTCCTTCGCGGGGGAACATTCAGCGGTAACCCTTTGGCGTGCGCAGCCGTGACGAGCACCCTGACTCAACTGGACGACAACGATTACGAGAGTCTCATCCAGCGCGGCAACGATCTACGCGCTGCGATTGAGGCCATTTTCGAATCCCATGGCGTGATCATTTCAACCAGCGGCTACGGGAATGTGTTTGGTGTTTGGTTGGGAATGACTTCCCCGGTGACGTACGAGCAGGCAGTCGAGAAAGCGAACCCTGCCTTCACCACGGCCCTGCACCTGGCGCTGCGCGAAGCAGGAGTGTTGATGATGCCGTCTCCGTACGGCCGCATTTACATTTCCTTTGAGCACAACAGCTTCGTGATCGAAGAAATGAAAGTTGCCTTTGAGAAAGCTGCTGCCAAGTTAAGCGCTGAATTCGCGAACGCTTGATCCAGAAAGGAGGTCTTAAGACCTCCTTTTCCCCACCTAATAAGTGGCAACTATTTGCGTACGACGTTAGGTATCGCGACACTGGCAACAGAGACGTCCGGTTCCCGGTATTCCCGATTGAAAGTCTGGACTGGTTTTCCCACTGCCATTAGGCCCATAAAAACGACAAATGCGCTTTCGCAGCTCGAATGGCTCAGTGCGCCTGAACCGTCGAAATGGCCCAATATTTAGGTATGCTAGCCATTGGAAATATCTCGGCCTATTCGCCTATTTTTTTCGTCGCGCACATAGCCTGAGAATGCGGTTTTTCCGTTGAGGCGTGACTATTCAGGAAACTGGCAAAAAGCTCCGACTGGGTTTTTATGTTCAGTTTGCTGTAAATGTGCCGTCGGTGTGTTTTCACTGTATCAACCGAGATTAAAAGCTTGTCGGCAATTCCTTTGCTGGAGTGTCCACTCAGCATGAGCTGGCAAATGTCGAACTCTCGCGAAGTCAAAGCCGCTCTCAAACCATCAAGCCCATCATTGGGCTCCCCGCCTGCAAAATCTTGCCGCTCGTAAGCCATTCGTTGCCTCATCAAGGCCAACAGCCAAGGCTGCATCAATGTCAGCCAAGCAACCTCTTCATCAGTGATCCTGCGCTGAGATCCGAACGACAGGCAGATCAAACGTCGTTCATCCAAACGGCAGTTGAACTGGATTTCGTCGGCTACCACATTCAGATGGAAGTAGCGTTGATAGTAATCCGTTTCCTCAAAACAATCCGGTGCAACGTCCCGAAGCTGAAACAACCCACTGCGGGCATCTTCACAGTTCACACGGTAAAACGGATCTATCAGATAGATTCCGCTTAAGTAGTCTTGGAATAGTGGGTCAGGGCCACCGCCGGGTGCAGTAGATTCCGCCAACAAATGGGGACGGCCATCCTGAAAAAGCAGTGCGACCCAATTATCAAAGTGAAGGACATCACCCACTCGCCTCACCACAGTCTGCCAGAACCCTGGCTGGTCAATGGATTCAATGAGAATGCCAAAAGCTCGGTGCCAGGCGATCTCTCGCAATGCGGGGGTCATTGTCACTCCTTAGGATTACCTATCTCGTGCGATTACCGCGCTAACGGCGACTAGCCATAATACCGCAGTGTCACAGGTTGAGACCTGATTAAAGTCTAGTGGAGTGCGAGAATGAATGTTGAGTTAGCCCAAATTACCGGGCGTGATGGCGATACGGCTTACAACCTTGCTCGGGCGCTGGGGGTCATCGAAACGTGCGCGAGCGAAACGCAATTGTTGGTGCTACCTGAAACGTACCTCACGGGATTTCCTACCAAGGCGAATGTTGCGCAAATCGCTGAGCCTCTCGACGGCCCAAGTTTAAAAGCTATATGCCAAGCGGCGAAGAAAAAGGGCTTATCAGTAGCCGTAGGTTTAGCTGAAAACGATGGTGGTCGGTTCTATAACACCACGGTGTTGATAACTCCGGATCACGGCATAGTCCTCCACTATAGAAAGACTCATCTTTGGTCAGGTGAGCGGGATGTCTTTGAACCGGGCGACCGCATGGTGACGGGACTGTGGAACGGACTTCGAGTTGGCCTCTTGATTTGCTACGACATCGAATTTCCCGAAACCGCCCGCGCGCTTGGTCAGCTAGGCGTTGAGGTGTTGATCGTTACAAACGGCAATTTTGATCCTTACGGGCCAAATCACCGAACCTGCATCATGGCTCGCGCGTTAGAGAATCAAGCGTTCGCAATCATGGTTAACCGAGTCGGCCCTAGCGATGACGGATTAGTGTTTGCCGGTGGTTCTGCTGTCGTGAATCCCTTTGGCGACCTACTGGTTGAAGCAGGTCGAGAGGAAGCACGTATTCACATGTCCTTGGACACATCTCTGCTTGCGAAGGCACGTATCCCCTACATCTACGGCAACGATCAACGAATGCGCCTGAGCGGGCAATTGCGGGAAGACGGTGGGCGCCGCGAGCTAATTATCACTAAGCACAAATAGCCAATCCAACAGATACAGCAAGCAGCTTTTTTTGAAATATCTACCGTGTATCCGGCCGCTCCTGGCGGACGATAAAAACATAATCGGAGACGTCAATGGCTAACTTAAAACGCACCTTGTCGCTGAGCACGCTAGTGATTTTCGGGGTCGGGCTCATGACCCCTATCATCGTGCTTGGCACATTTGGCATCTTGGCACAGTCGAGTGGAGGACATGTTCCGACGGCTTATCTTGCAGCCCTTGTAGCCATGTTACTGACAGCGTTGAGCTACGCCCACATGGCCCGGGCTTTCCCGGTTTCTGGATCATCGTACACCTACGTACGTAAAGCGATTGATGCACGCCTTGGCTTCATGACGGGTTGGGCGATCCTCCTAGACTATCTGTTCCTTCCAATGGCGATATGGTTGATCGGGACAGCGTATCTCAACTCGGCTTTTCCTGGAGTGCCTGCGTTCGTGTGGCTGCTAACGTTTATTGGGCTGACAACGCTGATCAACGTGGTGGGCCTTAAATTGGCCACGGCGGTGAACATTCTACTGCTGCTATTGCAGGTTCTAATTTTAGGTGCGTTCGTGGTTATGTGCATCCACTACACCCTTGGAGACCCTTCTAAACCACTATTCAGTTTGGCGCCATTTGTAAGCGGGGGCATCCAATGGCCAATGATCATGAGCGGCGCAGCCATCGCATGCTATTCATATCTTGGCTTCGACGCTGTCAGCACCTTGACTGAGGAAACCCATAATCCAGAGCGCAACATGCCAAGGGCAATCCTTTGGGTAACCTTGATCGGTGGATTGATTTTTGTAGGCACCTCATACGTTGTGCAACTGGCTCAACCATCACTTGAGTTTGCTAATGTAGATTCTGCCGCTTACGAGATCGCTCGCAATATCGGAGGCGACATGTTCGTCTCGATCTTCCTGATTGGCTTGGTGCTTGGACAGTTCACATCCGGCATTGCTGCTCAGGCGAGCGGCTCAAGATTGTTGTACGTGCTGGGACGAGACTCTGTGCTGCCAAAAGCTTTCTTCGGCTACCTTTCTCCACGCTTTGGCACCCCAATCTGGTGCTTGATATTAAGCGCAGTAGTAGCCTTGCTTGCTCTCAACATGGACGTGACTACCTCGACCTCTTTCATCAACTTCGGGGCATTTCTGACCTTCATCCTGGTCAACCTCTCTGTAGTTTTCCACTACTGGCGCACCGAAAAACGCAGAGGATTTCAGGCCTTTATTCTGTACCTGATGCTTCCCGTCGCAGGAATGGTTGCTGATCTGTGGCTAATGTTCAGCTTGGATCGCAAGGCTGTGGAGCTGGGCTTATCGTGGCTGGTGATCGGCTTCGTTTACTTGATTTTTCTTACAGGTGGACTTCGTAACCAGCCGCCAGAATTGGTTTTGGAAGAGGCAATCTAGCCCGTCTGCTACGCCGCCATTTCAACATCTATTCAACAACAGAAGGGCCCTCGCTGGGCCCTTTTGTACTCAAACCAAAATCACCTGGTCAGACTCAACGGTCGCGGAGCCATGCTCTGCTTTCCATTCCTTCAGCGTCTTGTGGTTGTAGTGATCAACTAATCCGGGACACGACGTTAAGTTTTTCCTCGGCCCGCGCTGGCGCCAACCCATCGTTGAATTGGTAAGGCCGAATCCAGTTGTAGCGATGCATCAAAAAATGGCTGATATCGCGCTGTGCTTCCTGCGCAGTTCGATAGCCCACGGTCGGTATCCATTCTGTTTTCAAGCTGCGAAATACGCGCTCCATCGGTGCGTTATCCCAGCAGTTTCCTCGTCGACTCATGCTCTGGCGAATGCGGTATCGCCACAACCGCTGGCGAAAGAGTCGGCTTGCATATTGCGATCCCTGGTCCGAGTGGAATAGCAGATCCGAAGGCCTTCCACGCTGCTCGTAAGCCATATCCAGCGCTTTGATCTCCAGCTCAGCGTCTGGCGTTTCCGACAGCGCCCAGCCCACGATCCGACGCGTACAAAGATCCAGGACGACAGCCAGGTAATGCCACTTTCCTTGCGCCCAAATGTAGGTGATATCGCCGCACCAGACTTGATTGGGCGCTGGCACGTCGAACTCGCGGTTCAATATGTTCGGGATATCCAGTCTTTCTACTGTTGCTCGTTTGTAGGCATGGGAGCCGGGTTGTTTGCTGACTAAATCAAGCTCGCGCATCAAGCTACGCACTTTGAATCGACCGAGTTGCTCACCGTCTTCACGCATCAGCGACAGGATGCTGCGACTGCCCGCAGAGCTGCGAATTTGCGAGAACAGCTCACTGACGCGACTACGCAATCGAAGCCGTTCAACATCGGGCGTGCGGCGCCGCAGGCGCTGGGCGTAGTAACACGAGCGAGTGACGTCAAACACCTTGCGCAGCCAATCAGCCGGCTCATGGGCGCTCAACTGGTCAATCAGCGCGAACGCTCGTGATCTTCCGACATCAAGAGCGCGGTAGCCTTCCTAAGAAACACCTTCCGTTGGCTGAAGAGTGAAGCCAAATTCGGCAGCGCGGCGATGTAGACCCTTTACGACTCGTTCCCGATATCTTTGCTCGTACTGACCTGCTCCGGGGTCTTGATAGCTCATGCCGAAACGCATCGCGTTGTAGAACAGAATCGCAATTTTTCGGGCGGTCGCGGTTACTGCTTTGGCTTTTCCGATTCGAGCTGCAAGGCGTCTATAGAAGGCCCCAAGCGCAGTACTCGTTCTACCTACCGTGACAGCAGCCAAGCGCAGGTGAGCGGTAACTCGATTCTTGGTTTTCCGAGTATGAGCGGAAAGTACCTTACCGCCACTGATCCGACATCCAGGTGCGAGCGTCAGCCACGAAGTGAAATGATGACAAGTGCGCCATCGGCTCAGATCTGTACCGAATTCGGCGACCAACCTCCGAACAGGGCGAGTGACTGCTGGATAGCAAACGCCGGTTCATTCCCAACCAACGCACACGCCAGTGCCAGACGCTCGGTACCAATCAGATCGTTGGCGCCGCTACAAAATTTGTGCAGCGTTGAATGGCCACGCGAGACGATCACTGGGTTCGCGTAATTGAAAACGCCTAGCTGATTAAGTAAAGAAATTTTGTCCTTACGGGTGATTTATGCATTTAGAGAAAAGATTCCTTTCCCTTAGAGCTGATATTTAAGTGCAAAGTGGAGAAACAAAACGACGCATCAACCAGCGCGCGATGAGTCTCGTCGTCGTTTGGTTTCTCGGTATCACGAGTAGTCGAAGTCGACCCAAAGAGAGGGTGGCGACAGGCAGAAATCGGCTTCGATCTCACCTGCTCTGAGCGAATACGATAATCAGCGCTAGGTTGGCTAGGGAAGGTTGGGCTGACTGCGCATGTAGGTACTCACCTTAAATTGTGCAAGGTGAGCTGGACGGACGCTTAACTCCAAGTTGCGTAGACACGTCCAGTAGGCATCACAGTGAGGCTTTGCAGGAGGCGCCATGATCAAGCTGAATCGCTTCGATGCCCTCCAACCGGCAAAATGCTCGCCCGTTCTTGGTTATGACGAAACTGTGCCCCTGGGCGACCAGCGCAATAAGGCGCCGGAGTCGCCGGCGAGCCTGGCTACAGCTGACGGTTGTCAACATAACTGAGGCACCTCCTGTATGGGGTTCTAGGGCGTAGCGTCATGCAGCCCTCACGTGCAGTGCAACGCGTCGCACCTATAATCGAAACCGTTAGACAAACACGCTCCAGCGTCCCCCTAAACGAAAAGCCGCAAATCAGCACCTGCCCAGTCATTTAGCTGACGCCGCGTCAGCGGGTCTCAATGAAACTTTCGTTTTTTCTCAACACTCGACTGGCGGTGGTTGGTCGACAATGGCAACACCGACCCGTCGGATTTCCCAGGACGCATCCTGAACCCGTCGCGTATTTCGTACCAGCGGGTCGTCGCCAGGTGCCATTAGGCAGCACCGCCCCACTCAAGGGCCTGAAGAATACGACGAACTTGTTTAGCGCCGATCTCGGTTTCGCAGAGCATGATCGGTGCCGTCCCACCGAGCGCTTTATTCGGTGCCGACATCCACTGTGTGGCAGCCGCTTGGCTTTCAACGATCCTCTCGGCCAAGTGACTGAGCGTAGCAATTCGGTCCACACGCTCGGAGGCGACAGGATCAAGGTTCTTTTGCTCTCGCCGTCGTCTTTCCAGGGTCGAAATTGAGGCATTGAACAGCGTTTCCAGGTGGCGGTCCTGAAGGTCGAAGGCCCAGCGAACAACATCGATGAGGGCAGCGGGCAACCCTACTTTGATTTGGTGCAGCCTCTCCGACTCCGTCAGCGACGCTCGATCGGAACTGAACCGCCAAAAGGCCGCGATCGCCACCTCTCGAGACACCTCTTTCTTTTTTACCGGACGTCGAGTCGCAGTTGAAGTGCTCATTAACACTTCCCCCCAATGATTGCCCATCCAATGGAACATAAGCTGACACCGGTCTAAGCGGAAGCGCCATTGAGCGCCAGTGGAATTCCATAACGCCCTGGGTCGATAAGGCGAGGGAGCGATTTACCTTCTATCTATCCATGGCTCAGGATCAGCGGCTTTGGGCTGATGATGAGTGGCCACGGCGGTCAATCGATGCTGGAGCTCAGGAAGGGCTCGGTCAGTCGGTCGAGCCTTCGTTCTTCGAGCTGCCCGGCCCGCAGGATCTCGTTGGCATGGGGATAATGCCGTAACAGCTGGCGGGCCTGACGTCGCATGGATGCTGAAAGCACGGAATCTTCTGCAAGTTCGACCAGAAAGTCTCGCGTCTGGATGAGTGCGCGCGTGCGCTCGTTGGGCATTGTCATGGTGTCCTCCTCGCACACACCGTGCACGGTCCAGCCGCTCCGCGCTTGATGGCGTCCGACGCAGTTTTTTACCTGGTAAATCGCCTACAGCCTACACCTAAACCAAGACGACCCATTGAGTCTATCACCGGGATCGGCCCGGGCTGTTTGTGAATCACGCCCCTGTCCGCCTCGGCGTACCGTCCATCAAGGCCCGCGGGCAAAAAAGCGCGCTGAGGTTTGAGAATCTTGTGTTCTAAAACCTATTGAATCGCTTACTTCATCGTCAAATGGTCACGTTGTACAGCTGTAATAACGTAGGCCATAGCTCAGTATGAAATCATTACTCGCGCAGTCACTCTGACTCACCCGAGTGCCGCTGACAGTCGCCAAACGGCGCGACAGCCTCCACGTAGCGCATGGCGGTGTGCACGTCGCGCCAGTCGAAATACTGTGACGCTGAGGCCGAATTGCCTCACCTACTGACGCAACATTGACCTACCCCAAAATCTGCACAAATCCAATAAAGGCAATGATTCGCGTTGAACAGACGGGTCAGTGAAATCTCGGCAACTAGGTCAAATCGGCGGTGGCGCCAACAGTTAGCGGCAACACACGACGAATAAATATCGGCCAATTAATGCCTATCGCCACTATCTATATTGGGTCGAAATTGTCAGCCACGATTGACTGAAACATCAAACTCAATAGCCAAGAACACGGGGGTTACACCACGGCCGGGGACAGAATCCGCAATAAAACCACCGGCCAGTTGTGTCAGCCAAGACCTTGATTGGCCCCTATCGAACGGCATAATTCGCTCTGACCGATAATTTTGACAGCATCAGCCATTCTCGGCGGAACACCACTTCAGCGCGGTATTGTGGTGGTCATCCCCAAGATCCAAAACAGATCCGCTGATGTATGGTGCAGCATGTCTGTGTGGTTCTTGTTTACATTTTCTGTGACCACCGAAAACTATTTACGGCGTTTACATTAAAATAAAATACGGAGCTCATAGTCTCCGCAAAATGATCCAAGGAGGCGCATTCATTACCGAAATTATTAGGGATTCGTAAACTCTCAACCAATTCAGAATTCGAGGAGATCTTGTTTACGAGATGCTTCAGAGGGAACTAAGAAATTCCGTCACGCACATACCCCAACGACTCATACAAACGCTGTGCACCAAGATTGTCGGTGGCCGTTTCCAGCACCATGCCCTTGGCACCGCTCAACACCGCAAATTCGCGAGCGGTGTTCATCAGCAACGTCCCGACCCCTCGCCCTCGGGCCTGGGGGCTGGTGAACAGGTCGCTGAGCAACCATGTGCGGTGGGCGTCGATGGAGGAAAAGGTGGGGTACAACTGCACAAAACCCAGCGCGTCCCCCGTGGCATCTTCGGCGAGGAACATCACCGATTCGTCCCGGACGATGCGCTCGGCGATGAATTCGCGCGATTGCGTCAGGTTCGAGGGCTGGCCGTAAAAGCCTCGGTAGGCGTCGAAAAGACGCGCCACCTCGTCGAGGTGGGTGGCGTCGACACGAAGGGCTTGTACGACCATGTTGAGGCTCCTCAGCGAGGCATTACTTGGGCTGCGCAACCGTGCGCAAGTAAGGCTTGATGGTTTTGAAGCCATCGGGGTATTTCTTGCGTGCGTCTTCATCGGACACCGACGTGGGGATGATCACGTCTTCACCCGGACGCCAGTTCACCGGAGTCGCAACGGTGTGTTTGGCGTTCAATTGCAGGGAATCCAGCAGACGCAGTACTTCATCGAAGTTTCGCCCGGCACTCATTGGGTAGATCAGCATGGCCTTGACCTTTTTGTCCGGGCCGATGATGAACACAGAACGCACGGTGGCGTTGTCTACGGCGGTGCGGGCGCCGCCGCTGGCATTCGGATGGATCATGTCGTAGAGCTTCGCCACGACCAGGTTTTCGTCACCGATCATCGGGTAGTTGACGGCGTGCCCCTGGGTTTCTTCGATGTCTTTGGCCCAGCTTGCATGATTGCTGACCGGGTCGACGCTGAGTCCGACGATCTTGGTGTTGCGCTTGTCGAACTCCGGTTTTAGCCCTGCCATGTAGCCCAGCTCAGTGGTGCATACCGGGGTGAAGTCCTTGGGATGGGAAAACAGGATGGCCCATTTGTCGCCAATCCACTCGTGGAAGTTCAGCGTGCCTTCGGTGCTTTCGACGGTAAAGTCCGGTGCCTCGTCGCCAATGCGGATTGCCATGTTCGTTCTCCTTACTGTGGGGTCGTAGGGAAAACCGTCGGAATGGGGGACGTCTCCAACGGCATTCAGGATCGGTGTTGAACCTGCCAACGCGGATCAGTATAGGAGACGCTTCAAGACACGGCAGTGACCGTCGCACTGGATCAATAAGCCTTTGATTTCATAAGAGAAAAACCAATCAGGTCGCCCGACCGGCGACCTGATTCTTGTCGAACACATCAAACCCGGACGTTGCGTCCCGGCAGCATCGACCGCTGGCTGTTTTCCCAATCTTGCACAAGGCCGACAGGCGCGTCGGAAGCCGGCAGCATGGTGCGTCCGCGCACCAGATCGCTGGCCCGCTCGGCGAGCATGATGGTCGGTGCATTGAGGTTACCGTTCGGTTCGGTCGGGAACACCGACGAGTCGATCACGCGCAACCCGGCGATGCCATGCACCCGCAGCTCGGAATCCACCACCGCCATGTCGTCCTCGCCCATGCGGCACGAGCCGCAGGGGTGGTAGGTGCTTTCGAGGTTTTCACGCACGAAGGCATCCAGGTCTTCATCGCTGGTCACGTGTGCGCCCGGTGCGATTTCGCCATCGCGGAAGCGGTCCATCGCCTTCTGGCCAATGATCTCCCGGGTCAGGCGGATGCAGCGGCGGAAGCCCTCGCGGTCCTCTTCCCGTTGCAGGTAGTTGAACTGAATCTGCGGATGCTCATACGGGTCGGCTGAAACCGCGCGCACAAAGCCGCGGCTCTTGGGTTTGTTCGGCCCGGTGAGCACCATGAAGCCATGGCCCTTGATCGGTTTATTGCCGTCGTAGCGCATCGCAGCAGGCAGGAAGTGGAACTGAATGTCCGGCCAGCGCAACCCCTTGTCCGAGCGAATGAAACCACCCGCCTCGAAATGGTTGGTGGCGCCGAGCCCGTCCTTGAACAGCAGCCAGCGCAAACCGATCATCAACTTGCTCAGCGGGTCCATTTTGCTGTTGAGGGTCACCGGTTCCTTGCAACCGAACTGGATGTACACCTCGGCGTGATCCTGCAGGTTCTCCCCTACTCCCGGCAGGTCATGACGCACGCCAATCCCGGCTTTGCGCAGGACCTCGGCCGGGCCGATCCCGGAGCGTTGCAGCAGGTGCGGCGAACCGATCGGGCCGGACGCGATCAGCACTTCGCGGTTGCAAAAAACCTTATGAGTCTGGCCTTGGTGGTCATACATCACGCCAACGGCGCGCTTGCCTTCAAGGAGGATCTGACGGGTCATCGCGTGGGTGATCACGGTCAGGTTCGGACGGCCCATCGCCGGGCGCAAATAGGCGTTGGCGGTAGAGCAGCGCACGCCGTTTTTCACGGTCATGTGCATGGCGCCAAACCCTTCCTGCATGTAGCCGTTGCAGTCGTCGGTCTTGATGTAACCCGCTTCCGCGCCGGCTTCGACCCACGCCCCGTACAGCGGGTTTTTCATGTGGTTGCCGTTGGTGGTGTGCAACGGCCCGGTTTGCCCACGGTAGCTGTCGCCACCCTCCTCGTAATGTTCTGCCCGTTTGAAGTACGGCAGGCAATTGCGGTAGCCCCAGCCCTGTGCGCCGAGCGATTCCCACTCGTCAAAGTCATAGGCGTGGCCACGGATATAGACCAGGCCGTTGATCGAAGAGGAGCCGCCCAACACCTTGCCGCGCGGGCAGTGAATGCGCCGGCCGTTGAGGAACGGCTCCGGCTCGGTTTCGTAGCGCCAGTTGTATTTCTTGGTGTTCATCGGAATCGAAAACGCGCTGGGCATCTGGATCACCACACTGCGATCACTACCACCGAATTCCAGGACCAGAACCGAGGTGTCCGGGTCTTCGCTCAAGCGGTTGGCCAACACACAACCCGCCGAGCCTGCGCCAATGATGATGTAGTCGTAATTTTGCGTAGCCATGGTTATCTCCCGGCCGTCGATTCGTTGAATACCGGCGTCGAACGTTGGGTCAGCGAATCGCCAGTGGTGTATTGAGGAGAGGTTTTCTCGATGTGCTGAATGACGGCTTCTTCACGCTTGAGGTCGATCGAGCGGCTGAACCAGTAGTAAACCAGGCCCGATACGATCAGCCCGACCAGCCAGGCGATGTCGATGCTGCCCAGCGCCTTGGCGAGCGGGCCGACATAGACCTCACGCTGCTCAACGCCGTCGTAGATGTAGAAGAACGGGATCATCGAGATGAAACCGATGGCATACGCGGCGATGCCACGCAGGCCCCAGCTGCCGTAAATGTTGCCGTGAGGCATGAAAAAGTGCGGGATGGCGTAGCGGCCCTTGCGCACGAAGAAATAGTCGGTGAGGTTGACCGAGGTCCAGGGCACCAGGAAGTACAACATCACCACCAGGTAGATCCCCAGCACCGACAAGCCTTTGCCCGAACTCTGGATGCTCAGGGCCACGCCCAGTTGCAGCAGGATCACAAAACCGATCGCCAGGATCCGCGCCTTGCGCGTCGGCTCGATGTGCTTGATGGAGTCGACGCAGGTCAGCGTGGTCAGTTTCGCGCTGTAGATGTTCATCGCAATCACCGGCAGGAACGCCAGAATCGTGATCACCACCACCGCCGTACCGATCAGCGGTGAAACGGTGTTGCCGACTTGTCCAAGGGCCACCAGCACATCGGTGGAGTGCAGGTGATCGGCCAGCCAGCCACCGACGGAAATCATCCACGCACCGGACAACGACGCGCCCAGGAACACCACCGCAATCAGCTTGCCGCTGGAGGTGTTTTTCGGCAGGTAACGCGAATAGTCGGAGACGTAAGGCGCGTAGGCGATGTTGTAACTGGCCGCCGCCGCGAACTGGGCGATGAAACCGGTCCAGTTGAAGCCCAACGGAGCAGGCGCCACCTCACCGGCGGCGAGCACTGGCATCGCCGCATCAGGCACCCAACCCATCATCACCGCCAGCGTGACCAGCCCGTACAGCGGAATCGACAAGTACAACGCCCATTTGAAACTGCGGTGCATCCAGTCATGACCGAGGATGGCCAGGACCGCCGCCGGTATCGTCACCGCCACCGCGATCACGGCGGGGTTGAAACCGAAAAGCGTGTGCAGGCCCTGCATCATCAACACCAGGTTGACGATGTTGAACCCGGCAAATACAAACAGCGTCGCCAGCAGGACCAGAATCACCCCGCGATAGCCGAACTGCGCGCGCGACTGGATCATTTGTGGCAGGCCCAGGTGCGGACCTTGCGAACCGTGAAACGCCATGAACAGCGTGCCGAACATGATGCCCAGCGTGCCGGCGAGTGTGGTCCAGAGCGCGGTCAGGCCGACGCTTGGGCCCACGAAGCCGATGGTCATGGTGAAGAAGGTGAAGTTGCCGAGGAACCAGAACGGGCCTTGACTGGACAGTTTGTCGGTGCGTTCGTGTTCCGGGATGAAGTCGATCGAATGGCTTTCGACGATCGGTTTGTCGTCGAGAAGCGACACGCTAGGAGCGGCTTTGGCGTCAGTGTTCATGATGGACTCTTATTGTTGGAAGATCATGACGGAATAACTGCATTCTTTCGGGTGAACGACGCCCGGGCGCATCCTTGCCGTTCCCTGTTGTTGAAGATGCCGCGAACCGTGTAGCAGCTGCCGAAGGCGGCGTCCGGCGGCGCAGCCGTCGTAAACCCGATGACCAAGGCTTACCAGACACACCACCCTCACTGGTTTTACGACGGCTGCGCCGCCGGACGCAGGCTTCGCCAGCTGCTACGGATTGCGTTGCGGCTGAACCGACAGAAAGACGTCAGCCGTGACTCAGGGCAGCGTGATCCAGACGGCCTTGGTTTCGAGCAGGTAATCGAGCTGCTCGGCGCCCAGGTCCTTGCCGAATCCGGACTGCTTGTAGCCACCGAACGGCATCGACGGGTCGAGGGTGCCGTGGGCATTGACGTAGACCGAACCGGCCTTCAGCCGTGGAATCAGGCTGTGCACCTTGCCCAGGTCATTGGAATAGAGTGCTGCGGCCAGGCCGTACACCGAGTCATTGGCCAAGGCCAGCGCCTCTTCCTCATCGTCGAACGGTGCGGTGACCAGCACCGGGCCAAAGATCTCTTCCTGGACAATGCGCATGTCGTTGCGGCAATGGGCGAAGATGGTCGGCTCGACGAAGAAGCCCGGGCCATCGACGGGCTGGCCACCGTAGACCAGTTCGGCACCTTCCTGCTTGCCGGTTTCGATGTACTCGGTCACGCGCTGTTTTTGCAGCGCCGACACCAGCGGACCGATGAAGCAGTCAGGGTCCAGGCCCGGTGCGATTTTCAACGTGCGGGTATAGGCGATCAGTTCACGCAGGAATTCGTCGTAGACACTGCTATGAATATAGGCCCGTGTACCGGCGTCGCATACCTGCCCGGAGTTGAAAAACACGCCGTTGGCGACCGCTTGAGCGGCGGCCGGGATGTCGGCGTCGGCGCAGACGATGACCGGCGATTTACCACCGAGTTCGAGCGTCAGGCGCTTCATGTCTTCCAGCGCTGCGCGGCCGACAGTCTGGCCGACCGGGGTCGAGCCGGTGAAGGTCAGTTTGTCGATGCCAGGGTGCGTGGCCATGGCGGCGCCGACCACGCTGCCGCGCCCGGACACGATGTTGATGACGCCATCCGGGATGCCGGCTTCCTGCACCAGTTCGGCAAAACGCAGGGCCGACAGCGAGGTCAGCTCGGCGGGTTTGACCACCACGGTGCAACCGGTCGCCAGGGCGGCGCCGAGCTTCCAGGCCATGGTTTGCAACGGGAAGTTCCATGGCACGATAGCGCCGACCACACCCACCGGTTCTTTGCGCGTATAGGCCAGGTAATTGCCGGGCAGCGAGGGCTCGACGGTGCGCCCGTGAAGCTTGGTCGCCCAACCGGCGAAATAACGCAGGGTGTCGACTGTGCCCTGGATATCGACGTCTTTGGCAAACGCTACGGACTTGCCCATGTCGATCGATTCGATTTGCGCCAGCTCCTCGGCGTTCTGTTCAATCAGGTCAGCCAGGCGCTGGATCAGCCGTTCGCGTTCGGCCGGTTTGGCCTGGCGCCAGGCGCCGCCGTCAAACTGCGCGCGAGCCGCTTGCACGGCGCGGTCCAGGTCATCGGTGGTGCCCATCGGAATGCGCGTGATCAGGCCTTCGGTCGACGGCTCGATGACATCGGACGTCTGCCCGTCGCTGGCCTCGACAAAAGCACCGCCGATGAACATTTTCTGCACCTTGCTGAGGAAGGTCTGGGTCGCTTCGGAGACGCCAAATTTCTGCAGGTACTGCTTAACGATCGTGTCCATTTTTATTCTCTCTGCCCGGCAGTCAGGTCCTGCCGGGTCACTGTGGTTCGAGGATCGATCCGTGCCGTCAGGCCGGAGTGGCTTCGCCTTCGGCCGCACGCACCTTGGCCCGCTCGTGGAAGATGAAACCGATGCTGTTGAGCAGCAGTTGCGCGGCGAGAATCGAAGTCATGCCGCTCGGGTCATACACCGGTGCAACCTCCACCAGGTCCATGCCGACGATGTTGCCCTTGCTGCGCTTGGCCAGGGCCTGGATGATTTCCAGCACTTCGTAGTAGAGGAAGCCGCCGTGACTTGGCGTGCCAGTGCCCGGGGCGATGGAAGGGTCAAAACCGTCGATATCGATGGTGATGTAGTAATTGATGTTCTGCGGGATCAACGCCAGCACACCCTCGACGCCGAGGCGACGTACATCACGTACCGAGAGAATCTTCGAACCCGCCTCGTGGGCCGCTTCGTAGTCATCGCGGTTGGAGGACGACACGTTGCGGATGCCCATCTGGGTCATGCCGACGATGTGGTTCATTTCCGAGGCGCGGCGCAGCGGGTTGCCGTGGCCGTAGCGCACACCGTGGCGTTCATCGACGAAGTCCAGGTGCGCATCGAAGTGGATGATGTGGATCGGGCCACGGCCCTCGAACGCCTTGATCACCGGCGCGTGCACCGAGTGATCGCCGCCGAGCACCACCGGCATGACACCGGCATCGAGAATCTTGCGCACGGCGTATTCGGTGTTCTTGTTACTGGTGACCATGTCGGTGTGCACGATATCGGCATCGCCGACATCGACCATGCGCACGTCGGCGGCGGTCAGGTACATCACGTCGTCTTCGTGGTCATAGGCGCCGGCATGGCCGAAGGAAAACAGCGTCGATGCTTCGCGAATCCCGCGTGGTCCGAAGCGTGCGCCGGAGCGCCATTGGGTGCCCATGTCGTTGGGCACGCCGAGCACCGCGACGTCGGCATCCAGCGCGTCCCAATCGGTGCACACCGGGGATTTGCCAAAGGTGCAATGACCCACGAATGGCAGGTTCAGACGACCGGATTCATAACCGTTGTTCGACATTTCAAGCCTCTCCACTTTTTGTTATCGGCTGGGCGGACTGCAAGGCGACCGCCGTTGGAATGACTATGGGCGCAGGTTTTCGTGGAAAAAATGCTAAACATCAGATACTCATATCGGCATTACCGATGCATCCACACGCGGGAGATCCAACGTGATTCAACTGCACGATGTCGATCTGAAATTACTCAGGGTGTTTGCCACGATTGTCAGGTGCGGCGGTTTTTCCGCAGCGCAAGCGGCGTTGAACGCCGGCCAGTCAACCATCAGCGAACAGATGACTCATCTGGAGACCCGACTGGGGGTCAAACTCTGTCAGCGCGGGCGCAGCGGCTTTCGCTTGACCGAGCAAGGCGTGGCCATTCATGAAGCCACCCAGCGCCTGCTGTCGGCGGTGGAAAATTTCTGCATGGACGCCGACGTGCTCAAGCAGCACATCAGCGGCAAACTCAACCTGGGGATCATCGACACCACCATCACCGACCCCGATTCGCCGCTGCCGCGCACCACTCAGCGCTTTGTGTCCCGGGGGCACGACGTGCACCTCAACGTGTACGTGGGCACCCCCGCCGAACTCGAAGAACGCGTACTCGACGGCCGGTTGCACCTGGCCATCGGGCACTTCCCGATCCACGTTCCAGGCCTGCTGCACACACCGCTGTATCAGGAAGCGTTGGGGTTGTATTGCGGGCGGCGGCATCCGCTGTATGGCAGTAAGACCGAAGGTGATGAACTGCTCGAAGAAATCGCCGCGAGCCGGATTGTCGTGCGCGGCTACATGCAGCAATACGACCTTGAACACCTGGGCGTCAGCAAAGCCGCGGCCACCGTCGACAACATCGAGGCGCTCGCCATTTTGCTGATCTCCGGGGCCTATCTGGGGTTTCTTCCGGCGCACTTCGCCAGCCAGTGGATCAAGACCGGGGAGATGCATCAACTGGCGCCGAACAGCTTGCAATTGATGTCGCCGTTCGACGTGATTACCCGACGCGGCACCGCGCCGCCGCCGATCCTCCAGGCGTTCCTCGAAGACCTGGCCGCGTGCTCGCGTAAAACCGGCAATGGCTGATCTGCGCTCGCCACAGGTCAACACTGCCCGGCATACTCATTGACGCCACCACCCCGTTCGCCACCCTTGCAGGCCCGTTATGCGCATCCACGTCACCTTCATCGACCGCGTCGGCATCACCCAGGAAGTACTGGCCCTGCTCGGTGGGCGCCGGTTCAATCTGGACGCCGTCGAGATGGTGCCACCGAACGTTTACATCGATGCACCGACCCTCGGCGTCGATGTTCTGGAAGAGCTGCGCGAGGCGTTTCTCGGCGTACAAGGTGTGCAAGCGGTGACGATGGTCGACATCCTTCCGGGGCAACGCCGAAGCTTGCAACTCGATGCCTTGCTGGCGGCCAGCACCGATGCGGTATTGGCGGTGGATGACCGCGGTTTTGTATTGCTGGCCAACCCGGCGCTGATCGCTTTGTGTGGTCGCGAACCGGCCGGTGAATCGCTGACCGCGTTGTTCGATGATCCGTCGCTGCAACAGACGCTGATCGAACACCACTTCCGCCTGCCCATGCACGAGGTCAGCCTGGGCGGCCAGACGTTGCTGCTGGACGCCATGCCGATCACCGATGCCGGCGCCCTGCTGACGCTGTATCACCCGAACCGCATCGGCGAACGCCTGTCGGCGCTGCACCATGACCATGCCGAAGGGTTCGATGCGTTGCTGGGCGAATCCCCGGCGATTCGCACGCTCAAGGCCCGTGCCCAGCGCGTGGCCACGCTCGACGCGCCGCTGTTGATCCAGGGTGAAACCGGCACCGGCAAAGAGCTGGTGGCCCGCGCTTGCCATGCGATCAGCACGCGGCGCGATTCGCCGTTTTTGGCGTTGAACTGCGCAGCCCTCCCGGAAAGTCTCGCCGAAAGCGAACTGTTCGGCTACGCCGCCGGGGCCTTCACCGGCGCCCAGCGTGGCGGCAAACTCGGCCTGCTGGAACTGGCAGACCAAGGCACAGTGTTCCTCGACGAAGTCGGTGAAATGTCGCCCTACCTGCAAGCCAAGTTGCTGCGTTTTTTGAGCGATGGCTGCTTCCGTCGGGTCGGTGGCGATCGCGAGGTCAAGGTCAACGTTCGGGTGCTGAGCGCCACCCACCGCGACCTGGAAAAAATGGTCGCTGAAGGTCACTTTCGAGAGGACCTGTTCTACCGTCTCAATGTCCTCAACCTGCAAGTGCCGCCGCTGCGTGAGCGCGGCCACGACATCCTGTTGATGGCCAACCACTTCATGCAGCAGGCCTGCGCACAGATCCAGCGTCCGGTGTGCCGTTTGGCCCCAAGCACCTTTCCTGCCCTGCTCGGCAACCGCTGGCCGGGCAACGTTCGGCAGCTGCAAAACGTGATTTTCCGGGCGGCGGCGATTTGCGAAAACCCGCTGGTGGACATCGACGATCTGGACATTGCCAGAACCGCTGTAGAGCGGCAAAACGACGGTGAAGTGGGCAGCCTCGAAGCTGCCGTCGAAGGCTTTGAAAAGCACCTGCTGGAACAGCTTTACCGCAGTTATCCCTCCAGCCGCTTGCTGGCGGCGCGGCTGCAAACGTCACACAGCGCCATCGCCATTCGCCTGCGCAAGTACGGCATTCCCACCAAGCCCTGAGCCCTGCCCCAAACAACACAAGGACCCTGTGGGAGCGGGCTTGCCCGCGATAGCGGTGTGACATTCAGCATTGATGTTGACTGACACTCCCTCATCGCGGGCAAGCCCGCTCCCACAGGGATTTGTAGTCGTCTTGAAATCGCTACAGCGTATCGAATTCAAGACAACCTTCTGCGACCCCATTTTTTCCTGCCCTGCTCGTTGCCCTCCTCTTGTCCGTATTGATTTCAATACAGGAAAACCCTATTGGTACTTTCAATAACATAACAACTCTTTGATTTTAAACAACTAACCAACATTGGCACCGCCCTTGCTATCACTGTTCCAGCCACGCTCGCTGCCCCGCACGAGCCTGTAAACGTCATCCGCCACCAGCAGTGGATGAGTCTGAACAATGAGGAGTTGTTATGAGCGAATTGCGTTTTACCGTCGATCACGAATGGTTGCGCCTTGAGAGCAATGGCCTGGTCACCGTTGGCATCACTGAGTTTGCCCAGCAGGCATTGGGGGATGTGGTGTTCGTTCAGGTGCCTGAACTGGGCGCCTTCGATGCAGGCGCTGAAGTGTCGGTACTGGAATCGGTGAAAGCGGCCAGCAGTATCGGCATGCCGCTGGACGGTGAAGTGGTCGAGATTAACGCAACGCTCGAGAGCACTCCGGAACGGGTCAACGAAGACCCATTGGGCGAAGGCTGGTTCTTTCGCTTCAAACCGGTCGATGTCGAGGCATTGAGCGACTTGCTGGATCAAGACGCCTATGAACGCCTGACCGCAGAACACGCCGACGCTTGAAGCCCCCCCACGCATTTCCTGAATACGAAAAAGGACCACACCATGTTCAGCAAACACGACCAGATCAAAGGCTACGACGACGAACTGCTGGCGGCGATGAATGCCGAAGACGCACGGCAAGAGCACCACATCGAACTAATCGCCTCCGAGAACTACACCAGTCAACGGGTGATGGAAGCGCAAGGCAGTGGCCTGACCAACAAATACGCCGAAGGTTATCCAGGCAAGCGCTATTACGGTGGCTGCGAACACGTTGATGTGGTCGAACAACTGGCGATTGACCGGGCCAAACAATTGTTCGGCGCCGATTACGCTAACGTCCAGCCACACTCCGGCAGTCAGGCCAACGCCGCCGTCTTCCTCGCGCTGCTGCAAGCGGGCGACACCGTATTGGGCATGAGCCTGGCCCATGGCGGCCACTTGACCCACGGTGCCAAAGTGAGTTTTTCCGGCAAGCTCTACAACGCCGTGCAGTACGGCATCGACACCGCCACCGGGCTGATTGATTACGACGAAGTCGAGCGTTTGGCCGTCGAGCACAAACCGAAAATGCTCATCGCCGGATTCTCCGCCTATTCCAAGACGTTGGACTTCCCGCGTTTCCGCCAGATCGCCGACAAAGTCGGGGCTTACCTGTTCGTCGACATGGCCCACGTCGCCGGGCTGGTGGCGACCGGTTTGTACCCGAACCCGATCCCCTTCGCCGACGTCGTCACCACCACCACGCACAAAACCCTGCGCGGTCCGCGTGGCGGCCTGATCCTGGCCAAGGCCAATCCGGAACTGGAGAAAAAACTCAACGCGGCGGTGTTCCCGGGCGGTCAGGGCGGTCCGCTGATGCACGTGATCGCGGCCAAAGCGGTGTGCTTCAAGGAAGCGCTGGAGCCCGGTTTCAAAACCTATCAGGCGCAGGTGATCCGCAATGCCCAAGCGATGGCCAAGGTCTTTATCGACCGGGGTTTCGACGTCGTTTCCGGTGGCACCGACAACCACCTGTTCCTGGTCAGCCTGATTCGCCAGGGCCTGACCGGCAAAGACGCCGACGCCGCCCTCGGCCGCGCCGGGATCACCGTGAACAAGAATGCCGTGCCCAATGATCCGCAATCGCCGTTCGTGACCTCGGGCCTGCGCATCGGCACGCCGGCGATCACCAGCCGTGGTTTCAAGGAAGCGCAGAGTATCGAGTTGGCGGGATGGATCTGCGACCTGCTCGATCACCTCGGCGATGCCGATGTCGAGGCGCACGTCGCCCGACAAGCCGCTGCAATGTGCAGTGACTTCCCGGTCTACCGCGACTGATCAGCCACGGGAGGGTTAACCGCCCTCCCGCTCGCGCCAAAGGAAGAAACACATGAGTACAGTGATGGAACCAACCGGCACCGCCCCGGCGAAAATGCAAGTTGGCGTCAAACTGCGCGGTGCAGAGAAGGTCGCGCGGATTCCGGTCAAGATCATCCCGACCGATGAACTCCCTCGCAAACCCGACTGGATCCGGGTGCGCATGCCGATCTCTCCCGAGGTCGACCGGATCAAGCAACTGCTGCGCAAACACAAGCTGCACAGCGTTTGCGAAGAAGCGTCCTGCCCGAACCTTGGCGAGTGTTTTTCCGGCGGCACGGCGACGTTCATGATCATGGGTGACATCTGCACCCGCCGGTGCCCGTTCTGCGATGTCGGCCACGGCCGGCCGAAACCGCTCGACGCCGATGAGCCGATGAACCTCGCCGTGGCCATCGCCGACCTGCGCCTGAAGTACGTGGTCATCACGTCGGTGGACCGCGATGATCTGCGCGATGGCGGCGCCCAACACTTTGTCGATTGCCTGCGCGAAATCCGCAAATTGTCGCCGGGCGTGCAACTGGAAACCCTGGTCCCGGACTATCGCGGGCGCATGGACGTCGCGCTGGCGATCACCGCCACTGAGCCACCCGATGTGTTCAACCACAACCTGGAAACCGTGCCGCGCTTGTATAAAGCGGCGCGACCGGGTTCGGATTTCGAGTGGTCACTGGACCTGCTGCAGAAGTTCAAAGTAATGGTTCCGTCCGTGCCGACCAAATCCGGCCTGATGCTGGGCCTCGGCGAAACCGACGAGGAAGTCATCGAGGTGATGCAGCGCATGCGCGAGCACGATGTCGACATGCTCACGCTCGGCCAGTACCTGCAACCGTCACGCAGTCACTTGCCAGTCCAGCGCTTCGTGCACCCGGACGTGTTTGCCTGGTTTGCCGAGGAAGGTGCGCGCATGGGTTTCAAGAACGTCGCGTCTGGCCCGTTGGTGCGCTCGTCTTACCATGCCGACCAACAAGTTCAAGGGACGAAGTCAGTTGAACGCTGAGGCGTATCGCCTGGAGAGAAAATCACAGGCATAAAAAAACGCCAGACCGGTCAGGTCTGGCGTTTCTTGAAATATGGCAGGGGCGGCTGGATTTGAACCAACGCATGGCAGGATCAAAACCTGCTGCCTTACCGCTTGGCGACGCCCCTGTAGCAATTGCTACGAACGGGCGGAAATTTATCAACTTTCCCGCAACATGGGAAGCCCCTACCGAACATATTTTTGTTCTAAAACAGCCACTTAACATTAATCAAGTTTAGTTACAACGGGCACGACGCCAGATTAAACCCGTGGCTGATGATTGGTCACACAGTGGATGCCGCCGCCACCGGCCGAGATTGCATCGATGTTGAGCTGTACCACCTCACGGTCCGGGTAGAGCTCGGACAACAGGTCGAAGGCCTTGGTATCGGCCGCTTTGTCGCCGAACTCAGGCGCAATGACCGCCCCGTTGATCACGAAGTAGTTGATGTAACCGGCGGCAAAATCCGGATTGTTTTTGTTGAACTTGCTTTTGCGCGGGTTCAGCGGCGGCGACACGGTGCGCACTTGCAACTTGCGGCCATCGGCGTCCGTGGCGTTTTTCAGAATGTCCAGGTGGGCCAATGTCACTTTGCGGTCGTAGGATTCGGGGTCGTTGTCGAGGTTGGCGATCACCACCCCCGGCTTGACGAAGCGCGCATAGAAATCGACATGGGCGTCGGTGATGTCCTTGCCTTTGATGCCCGGCAGCCAAATGATTTTGCGCAAGCCGAGGCGTTCCTTCAGCTCTTGCTCGACCTCGGCTTTGCTCCAGTCCGGGTTGCGATTGCTGTTGATCCAACTGCTTTCGGTCATGATCCCGGTGCCGTGACCGTCCACTTCGATACCACCGCCCTCGCCCACCAGTTCGCTGCGCAGGTAGCTGGCCTTGGCGTTTTTGGCGACCAGCGCGGCCAGTTTCGCGTCCTTGGCATGCCGTTGTTTGTTGCCCCAGCCATTGAAGTTGAAGTCGACGGCGCCCAATCCGCCGTCCCCGTCGATGACGAAGTTGGCGCCGATGTCACGCATCCAGATATCGTCGAGCTCAGTGGTGACGTAGGTGACGCCCGACGTGCCGCAGTGCTCTTCGGCCAGTTCCCGCTCGCTGGCGCGGCAGAACACGGTCACCGGCTCGTAGTCGGCGACGGTGCGCGCGATCAGGCCAAGGGCCTCTTGCACGTCGGCGGTAAAGTCTTCCCAGATCGCCTCCTGTGCGCCAAAGGCAATGAACGCACGCTGATGTTTGTCGCCTTCGTCCGGCATGAACCATTGCCCCCCGGTGGCAGCGTGTGCTGACACCGGCGAGAGGCTGAACCCCATGGACGCAGCGGCGCCTATACCTGCGATTACTGATGCGTGTTTGATGAACTGGCGACGCGTCGACATGTGTGAATCCTTGAATAGCTGTTCGTTATTGCTGAAAGATTGAAGGCCGGCACCGGGTGCCGGCCGAACGTCACTGGGCAGTGGCGGTTTTGAACTTGGTCCAGGTGCGCATGCGCACGCGCATATCGGATTGGGGGATGTCCTTGCCCGGAATCAGCCGTTCATACGTGGCTTCATCGAGGTAAATGTCCGGGTTATTACGCATGGCCGCATCGACGCTCGGACGCGCCTTCGCGTTGGACGTAGGGTAGCCGGTGAAGTTGCTGATGGCGGCCATGTTCTCCGGGCGCATGACAAAGTTGATGAACGCGTAGGCGTACTCCGGGTGTTTGGCGTCGACCGGTATCGCCATGGTGTCCATCCACACCGTGGTGCCTTCACGGGGCACGCGATACTGGAACGTGGTGTTCTTGCCGGCGCCGTCCGAGGTCCGTTGCGCCTGTGTCATGTCGCCGCTGTAGCCAAGCGACAGACACAGGTTGCCATTGACCAGATCAGTCACCGGTTGCGACTGGAACTTGCGAATGTGCGGTCGCAGTTTCATCAGCAAGTCACTGGCCGCAGCAAGGTCCTGAGGCTTGGCGCTACGGGGATCCTTGCCCAGGTAATTGAGCACCACCGCCAGCACTTCGTCCGGCGAATCGATCATCGAGATACCGCAATCGGCGAACCGAGCGGCCAGCTCCGGTTTGAACAGCATGTCCAGGCTGTTGACCGGTGCATCCGGCATACGCTGCTTGATCTGCTCGGCGTTGTAGGTCAGGCCGATGGTGCCCCAGGTGTAGGGAACAGTGGCCTTGCTCGAATGCTCATAGTGCGAACGCAACTTCTGCAAACCGGGTTCGACGTCATCCAGCGCGATGACTTTTGACTGATCCAGCGGCTGCAGGCTGCCCGCACGCATCAAGCGTTCGGCGACGGTGTCGCCGGGGAAGATCAAGTCGTAACCGCTGCCGCCAGCGAGCATCTTGGCTTCCAGCGTTTCACTGCCGTCCATGACGTCGTAGATCACTTTGATCCCGGTTTCGGCGGTGAATCGGCTGAGCGTGTCCTCGGCAAAGTAATCAGCCCAGTTGTACAGCCGCAGCGTTTTCTCTTCGGCGTGCAGCGACGGTATCGCGCAGCACAGGGCCAGGCCCAAGGCGCCGAGCAAGCGTTTGTTGGCGATTTGCATGTCAAACCCCTTGAGTATTCCAGCGTGCATTGAGGTGACGACCGTCCTGACTCAACAACGCCCCGTACATGTCCGGGCGGCGATCGCGGTAAATGCCCCAGCTCAAGCGTTCTTCGCGCATCGCGGCCAGGTCCAGGTTGTGCACCAATACGCCCGTGCTGTCGCGGTCGGCTTCGGCGAGCAACTTGCCCTTGTGGTTACAGATAAAGGACGAACCGTAGAAGCTCATTTGCAGCTCGGGATCGGTGGTCGCCACCTCGCGGCCGACACGGTTGGAAGCCACCACCGGCAGGATGTTGGCCGCCGCATGACCGCGCATGGTCATTTGCCAGTGGTCCCGTGAATCCAGGGTCGCGCAGCCGGGCTCAGAGCCGATGGCGGTGGGAAACAGCAGGACTTCAGCGCCCATCAATGCCAGGCAACGCGCGGTTTCGGGAAACCACTGATCCCAGCAGATGCCCACGCCGAGGCGGCCGAACGCGGTGTCCCAGACACGGAAACCGGTATCGCCGGGGCTGAAATATTCCTTCTCCTGATAACCGATGGCGTTGGGGATGTGGGTCTTGCGATACACACCCAACAAGCGCCCGTCGGCATCGGCCACGCTCAACGAATTGAAGTACGCGTTGCCGGCCTTCTCGAACCAGCTCAGCGGCAACACCACGCCCAACTCCTTGGCCAGCGCGGCGAAACGCTTGAGCACAGGGCTGTCGCGATATTCTTCGGCCAGCGCCACGTGTTTGTGGCTTTGTTCGATGCAAAAATACGGCGTGGCAAACAGCTCCTGCAGCAGGATGACCCGGGCGCCCTTGGCCGCCGCGTCGCGCACTAACTGCTCGGCCTGATCGAGGTTGTGTTGCAGGTTCCAGGTGCATGGCATCTGGGTGGTGGCAATCGTCAAAAGTGTCATCAGATCAACCCTCCACTGGCCATGCCGGTTGCTGCTGGGTGATGCAATGCACCCCACCGCCGCCATGGGCCAGATGATTGATCCGCACCGGCACCACTTCACGTCCGGGGAACGCCTCACGCAACACATCGGCCGCGACGTGGTCGGCATCGATGCCGTAGGCCGGCATGATGATCGCGCCGTTGGCGATGTAGAAATTGGTATAGGAGGCGCAGAACACTTCAGCGTCGGTGTCGACGGCATCGGTGGCTTCATACAATTCGATCAGCTCGAACTTGCGCCCCTGGGCATCGGTTGCCAGCTCCAGCGCACAACGGTTTTCGCGGACCACTTCGGCATACACCGAGCCTTGATCGCGGGTGGCGTCGACCAGCAACACACCAGGGCGGGCAAATGCACAGACGCCATCGACATGGCCATCGGTCATGTCGCCGGTCACATAGTCCGGATCGCCCGGCAGCCAGATGGTCTTCTTCACGCCCAGCAAACGCGTGAAGATCTCCTCCATGTCAGCCTTGCTCATAATCGGGTTGCGGTTAGGGTTGAGCAGCACCGACTCGGTGGTGATCAGCGTGCCCTCGCCGTCCACATGAATGGCCCCGCCTTCGTTGCTCAGCGGTGTGCCAAAGCACGGCAAGCCCAGATGATTGAGCGCGCGGCGCGCCAGGCTTTCGTCCAGATCATGCGCCGACTTGCCGCCCCACGCGTTGAAGCGCCAGCTCACACCGGCCAGGCCTTGTTGCGGATGGCAGACGAAACTCGGGCCGGAGTCGCGGCACCAACTGTCGTTTACCGCCAAGGCGATCAATTCGATGTTGGGCCCGCACAAGGCTTTGGCACTGGCAATGGCTGATGGATCGACGACCATTTTCACCGGCTCGAAACGGGCAATGGCATTGGCTACACGGGCGAAGTCTTCTTGCACCAGTGCCAGCGTCACGCCCCAACCCGATTCCCAAAGTGCCTGGTTGTGCGGCCAGACCATCCAGGTCGCGGCGTGTCGAGCCCACTCAGCCGGCATCCACCAGCCACTGTTTCGAATTTCGTTCTGCTGCATGACAAGCACCTTTAAGTTAAGCCATTGTGTTCAACGAAAACTGCCTTGGCGGTCTTGGCATGCATGCTACGGCTGTAAAAATGGGCGAACAAACGATGGATTTAGTGGAAAACTGATTAGGAAACCTTATCGATGCTCAAGCACTGGCCCCCGCTCGGCACCCTTCGCGGCTTTGAGGCCGCCGCCCGTTTGGGCAGTTTTCACAAGGCGGCCGACGAGTTGCACCTCACTCAGTCGGCCATCAGTCAGCAGATCCGCAGCCTTGAGGCGTACCTGGAACAACCCCTGTTCTTTCGCAGCGGTCGCAGTGTCAGCCTGACCGATGCCGGCCACGATCTGCTCAGCACCACCCAGGCACTGCTGCAACAATTGGCCGTCGGCATTCGGCGTCTCGGGCAATACCAGAAGCCCAACCAATTGGTACTCAACACCACGCCGGCGTTCGCGCGTCATTGGCTGTTGCCACGTTTGGGGGACTTCCGCCGTCAGCATCCGGAGGTGGACCTGTGGATTTACAGCACCGATGAAGTCCCGGACATGACCACCCAGACCATCGACATTGCGGTGCGCGACGACATCAGCTCCCAGGCCGAATGCAGCTTCAAAGTGCTGCACGCCGACCGCCTCTTCCCGGCCTGCCATCCGAGCCAATTGGCGCTGGCGAGCGAACAGCGCAGCACCCTGCATGGCGAGCGGGAAATGGACTGGAGCCATTGGGCGGTGGAAGCCGGGATCGATGTTGGCCAGCAAGATCAGGGGCTGAACTTCTCCGACCCCGGCCTGCTGCTGGACGCTGCCTGCGCGGGGCTTGGCATCGCCCTGGTCAGCCAGTTACTGAGCCGGCAGGCGTGCGCTTGCGGGTTGTTGCAACCCTTGGTGGAACAAACCATTCGCGGCCCGAACTGGGCGTTGTTGACCCACCGTGACAGCGAGAGCAATGCGAAGAGTTTCAGTGAGTGGCTGGTGAGTCAGTTGGAGGGGGCAGATTCGTGACCGATACCACTGCGCTGGCGCCTCGTAAATGACTGGCGCCCCGGTTTTCCGTCATTGTGCCGACTGCGCGATGCGCCCTTGCGACGCCCCGGGCAGTAAACAGCCCTTGGCCATCCATGGGCAGTCTCTGGCCCAGCGATAATCGGTTTCCAGATCACCGCGATCATTGTAATAAGCCAAACGCAGTTGACGGGCATTCAGGTCGAGTTTGGCAAACCCGGCCCGTGATGCGGCGAACGCGCTGTCCGGCGCAGGTGTATTCAGGGCATAAAGTCTCTGCCCTCCCGCACCGGAGATGACCCACGCGGGCTCCCCGGCGCGCAGCAGTAATTGCTGATTGTGATCATGGCCTGACAAAAGCAGATCGACATTGTTGCGTTGCAAGGCCGGCAGAAGCCTGGCAACCAGATCCGACTCCTCACCATGTTGCCCCTGATTGCGCACCGGGTGGTGGGACGCAGCGATCCGCCACACCGGAGCCGGACCGGGTGCCTGGAATGCCTGATCGATCATGTCGATTTGCTGCTGCAAACTTTCACGCGGTGCCGACGTGTCGAGGAACACCATTCGCACCAAGGGGCGCCCGTCGACGTCACCGAAATCCTTGACGTAAAAGTTCGCCGGCATCTGCCAGCGGCCCGATCCCTTGTGCTGCTGTCCGTATTCGATCTCATACTGCTGCGACGCCGGGTAATCGTGATTGCCCAGCACCGCATAGAACGGCACATGACTGAGCCAATGGCCCCAATAGACACGCTCGAATCGGGTCTGCCAGTTGAGGTCATGGGTACTGGCTAACGGCTTGCCGTAGAAGTTGTCGCCCAGAAACACCACCATGTTCAGTCGCCCCTCATTGGCGGCGACTCGCTCCATGGCCCGCCCCACCCGCCACTGCTGCAGGTCACCGCTGCCTTGATCGCCCACAGCGATCATCGATACCGACGCAGGGTCCTGCGCACTCAACGGAACATAAGGCTCTGGGGGCGTATACAGCCAATCCCCCCCGGCGATCAGCAGAAGAACAAAGGTGACGCCAGAGCAAATCACCACTTTCCTGAACACCGAACGTTTTGCAATAGAGGATGAAGTCGTGCGTTTCAATCGGTCACTCACTGGGTATCGGCAGGCGGGGAAGTCAGGTTCAACCTCCCTTCAATAGATCACTCCAGTTGTTGGTACTTCGTTAAAAATTCGTACCGTATTCATTTTCAAGTCTGCTTTTGCGCCCTGCCCCGCCTCCATTCGACGTTGCGCGCCGCTCGGAAGACCTCCCGTCCGCAAGTCCGGCTTTTTTTCGGCACCGTTCGAGGTGAGTTGCCTCCCGATCAGCTAGGGTGAATCGCAAGCCCCTTCTCAGGCACCCCCCATGAACTCGTACCTCACGCTGTTCTTCGGAATGTTTACCACCCTCCTGGCGATCATCAATCCATTGGAGGCCATTCCTGTGTTCTTGGGGTTGCTACATGACAAGGACGCCGCCGAGTTGCGCCGAGTAGCGCGCAAAGCGTGCCTCTATGCGCTGTTGTTGATGTTCTTTTTTCTGATTTTCGGCAACCTGCTGCTGCGTCTGTTCGAGGTGCCCCTGAGCATGATTCGGGTGGTCGGCGGGTTGATCCTGATGAAAATCGGCTTCGAGCTTTTCGCCCCCTCGCCCAACAGCAGCCTGATTCCCAGCAGCGTCAAGGGTGACCAGGACATTGCGTTCATCCCGATGGCCATGCCGATCATGTTTGGCCCCGGCGCGATCGCTACCGTTATCGGCTTGACCAGCACCATCAAGGACTCCAATCGCGCGGTGATGTCGTTCGCTGTCGTGGCCCTGGCCATCTGCGCCACGATGTTCACCACCTACCTGTCACTGGTCTACGCCAAGGGCATATTGAAAAAGATCGGCCCGCAAGGCATCGATGCCGCGACCCGCATCGTCGGTTTTTTTGTCTCGGCCATGGGCGTGGGCCTTATCTTCCACGGCACGGTGGAGTTCCTCCAGTCGTACGGCGTGCTCCTCAATGCGGTGGCGAAGTAGGCACGTTCTTGGCGGTCGTTGATCTAATCCATAGCTTTCCCGCCCCGTCACGATCAAAACAGCCTTTAAGCGGTTCATCAAAAATCTTCAGCATTGAGTTCGGCCCAACAGACAATTGACTGGTTTGAACTCACCATGAGCATTCTCAGACAAAAAAAGCCCCGCTACCGAATGCGGTGCGGGGCAAAGAATTGGTTGGTTGCGGCCAACCAAAGGAGCACGGTGAAAAGCGTTTACGAGTCAGGGTCAGATGCAATCCTGTGCAGCGCGTTGAAAACTCGAAGGCAGCAAGTTCGAAGCCAGTAGATGCCGCTCGTAGATGAACACCTTGCCGCCGTTCCCGGCCTTGTAGGCTTCCAGTACGTTATCCGTCGAGATTTTGCTCGGCACCACGATCCGGTAGCTGCGCTGGGTCTGCGAGACAGTCGGGGTCAACGCATTGCCCTGCAATTTCGGCACGACGCAGTCAGCGTATTGAGCTGGGGTCTTGCTGGTCTGCAAGGTCAGCGTCGGATCGTTCGGCGCCGACGCACAACCGGCGAGCAACAAAGAGGCAAACGCCATGACGGGTACGAATAAACGGCGCATCGGGCTCATCCTGAAAATAAACGGTTCGGTTCATCCAGCAACGGAACAGCCTCAAGGGCGCCGCCATTGCCATCGGGTCAATGTCTCATCGCCTGAATTTCTTGAGCGGCGTGTTCGATGGACGCGATTTTCCGACTATTTCCGACAAATCAGAACTTGCGTTTCGTAATGGTCACTATTACTTCTAACAATAGTTGTGCGCCGGGCAGACGAATGCGCACTCAATCACAACTGGAAAAGATTGATGAGGATCTCTCCTTGAGAACTTTTGACCTGATTCGCGATGCCGTTTTGCCCGACTTCCGTGACCGGGTGGCCGACTACCTGATCCAGTACGAAAGCGTTCTGTTGGGCGAAAACGCGTCCGACCCGGAGCTTGTCCGAGACACCGCCCATCAGTTGCGCGGTTATTTACGCGGGTTGAACACCATGCGGGTGTTGGGCATGGCGGATTGGGAGGAGCTGGATCGCAGGGTGGTGAATACGTGGCTTCAGCAACTGGACAAACACGGGCTCGAATAGCGACATTAAAACAGCGCAGCTCCGTATAGCTGCTCTAACGCTTCGCATCCAGCACTAATGGGTGCCATACCAAGAAGGCAGAGCACCCCGATTGAACATCGATACCCGCATCAAATTCCGTCATCTGGTGTGTTTTCTCGAGGTGGCGCGCCAGGGCAGCCTCGCACGTGCTTGCGACAAGTTGGCAATCAGCCAACCGGCACTGTCCAAGACGCTAAAGGAACTGGAAACCCTGCTGGAAGCCACACTGTTTGAACGGGGTAAAAAAGGCTCGACGCTGACCGAATCCGGCGTGGCTTTTTTGCGATACGCAGGACCGAGCGTGCAATCGCTGCGCGAAGGGGTTAACAGTTTGCGCTCCGGTGTACATGAGCCCATTACCGTGCAGCTCGGCGTACTGTCCACTGTCGAAAGTCAGTTGGTGCCTGAAGTTGTCTGCCGTTTACACGACAGGCACCCCGCATTGGTGGTCAGTGTCGTGACCGGGCCAAGTGCCTATTTGCTGTCCCGACTGCGTGTCGGTGAACTGGATCTGGTGGTGGGCAGAATGACCGATAGCCCCTTTATTTTCGGGCTGGCGTTCGAACATCTCTACAGCGAGTCCATGACCCTGGTGGTCCGCACTGGCCATCCGGTGCTCGCCGATCCAGCGGGGCATCAAAACCTCGAACGCTATCCGCTGGTATTGCCGTCGGCGGGGACCACCATCCGCCAGTTCGCCGACAGTCTGTTTGTGCAACACGGGATAACGCCTTCACGCCAACGCCTGGAAACCTTGTCGGTAGCCCTGAGCCGGCGCTACGTACAATGCAGTCAGGCCATCTGGGTCGCACCACTTGATGCGGTCAGGCAGGATTTGCGGCAAGGAGAGTTGGTGGAGCTGGATCTGGGGATGCGTGAGCCAGGCGGTTCCGTGGGGCTATGCACAAACCCTGCGTTGCCGGTGACACCCGCGGCGCAATGGTGCGTGGAGGCCTTGCGCGAGGTTGGCCAGGAATATCGTGACGGAGAATATCCATAACCATTTGGACATGAATAAGGTCGTTTTTTTCAATTTTGGGTTGGGCCGCATCAGCGGAAACTGGGTGTCGAGTCGCTGCCAACGCAGTCTCTGCCTCCAACCATAACAATAGGAAAAACGACATGTCTGATGCGCACGACAGCCGCTTCGTCATCCGTGACCGTAATTGGCATCCCAAAGCCCTGACACCGGACTACAAGACATCCATCCTGCGATCTCCCCGCCAGGCACTGGTAAGCATCCCCCAGTCATTATCCGAAACCAGCGGCCCGGATTTTTCCCATCTGAAGCTGGGTCAGCACGATAACGATCTGCTGTTGAACTTCAATCATGGTGGCCTGCCGATCGGAGAGCGAATCATCGTCGCAGGTCGAGTGTGTGATCAGTACGGCAAGCCGATCCCTCACACGTTGGTGGAGATGTGGCAGGCCAATGCCGGCGGCCGTTATCGGCATAAAAAAGACAGTTACCTGGCCCCCCTTGACCCGAATTTCGGCGGGGTTGGCCGAGCGTTGACGGACCGCGATGGCAACTACAGTTTCCGCACCGTCAAACCCGGCCCCTACCCATGGCGCAACGGCCCCAACGATTGGCGACCGGCCCATATCCACGTCTCCATCAGTGGCCCGTCAATTGCCACGCGTTTGATTACTCAGCTGTATTTCGAAGGTGATCCGCTCATCCCGATGTGCCCCATCGTCAAGTCGATTTCGAATCAGGAAGCGGTGCAGAGTTTGATCGCCAAGCTGGATATGAGCATGGCCAATCCAATGGATTGCCTGGCTTATCGTTTTGATATCGTCCTGCGCGGCCAGCGCAAGACCCACTTCGAAAACCGCTGAGGAGGCCTGCACATGCCCGTTCAACTTCTGCCTGAAACCCCGTCGCAAACGGCCGGCCCTTATGTCCATATCGGCTTGGCGCTGGAGGCTGCCGGCAACGCGCCGCGCGAACAGGAAATCTGGAACCACATGGCTAAACCTGACGCGCCAGGTGAGCACATTTTATTGATGGGCCAGGTGTATGACGGCAACGGCCACCTGATTCGTGACGCGTTTCTGGAGTTCTGGCAGGCGAATCACGAAGGCGACTTCGACACGGCTTACGACCTGGAAAAACCCTTCAACTGTTTTGGCCGCACCGCCACGACAGATATCGGTGAATGGACGATCAAAACCATCAAGCCGGGCACGCTGAAAAATGCCTCAGGCGTTGCCATGGCCGCGCATATCAACGTGGCGCTGTTTGCCCGGGGTATCAACATCCACTTGCAGACCCGCCTGTACTTCGACGATGAACCCGAGGCGAATGCCGTGGACCCCGTATTGAATCTGATAGAACAACCCCATCGGCGCGAATCCCTGATTGCCAGGCGCTGTACCGTTGATGGCAAGTTGGCCTACCGCTTCGACATTCATGTGCAAGGCGAATCGGAAACGGTGTTCTTCGACTTCTAACGATGCAGGCACGGTGTTGAGATGCAAACGCTCAACACCGTGGGCATTTTCCCCTGTTCATGCTCGCTGCAACACCGCCTCACCCGCCTTCGGTGGCAATCGCCGGTTGTCCAGCAAAGCAATCCCTGCAATCACCGCCACACACAGGAACGTCAGCTGAAAGTCGACCGTCTCTGCGTGGCCGTTATTGCCATGAATGTTCATCGCGAGCCGTAGCAGCAGCGCCCCCGTGGCAACCCCCATCGCCATGCTCAGCTGGAAGAACATACTGAACAGGGTCGACGCATCGCTCATCTGCTCCTTTGGGACATCGGCAAAACCCAACGTGTTGAACGCGGTGAATTGCATGGACCGTGACAAGCCACCGACAAACAGAATGAACAAGACCAACGCCCAACTCATGCGCTCATCCAGCAACGCACAGGCCGCGATGGCCATTACGCCGAGGATGCCGTTGATCATCAGCACCGGGCGAAATCCGAAGCGTTGCATCACCCTCGTGGTGAACGGCTTCATGGCCAGATTGCCCGCAAAGACAGCCAACACCAGTAACCCCGCATCCAACGCAGAAAGACCGAAGGCCAGTTGAAACATCAGCGGCAGGAGAAACGGCAAGGTGCTGATGGCGATCCGAAAAATCGACCCGCCACACAGACAGACACTGAAGGTGCGGACTCCCAAGACATCCAGCGCCAGTAACGGTTGGTCCTGCCGACGCAGATGTCGCCAGGCTAAGACACCGAGCATCACGCCTGCGCAACCGAGTGACAGTGCCGGCCACACATTGGCACGGCTTTGCCCCAGCAGCTCGACACCAAACAGCAGCGCGGCGCTGGCGCCAGCAACGAGCAGAAAACCACTGAAATCGAAAGACCGGGCAATGACAGGGTCTCGCTTGGGAATCAAGACGAGCGCGGCAATCATGGCCAACACGCCCAGCGGAAGATTGAGGTAGAAAATCCACGGCCAGGAAGCGTGGGTGACGATGAAACCACCCAACGGGGGGCCAAGAACCGGCGCGACCAGACCGGGCCAGGTAATCACAGAGATAGCCCGCACGAGGTCTTTCTTCTCGGTCGTACGAAGCACTGCCAGGCGCCCGACCGGTACCATCATCGCTCCGCTGATGCCCTGCAGCACGCGCGCGGCGACAAAGGTTGGCAGGCTGTCACTCAACCCACACAGCAATGAAGACAGACAAAACAGCACGATCGCCGAACTGAATATAAAGCGTGAACCGAAGCGATCAGCCAGCCAGCCGCTGATGGGGATGAACACCGCAACCGCGAGCATATAGACGCTCATGCCAATGTTCACATCCACCGCCGGCACACCAAACGTCCTGGCCATGTCAGGCAGCGCGGTCGCGATCACGGTGGCGTCGAGATTCTCCATAAAGAACGTGACCGCTACCAACAGGGCAATCAACGTTGAGCGGCGTTGAGACATGGGTCATCCCGGATCAGCCAAGGCATTGGCCGACACTTTACTATCGAAAACGAATGAAAGTCGAAAGGCCCTTAGGGCAAGGTTACCCCCACCCATGAGCCTCCTCGATAAAATGCAGCACCGCACTGGAACGCTCGTCAATTCGTGAAATCAGCGACAGTTCACTGACCATCTCCGGCTGATCCAGCGGCACTATCCGTATGCCAGGCATGGTTAACCGGGTCATGGTTTCCGGCACGATGCTAAGGCCGATGCCGGCTGCGACCAGTCCAGGAATACTCATCAGCGACGGTACGTACATGATGTTTTTGGGATGCAGTTGATTTTGCCGGCAGGCCTGGAGTGTGTGAGACGTCAGACCAATGCCGGCAACGTCCTGAAGAAATACGAACTTCTCGTGCCGCAACGTCGCGAGTTCACCGGTAAAACTTTCCGCCAATTCATGGTTGTCCGGGATCAACAGAACGAGCCTGGACTGGCTGAAATGGTGGGTGCGCAACCGGTCGGGCAGGTGATCCTTGAACACCCTGGCAAAGGCCAGGTCGAGTTTATGATCGAGCAACATGTCGAACTGCATACGAATACCCGCATCCACCAGCGACACTTTGACCTCGGGAAACGAGCTGAAGTAATGGCGCAGCAGTTGCGGCAAATTGGCCTCGAACAACGCCGAGTGGTAACCGATGTTGATCTCGCCCACTTCTCCACGCCGGGCACGTCGCGCCGCTGCCGCCGCCAGTTCACTGGAATCGATGGATTGGCGCGCGTGAGGCAGAAACGCCTCGCCAGCAGCCGTCAACGTCACACCGCGATTTTCCCGGCGAAACAGTGCCAGGCCCAGTTCGGACTCAAGCGTGCGCATCAATTGGCTGAGTGCCGGTTGGGCAATGCCCAACTGCTCGGCAGCCCGGCTGAAGTGTTGCAGGTCGGCCGCCACGACAAAGGCTTTCAGGTGACGCAGTTCCATAAGGCTTATCCATAAGGCTGGCTTATTAATTTATCTGGATTTCGATAATTATTCTGCAAGCAGGATGCGCTAACGTCTACTCACTTCGACGCGTCCTGCCAAAGCCTTTGCCCGAGCAGGATCGTGTGGGTAATCCATAACCATAAAAACAATGACGAGCACCTCTATGAGCACGACCAGTAACGAGACTCATGATTTGCGCATGCCTCGCAAAGCAGTGACCGCCGCGACCATTGGCACCGCCCTGGAATGGTTTGACTTCACGCTGTATGGCGCGGTGTCGGCGACCATTTTGCCCAAGTTGTTCTTCCCGGCCATGGAGCCGACCGCGGGGCTGCTGGCTTCGCTGGCGACGTTCGGCGTTGGCCTGGCAGCGCGGCCACTGGGTGCCATCACCTGCGGTTACCTGGGTGACAAACTCGGTCGACGCAACCTGATGCTGGCTACAGTGACCATGATGGGGTTGGCGTCGGTATTGATGGGCCTGTTGCCTACTTATGGCCAGGTGGGTATCTGGGCGCCGATCCTGCTGGTGCTGCTGCGGATCATTCAAGGCTTCGCGTTGGGCGGTGAGTCCACCGGGGCGCAACTGATGGCCCTGGAGCACGCATCCCCCGAACGCCGAGGGCGTTATTCCGGCATGCTCGGGTTGTGTTCACCGCTCAGCCAGATATTGGCCAACGGTGTGTTGATGGGCCTGGCAGCGACGCTTTCAAGTGAGCAGTTTGAAAGTTTTGGCTGGCGAATCCCCTTCTTGATGAGTTTCGTACTGGTGGTGGTCGCGATTTTCATCCGGTTGAAGGTCGATGAAACCCCGGCGTTCGTGGCTCTGAAAAAGACGCCAGCGAAGAAAGAAAAAAGCCCGCTCAAATCCGCACTGGGCAGCCACTACAAAACCATCCTGCGCTTGATGCTGTTTTTCTGCTCGCCCGCTGCGCTGTTCTATTTGATCGTGATTTTTTCCCTGAGCTACCTGACCAAGCATCTGGGCATGAGCCAATCGATGGGCTTCATGTCCCTCATGGTCGCCAACGTCTGCGCGATTTTCGGTGCGCTAGCCGGTGGTTATCTGTCGGATCGCTGGGGCCGTAAAAAGGCGCTGGCCCTGGGCTCGTGCATGACCTTGCTGATCCTGTTCGTCTACTTCCCGATCCTCAACACTCAAAACGTCACCGCGATCATGGCGATCATGGGGCTGTTTTTGGGCTTTACCCAGTTCCAGAGCGGCATCCAGCCGGTGGCATTCGCCGAAGCATTCCCGACCCAGGTCCGTTACTCCGGCTCCGCCCTGGCCTACACCGGCGCCAACCTGGTGATCGGTGGCCCGATGCCGATGATCGCGGTCTGGCTGATGAGCCAGTCGAACAACTCGCCGTGGCCATTGGTGACGCTGTGCGCCGTGATCAACCTGATCTCGCTGGCAATGATCGTCATCGGCCCTGAAACCCGCGGCGTCGACCTCAATGCCGTCGCCGCATCAGACGCTGTCGATACCACTTCTGCCGCCATTCTTTCCAAATAACGCACCAGGACGACCATGAACCGCACCGTCTTCATCCTTAACGGCCCTAACTTGAACTTGCTGGGTCGTCGTGAGCCGCACATTTACGGGCACACCACGCTCGATCAAATCCGGCAACGTACAGAAATGCTGGCCGAGGAACTTGGCCTGGTATGCGACTTTCGCCAGACCAACCACGAGGGCGTGATGGTCGACTGGATTCAGGAGGCCTTCGAGCAAGGCGCGGCCTTGATCATCAACCCGGCCGGCTTTTCGTTTCACTCGATTCCGGTGCTGGACGCCCTGAAGTTGATCGACGCACCACTGATTGAACTGCACCTGTCGAACATCCATGCACGGGACGAACTGCATCGCCACTCAATCATGTCTGGCGTAGTGAACGCGGTGATTTGCGGCATGGGTGCGGACGGTTATCCCCTCGCACTCCGCGCCATTAATGACCTGCTGCGTCGCTAGTTGCCCACGCCCCGACACAGCTGATCGCTAGACGCTTACACGGCGGCCTCCCGGCTGATGGTTGCCAGGGCCGCCTGCGCCTGAATTTCAGGTGTGGGCCACAAAAACCGCCAAAAAAAATAATAATTCACTGCGAGAAAACCACCATGCGCCACACTATTTTTCGCTGCAACGTACCTGCTCATTACTCATTGATCAGCCTGACCCTGGCACTCAGCGCCGGCTCGGCAGCAGTCGTTCATGCCGACGAAAATAGCGGTTTTGTCGAGGGTGCTACCGCTACCCTCAATCTGCGCAACGCCTACATCAATCGCAACTTCGTCAATCCCGCCTACCCAAACAGGGCCGCGCCACAGAACAAAGCCGAGGAGTGGACGCAAAACTTTATCCTCGATGCCCGCTCCGGCTATACCCAAGGCCCCATAGGGTTCGGTGTCGATGTACTGGGGCTTTATTCGCAAAAGCTCGACGGAGGCAAAGGCACGGGCGGCACGCAACTTCTGCCTATCCATGATGATGGGCGCCCTGCTGACAACTTTGGACGCCTGGGCGTTGCCGCCAAGGCCAAGGTTTCAAAAACGGTGGTCAAAGTCGGCGAATGGGTCAGTACGCTGCCCATCCTGCGTTCAGATGATGGCCGTTCGTTGCCGCAAACCTTTCGTGGCGCTCAGATCACCTCCCAGGAAATTGGCGGGCTGGCGTTATATGGCGGTCAAATCAGGCAAAACAGCCCGCGCAACGACGCCAGCATGGAAGACATGTCCATGAACGGCAAAGCGGCGTTTACTTCCGACCGTTTTAACTTCGGCGGCGGTGAATACACCTTCAACGACAAGCGCACTACGGTTGGGCTCTGGTACGACGAACTCAAGGACATCTATCAGCAACAATACTTCAGCCTCAATCACAGCCAACCTGTGGGTGACTGGACACTGGGCGCCAATCTGGGCTTTTTCACCGGCAAGGAAAACGGTGCCAGCCTGGCCGGAGACATGGACAACAAAACAATGTTTGGCCTGTTATCTGCAAAACTGGGGGGCAGTACGTTTTATGTTGGCTTGCAAAAGCTGACCGGAGATACCGCGTGGATGCGGGTCAATGGTGCCAGTGGCGGCACGCTGGCGAACGACAGCTATAACTCCAGCTACGATAACGCCCAAGAGCATTCCTGGCAGGTTCGTCACGATTTCAATTTCGCCACCGTCGGCATCCCCGGACTCACCATGATGAATCGTTATTTGAGTGGCGATAACGTGCACACGGGTGCTTTCACCGATGGCAAGGAATGGGGTCGGGAGTCGGAACTGGCCTATGTCATTCAGTCTGGAGCCTTGAAAAACCTGAGCGTCAAATGGCGAAACTCCAGTATCCGGAAAAATTTCAGCACCAATGAATTTGACGAAAACCGGCTGTTTGTCAGCTACCCGATATCGTTGCTGTAAGGCGACACACATAAACGCGCTGCAACTGACCGTTTTGGCAAGCCAAACCCGCCAGTAGCAGCCGCTTCAAGTGCAACCACAAATCCATCCCTGATAAATCCCGTTGAGAACGGGATTTATCTCAGCCATCAATATTTGATGTCCCGAGCCGTGCGGCGTGTGTCCTGCTTGCTGCTGCGCTTGTCCTGGCGACAGTTTGCATTGCTCTTGTCATTGTCCTTGCGGCAATCATATTTGGTTTGACGTGCATCGGAGCGCCCTGTCTGCCTGGTATCCCGCGCTTCGCGCCGTTGCTCTCCCTGTTCAGTTGCGTACGCGGGCGCCGACACCCACTGCACACCAGCGGCGACAATCAGTGTCGCCAGGGCCATCAAGCAGTGCTTGCGAATCATGATGTTCCTCCAATTCAAAAACACTCGGTCGTCTCGCTCGCCAATCAGTCCCCTCGCCGAGGATGTCCAGGGGAAAGTCTTCTTGCATCCTTCATTCTCAACCACCCAACCGGTGTAGCACCTGAAATCCGACGATAGGACCACTTAGACCGTCCTGCAAGGCGAGACGGTCGTTGATAGCCGCCAAAATCAAGCGTTACGCTCAGTGTTCCTCGCCCTCGCGGACGACCCAATCCACCGCATACGTCGCCAGGTAGCTGTTGACGGCAGTGCCTATCGTGGGGAAAAACGCGGTGGCGCCAAACTGCGTGAAAATCCCGAATCGCTTCAGTTTGTCCTGGACCGGGTCTTTCATCTCGGCAAAACACAACTCGATGCTCGCGTTGCGCAAGGTTTCGTCCAATTCCGCCAACATATCGGCAGACGTCACGTCCACACTGGTCATCGGTTCTGCCGCAATGACAATCCAGCGCACCGGCGTCGGCGACGTCGCCACCGCGTCCAGCACCCGTTCATTGAACAACTCGGCGTTGGCGAAAAACAAAGGTGCATCCCAGCGAAACAAGACCAGGCCGGGGATGAGTCGCGCATCGGGAAAGCGCGTGATGTCATGGTAACCCTGAACCTCATCGGCACGCCCCAGCACGGCTGAGTACGGCCGCCAGCCGTCCCACAGGAATTCAATCACCGCGAGCAGGATGGCCAGGCCGATACCCTCAATGGCGCCGAACACAGCAACGCCGACGGTGCAGGCGATGGACAGCCAGAACTCCCAGGGCTGAATGCGGTAGATACGGCGCAGGTCAGCGACCTCGATCAAGCCGATGGCCGATGCAATCACCACCGCGGCCAGCGCGCTGTTGGGCAAGTCCTGCAACAGGTTCGGCGCCACCATCAGCAGCAAGGCCACAGCCAGCGCTCCGACGACCCCGGATAACTGGGTTTTAGCGCCGGCGGCCTCGGCTACAGGTGTGCGTGACGAACTGCTGCTGATGGGAAAGCCCTGGAAAAACCCCGCCGCCAGATTGGCAACGCCGAGCCCGACCATCTCCTGGTTCGGGTCAACGTAAGTACGCGAGCGCGCCGCATAGACGCGCGACAGCACGCTAGTGTCAGCAAACGAAACCATCGCCACGGCGAAGCCTCCGATCACGATCGGGACGATATCGGCCTGGGTAATCCACGGAATGGCAAACGCCGGCATGCCTTGTGGAAGCGTGCCGAGGACCGATACGCCGTATTTCGTGCCAAGCTCCAGCACACCGACCACGATGGTTGCGCCGGCCACGGCGATCAAAATACCCGGAATGCGTTTGTGCCCCTTGAGCAACAGGATCACCACCAACGTGGCGACGCCGACCGCGAACGTGATCCAGTTGCTTTTTCCCTCCATCACCCCGGAGGCGATCGCCCACAGGTTCCTCAGAGGCCCGGCGGACTCGATCTTGAAACCGAAGACTTTCGGCAGTTGGCTGATCAATACGGTCAGTGCGATACCGTTCATGTACCCGTAGCGGATCGGTTTGGAGAGCAGCTCCGTGATGAAGCCCAGGCGCGCTATGCCCGCCAGAATGCAGACCAGCCCCGACACAATCGCCATCATTCCCGCCAGGGCGACGGCCCGATACGGGTCGCCGCCCGACAGCGGCAGGATGACAGCAAGGATGACCGCGGCCAGCGAGGAATCCGGTCCCAGCACCAGAATCCGGCTGGGGCCGAACAACGCATAGGCGAGCAGTGGAATGATCGTCGCGTAGAGGCCATAGATGCCCGGGACGCCCGAGGCCACAGCGTAAGCAATACCCACCGGCACCAGCATGGTGGTCAGCACGAGCCCGGCGACGATGTCATTTCGCAGCCAGGCTATTTGATAGTGTCGCAGGGTGTTCAGCCCCGGCAGCCAGCGGATCCAGGCGCTCTGATTGGCGCCTGCTTCCCGACGGGCAATACGACCCGGTTCCGGGGTGGAAGGTGAAGAGTTCGAATCGCTCATAGAACTGTAACCCCTTGGTGTACAGCACAATTTGGCTTAGTGGGCAGCCGCGGATTGGCCGTGCCCGCCTCTCGTCTTCATCCGCCGAGTGCGATGATCGCGGCGATCAGCAATGCGCCAGTGACCGCCAGCGCAATCCCGCCTTGCCACGGCTTTGCGCCTGCGTACCGCGCCAATATCCAACCCGCGATGAACAGCACCACGAGCCCGATCAAATTGGATAAACGAACGGCGAGCGCCGTCTGTTCGAGTAACAGGAAAGGTATGACGAGTGGAAAGGTCGATAACACCACCAGCAGAAAAACGCCCAATGCCCCCTTGAAATCTTCCCAGCCGAGGCCCGACTGCACTGACGTGGCCGGGTACTCGACCAGGCGGCTGCGTAACAATTCAAGGGTCTCGGTCTTGGCGGCTGCCGCCACGTGCGACGGTAATGCCCCCGCCACCAGCGCCTGCCCGGTGGCCGCGTCCGCCCTGGCGAGTTTTTCGAATAACGTGCTTTTGCGCGTGCGGTCGACCAATGCCCTGAGTAGATACATCACCCCGTCGGCGAGCCCCCAGGCAAGATTGCAACCGAGCGCGGCGAACATCATCGTACGTTCGGCCTCCTGGCCCGAGGTCGCCACGCTGATCGTCCCCGTGAACGTCATCGCCATGAGCAGGCCGAAGATCACCTCGGTGACGCGGTCGACGGGGTCGAGAATCCGCGCCCGCTTCTGTTCTACGGGGGTTGGCATACGTCCTTCCTCGCTGAAAAGTACCTGCGGGGTGCAAACTTCCTGGGCCAGAGCACCACGCGTTCGGGCGGAGCTCCTTTCGATTTCACTTCATTGTAGTGACAAAAATAATTGTCGCCGCCATCGTGTGCGAATCTCCAATGGCGGCATGCTTGCCTGATATCGATCAGTCAAGAAGCGACACCCTGCGTAGCAGAATGCAACTACACCGTGCGCCCTCCATCGCACTATTGTTCGATGTCCTCTCTGCCAGTGTCCCAGCATGCGAAGAAACTGTCCCGCCAAGCCCATGGTATTGCGCCCGCGCTACCTACTATAGGACCGGTACCTCTGCCCCGCTGGCAGGGGCCAGTTACTTATGCCGGATGCACACATTTGCGCACCGCTGTACAAGCCCGGATTGGAGACAACAATGACGACAGTCGCCACAACCCAAGACACTCCTTCACCACATCCCCACTCGGCACCCGCCATTATTCGGTCGTCAGTGCGTCAGCATTCGATCAAGGTGGAGATTTGCTCCCCCGCCATCGGTGCCGAACTGAGCAACATCAACCTGGCCGACGCTACCCGGGATCCCGAACTGATCGCACAAATCCGGGCGCTGTGGTTGAAGCACAAAGTGCTGTTCTTTCGCGATCAGGACATTTCTCCCCTGGAGCAACAGCACTTCGCCGCGCAATTCGGCGAACTGGAAGGTCATCCCCTGGCACCGAGCCATCCGGAGGCGGACAAGTTGCTGATGCTTTATCGCAACCTTGACCCGAACAAGCCCAAGAGTTTTGTCGAAAAGGCCAGCCGAGAAAACCTCTGGCACACGGATGTCACCTTCAAGCCAGCGCCGCCTCGCGGAGCGATATTGCGCTGCGAGCAGGGCCCTGAATCCGGCGGCGACACCCTGTTCTCCAACATGGTCATGGCTTACGAAAACCTGCCCGAAGCGGTCAAACAACGGATCGAAGGTCTGTACGCAAAGCACAGTGCCGAGCATTCCTTTGGTGCCCAGTTGCCACGTGAACAACGTCACGCCATGGCCGCGAAGAATCCCGCCGCTGAACATCCTGTGGTGCTTGTTCATCCCGAAACAGGCGAAAAGGTGCTGTTCGTCAACTCCGCGTTCACCACCCATTTCTCGAATTTCTTCAACTTCGAGGATATCCGCTACGGCCAGGACTTCATGCCCGAGGCTCATCACCTGATGAACTACCTGACGTCGCAGGCCGCGATTCCCGAGTACCAGGTACGTCTGAAGTGGCGAACCAACACGATTGCCATGTGGGACAACTTGCAAGTCCAGCACTACGCAGTTGCTGACTACGGCAATGCGCCAAGAAAGATGCTACGCGCGACTCTCGCGGGCACCCCGCTCACCTGATCCCGACACCCCCTTCAGAAAATCCGGAGCACCCGACCATCAGAGAGGGTCGGGCGGCTTTGGCTGCCGACGAATACTCGACCTGAACCGCATCAATGGAGAAAGACATGCTCTACGAACACGTCGACACCGCAGTCATCGATGGCGAATCGCTGCCGTGGATACCCTTTACGCCCTATGCGGAAAACGTCCTGCTGAAGTACTTCAAACTTGACCCGATCCGGGGTGAATGGATCGTCATGATGAAGGCACCGCTGGACATGCAACTGCCCAAGCATCACCACACCGGGACGGTGATGGTTTACACGATCGAAGGCCAGTGGAAATACAAGGAGCATGACTGGATCGCCGGCCCTGGCAGCATCGTGTACGAGACGGCGGCATCGACTCACACGCCTGAAGTCGTCAGCACGGGAAGCGCAGATGGGTATGTGCTCACGCTGGTTCACGTGACCGGCGATCTGGCGTTCCTGGACGGGAACGACAACATCGTCGCGCTCGAAAACTGGAAGTCCGGGTTGAAGCGTTATCTCGCCTGGTGCGAGCAACATGACATCGCGCCGAAAGACCTCACGGCATTCAACTGAGTAACAGGTATTGCCGCGAACATCGCGAATCGGGCGGGCGCGCCAAGGCGCTCGCCCTCGTCGTTAGAACTGTTCGAGATACGTTAGGAGCAGTTCGTTGACCTGTTCGGGGCTTTCTTCCGCGGCGCTATGACCCACGCCGGGTAACAGCACCTTGTTCTGCAGCCCGGGTAAATAAGTGTCGAGCTGGTCGTAGAGACCGCGGATTTCGACCGGTTCCAGTGAAGGGTCGGCAGCACCACCGATGAACAGGCTTGGCTGGCGCACCACCGCACCGTCGAGAAACGCGGTGATTTCCCAGTTCCGGTCGCGACAGCGGTAGTAGTTCAGGGCACCGCTAAACCCGGTGCGGGAATATTCGGCGACGTAGTAATCAAGCGCCCGCTCGCTCAGCCATGACGGGAACTCGCCCTTCGGTTCCGTGAAGGCGTTGAGAATGGGCTCACCTGGCTCGACGAACAGACGCCAGCGTTCAGCGCCGACAGCACTGCCGGAAATCGAATAGAAAACACTACGCAAGGTCTTGCGCGGGTCGCAGGCCAATTCGCGATCCGGCTTTTCGAGCTGCTGGAAATACAGGTGGTGATACACCCTGCCCTTGGCCATTGCCTGCAAAGCTACGGTCGGCTTGATCTTGCCACGCGGTGGCACCGGCGTATTGAGCATCACCAGGCCACGGAACAGATCCGGCCGCAGCATGGCCGCCGCCTGGGCCACCCAGGCACCCAAGTCGTGCCCAATGATCACCGCTGACGTTTCGCCCAGAGTCGCCATCAAGCCCACCATGTCGCCGACTGCCTGACTCATGTCATAGGCTTCGATGGCATCGGGTCGATCGGTTTGCCCAAACCCCCGCTGATCGGGGACCACGACTCGATACCCGGCCTCGACCAACGCCCCGATCTGGCGCCGCCACATGTACCAAAGATAAGGAAAACCGTGCAGCAGAATGACGAGCGGGCCCTGCCCCTCGTCGATGTAATGCATGCGAATACCGTTGAGTTCGGCAAAGCAGTGATTGAATGCATCGGGATCGTCGGCGTCCGATCGCTCTATTGCCACTTGCTTCTGACCGACGCGCATAGCGGGGCGCTTGTTCATTTATCTACCTCCATCCTTTTTTGGTTGTTGGCCTGAAGGTAGCCGTGACAAGGCGTCCTGCACTAAGCTGCGCAGGACACAATCTTGTGAAATTGGGACACGGGGACACATGTATACCCTGACGCGAAGTGCCAGCCTTACCGACTATGAGCAGGTTGCCCGTTCAGTGGGGCTCGATCCCTTTCGTATGCTGCGTTTGGCCAAGTTGCCGGCCAGTGTCCTCGACGATCCGAATATCATGATCAGCATCGATTCGGTGGGTTGGCTGCTGGAGGAATCAGCCCGCCTGTCCGGCCAGGAGGCCTTCGGGTTGTTGCTCGCGGAAACGCGACACCTGTCCAATTTCGGCATGCTGGCGTTGCTCATCCGCGAAGAACCAACACTTCGTGCCGCCTTGCAATCGTGTGCGCGGTACATGCGTCTGCATAACGCCGGGGTGCAGTTGCGACTTGAAGACGCAGGCGACCTGGTGCTGCTACATGTGGGTGTGAATATGCAGGGTGGGCACGGTGTCTGGCGCCAGGCTATCGAACAGTCGACAGGCATTGGCCTGCGGACGTTGAGCGTACTGACGCGCAATACGTTTCGCCCGGTCAGGGTCAGTTTTACTCACGAGCGCCCTTCCAGCCTTGAAGTGCACCAACGAGTGCTGGGGGCCGCTGTCGAGTTTTCCCAGGAATTCAACGCCATTGTTTGCCGCGCGCGCGACCTGGACATGCCCATTCCCGCGGCTGACCCCGCGTTGCATCGCGAGGTGAAGCGAACGCTGGACATGCAATTGGCTAACCTGCGCGACGAACCGGCGCAGCGCGTACGCCAGATCGTCAAGATGCTGCTGCCAAGCGGACTGTGTTCTGTCGACGGGGTTGCCCAGCATCTTGGCATGCATCGACGCACCCTTAACCGACACCTGGCGACCGAGGGAGAGAGTGTCACAACGATCATCAATGCTGTGCGTGCTGAACTCGCCGAAGAGTATCTGGCTAACAGCAAACGCCGATTGTATGAAGTTGCCGAACTTCTCGGTTTTTCCTCTGCCGGTGATTTTTCACGCTGGTTTCGCAGTCAGTTTGGCAAGACACCTTCCGATTGGGCTGCCTGCTATCGAGAGAGCAAGGCAACACCACCGCTTTAACCCGCCTGCTGTGTCCCAATAAGCGAAGAAAATGTCCCGCCATGCCCATGGCATGACTCTCGCGCTTCCTACTATGGGTCCGCGGTCCCTTCTTAACTGAGAGGGGCCAGTACATGCGCCGGATACCCATCTCCCGCCTTGCCGCACCTGCAAAGACCGGATCAACAATAACAAGCGCCGCCGTCTATCAAGGCACGATTTCTCCTGCCTGCCCACGGCCCGGCCAAGAACCATCGAAATGGAGACGCAATGCGAGTCGAACAATTGACCTGTGCCATTGGCGCGGAACTGCACAACGTGAATCTGGGCGACGCAGTGCGCGACGACGGCTTGTTCAACGAAGTGTATGCGGCACTATTGAAATACAAGGTGCTGTTCCTGCGCGATCAGGATCTGGACAAGCTCTCACGCCGCGATCACGAAGCATTTGCCCTGCGCCTCGGCCAGCTCGAAACCCATCCGATGCTCCCCAGCCACCCGGAAGCCCCCGGTCTCGTGCAAATCTACAAGACCCCGGAGAATCCGGCGGATCGCTACGAGAATGCGTGGCACTGCGATGCCACCTGGCGGGAGTCGCCGCCGATGGGCGCTGTGTTGCGCTGTATCGAATGCCCACCCACCGGAGGCGACACCATGTGGGCCAACATGGTGATGGCCTATGAAAAACTGCCAATCGATGTGAAGCAGGAAATCGACAGCTTGATCGCCAGCCACAGCTTCAACGCTTCCTTCGCTGCCGCCATGCCGAAGGAAAAGCGCTTGGCGATGAAGGCTCAATACCCCGATGCCGAGCATCCGGTAGTGCGTACCCATCCCGAAACCGGCGAAAAGGTGCTCTTCGTCAATGCCTACGCGACGCACTTCGTGAACTACCACAGCCAGGGACGCGTCCGTGTCGGCCAGGACTACAACCAAAAAGGCGTCGACCTGCTGAAGTACCTGATTAGCCAGGCCTACAACCCCGAGTACCAAGTCCGTTGGCGCTGGAAGCAAAACAGCGTGGCGATATGGGATAACCGTTGCACCCAGCACTATGCAGTGATGGACTATCCGCCCTGCCATCGCAAGATGGAGCGCGCGGCCATCATCGGCGACAAACCCTACTGACAAGTAAAGCGGCCCAGAGACGAGAGATGCTTCAGAGTGTCTACTTTGGGCCGACTATAGCCTTTTACGACAGGCAGAAAACAACCAGAAAGCGTCGGTCGACAACGACAACACTGGCTGTTTAAATTTGCGGCCTTCTCAATACAAGGTATCCCCCCTGAATGACTGATGCCTTCCAGGGCAGCTGCCTTTGCGGCGCCGTCAAGTATCGGGTCTTGTCACAACCTAAAGCGCTGTCTCACTGCCATTGCAGCCAATGTCGCAAAAGCCATGGGGCAGCCTTTGCCAGCTATGGCAGTGTGTTGCGCGATGATCTGCAACTTATTCAAGGCGCCGATAGCCTCAAGTCGTACCCGTCCTCTGAATCCGTACTTCGGCAATTTTGCCATCAGTGCGGCTCGTCGCTGTTCTGGTCAGCGAGCCAAGGCGAATACTCTGACTGGATCTCGATAGCGCTAGGGACTTTGGATACAACACTGCCCTCGGCCAAACAAAAACACGTTCAGGTGATGTCCAAGGCTTCGTGGTACGAAATTCTGGATCAATGGCCGCAACACCAGTGATCGCAATGGGTCGGAAATGCTCTGTACCTCAAAGATCAAAGTGCCCTCAGGCAACGGCGACAGTGCAGCGTAGATCAATGCACTGTCGCCCCTCGGTCAGGCCTTGGTGCTGCGTACAACCGGCACCGCCACCACTGACTTCCTGGCCAGCAGATAGTAAAGAACACCCGGCACCACCAACCCGACGATCCAGGAAATATCCACCCCGCCGAGTTGCGCGACCATCGGCCCGGAGTAGAAATGCGTGTCGACAAAAGGCAGCTGGATCAATACGCCGCTGACGTACACGCTGATCCCCAACACGTTCCAGCGACCATAACGCCCCGCCGGGTCGGACAACGCCGGGATGTCGTAGCGCTCTTTATTGATGAAGTAGTAGTCCACCAGGTTGATCGCGCTCCACGGGGTGAAGAACGTCAGCAAGAACAGGATGAAGTACTTGAACGAATTCAGGAACGAGTACTGGCCGACCAGTGCGAGCGTGGTGGACGCCGCGACGATCAGCAGCACAAACAGCATGCGCTGGCGGGCGGTGATTTCCAGGCGACTGCGAAAACCGCTGATGATGGTGGCCACGCACATGAAGCTGCCATAGGCGTTGAGTGTGGACACGGTGACTTTGCCGAACACCACGCTCAGGTACAGCAATGATGCCATCACCCCAGTGCTGCCCAGGCCGACGATAGTCGCCACTTCGTGACCGCGGAAATTGGCGCCGGCCAACGCGGCAGCGAACACGCCGAGCACCATGGAAGCCTGGGCGCCGAGTACGGTTCCCAGGCCGACGGCTGCGAAGGTTTTCCAGGACGACGTTTTGCTCGGCAAGTAGCGCGAGTAGTCGGCCACGTACGGGCCGAACGCGATCTGCCAAGAGGCCGACAACGACACCGCCAGCAGGAATGTGCTCCAACCGAAGTGGCGGTTTTCCAGGAGCAGGCCGATGTCGTTGAGGGTCATCAACCGAGTAAACAGGTAAGCGAAGGCGATGATGCCGAGCACGCTCGCTACCCGTCCGACCAGGTGAATCACCCGGTAGCCGAAGATCGTCAGGAACGCGATGCAAGCAGCAAATATCAGGATGCCGGTGCTGTCACTGACACTGATCAACTGGGCAATCGCCTGCCCCGACAGGACCGCGCCGGTCGCGCTGAAACCGAGGTACATCAGGCACACCAGCACAATCGGGATCGCCGCGCCGTAGACCCCGAATTGCACACGGCTGGAGATCATCTGCGGCAGCCCAAGCTTCGGTCCCTGAGCGGCGTGCAGCGCGACAACTGCACCGCCGAGCAATTGGCCGATCAGCAAGCCGATCAACGACCAGAACACATCACCGCCCAACACCACGGCCAGCGCCCCGGTGACAATCGCGGTGATTTGCAGGTTGGCACCCAGCCACAGGGTGAACTGGCTGTAGAGGCTGCCATGACGCTCGGCCTCGGGAATGTAATCGATCGAGCGTGTCTCGATCAGGGGACTTCGTTGCTGACTATCGCGGACCTGGGTCATTATTTTTATTCTCTTCAAAGGTAAAAGGCATCCACACAATCCAATGTGGGCATGGGTAATGCCGAACAGCTAAGCCATGACGCGATCCGTAGCAGCTGACGAAGCCTGCGTCCGGCTGCGCAGCAGTCGTTAAACCTGAGTTTGCGTTCTTCCTGAAACACCGCATCGTCTGATTTCACGACTGCTGCGCAGCCGGACGCAGGCTTCGCCAGCTGCTACAGACATTGCGTTACAGCAAAAATTGCTTAGCTGATCGGCATTAGCCGGCATGGGCTATTTTTGTTGTTCGGTCATGGCCACTTGTCCCGCGAACGGTGCCTTGGCCCACACCACCTTGCCGCCGACTACCGTCATCAGCACCGAGTTACGGGCCAACTCGTCCTCGGGCACTTGCATGAAGTTTTTGTCGAGCACGATCACGTCAGCAAACTTGCCGACCTCGACCGAACCCACGACTTTCTCCAGTTTCAGTTGCTCGGCGGCGTTGACCGTGATGGTGCGCAGTACCTCGGCACGCGACAGCGCCGGGGCGGCGTTGAGTCGGCCGGCGTACTTGGGGCCATAGCTGTGCGGGTTCAGCGGGTCGCCTGAACGGGTGACACCGATCTTCAGCGCCAGGAACTCATCGAGCGGGTCAACCGGCCAGTCGCTGCCATACGCCACACGGCCGCCAGCGCGGGCGATGCTGCCCGACGGCTCCATGCGGGCAAAACGCGCAGGGCCGAGGTGATCGCTGGTGCCGTCGACTGTGGACGGCGCCTGCTGCGCCCATTGGAAGGACATGTTGGCGGTCACGTCGAGCGCCTTGAAACGTCCGTAGTCGGCGGGGTCCACGGACTCGTTGTGAGTAATGGCCGGGCGAAAGCCGTTGCCGGGCAATTGCTGGCGCACGTATTCGATGCCGTCGAGCGAGTCACGCACGGCGCGGTCTCCGGTGGCGTGCAGGTGCGGGTCGAGACCGGCCTGCACGGCTTGCAACAGCAGCGGCTTGAGCACTTGCGGCGGGAAATACAGCTCGCCGACGTTTTTGCCCGGCGCCCATTTCGGCGCCTTGTCGGTGCCGGCGTTGTGCAGGTACGGCGCCAACATCGCACCGGTGTCCGCCGGGGCATTGATGATGCCGTCCATGAACAATTTGACGTGACGCATGCTCACACCCGGCGCGACGTTGGCTTCGCCCTGATCGTAGGTGGCGGCCATTGCCTTGGCCTCAGCGATGGTCTTGGCCGGATCCGCCGCTGCCGCAGCCGGGTCCAGTTTGATCGCCAGCAAGGCCCGCGCGGTCAGTTCACCCGACTGCTGCAACGTGGTGAACGCCTTGCCATTCTCCGGCCCCGACAAGGCATCGAAGAAACTGGTGATGCCCTGCTGGCGCATGGCATCGAGCGCGGCGCGGGTCTGGTTGAGTTTTTCTGCGTCGGTGGCGGGTGGCACCACGGCGGCCATGGCATCGGCAGCGCCGTCTTCGCAGATGCCGGTCGGGTTGCCGGCGCTGTCGCGCACGTACTTGCCGTCACCTGGATTGGCCGTGTGCTTGTTGATGCCGGCGACCGCCAGGCCGCGAGAGTTGGTCAGCACGGTATGGAAATCGGTGGAGCGGACCTGAATCGGCCGATCCGTCTTGAGTGCGTCCAGCGTCGACTTGTCAGGGTCACCGTCGAGGCCATCCATGCCCATGCGATCCCAGCTGCCCACTTCAAGCCAGACATCGGGGCCCTTGCCCTTGTCGGCATCCAGGCATGCCTGAATGGTTTCCTGGAACACCTTGCGGGTCATGGTCTGATATTTCAGGTCGCACAAGGTCATGGCGCGGCCGCCGTCCCCCGGGTGCATGTGCGCATCAATGAAGCCCGGCATCAGCATGCGCCCCGCCAGATCGATCAGCTGCGTTTGCTGGCCGATGTACGAGGCCGCCCCTTCGTCGTTACCGACATAGACAATCTTCCCGCCCGTGATGGCGATCGCTTGCTGCACCGAATTCTGCCCATCGACGGTGTAGACATAACCGTTGCGCATGACCATGTCGGCCGGATGGGAACCCTGCGTCTGACACCCCACCAACGCCATACCGGACACTGCGGTTGTCGCCGCCATGGCGATAAAAAGCCTGGAAAATTTCAACTGCCTCACCTCTGTTTTTATAGTTTTCGAAGTGGCCCGAACAGCCTGCGCACAAGCCCTTGATATGCAGGGCATACCCTATAGCGCGCGGCGGTTATATGGACCTCTGCAAATGAGGAGGGGTCAGTGATTGATCAGGCGAAATCGGGGGGCGTCACGGTGATTCGCGGCGTGCCTGCACTGACAGGACAGACCCCAACTCGATCTTGCTCTTCACCCCGAGTTGCAAATAGCAGTTGCGCAGATAGGTGCGCACGGTCGAGGGGCTCAAGCCCAGGATCCTGGCAATTTCCTTGTAGGAGTGCCCGGCGGCGAACAGCATCGCCGCCGTTCGTTCGCGTGGGGCCAGTACTGCCCCGCGCGACTGCGCTTCGAGAGACAGAATGACGTGCTCGGCATTCGGGGTGAGGGTCAGCGCACACCGCCCGAGACGCATGACACACGGTGCCTTTTGCAGTTGCGCGATCACGGGCGCGGGCAGCATTGAACCGTGCCACCCCGCCACCTCGCGCTGAATGACAGCGCAGAGATTGGCGCCCACGTACAGCAGCGTGCCGTCCAGCCGCGCGACCCCGAAGTCGCTGGCGCCGTTACCGGTGTCGAAGCGAATCATGTCTTGCACCTGGAATCGCCATAACTGCAACAGGTGGTCGCAGAACGCTGAAAACAACGCGGCTTCACTGTCGTTGAATCCGGGGGCGTGTGCACCGCGATAGAGGCAGACAAAAAACATCAAGCCGCTTTCGGGCAGCTCGAAGGTGATGCACATCGGGTGGTAGAGGTCGTGACGGCGAGCGAATGCGTCGACCTCTTCATCGGGATCGGTGAACCCGCTGTCGCGCACCACTTCGCCGGGCTGGTTCAAGGTGTCATGGGAAAACTTGTCGCTGCCCGCACTCTTGTGCCATTCAGCAGCAAACGATTCAGGCAGGTCGATGCGCCCGTGCATCCAGCTTTTGGGCGCCACGTTGGCGTGCGACGTGGACATCTCGCCCCACCAGGCGGAAGCAAATGGCACCAGTTGGCGAAAGGCTTGCAGTCCGTCTTCGATGAATTGCGAGGCACCACGCTCCCGAGCCAGCCGCCCGAGGTGCAACACACAACGATTGAATGCCTTGAGCATCGCCATCGACGGTGTGCCGCCGAGCTCTACACCCTCCTCCATCATCTTGATCCCGTTGGTTTTTCGCCGACCATGCCACAGCGGTCGCGATGGCGTCCAGCAGCCCTGTATTCATGCGCCATCCGGCAACAGTGTTTGTCTTGCGAGCCGCTGTTTGGGGGTTGGACAAACCCCTAGCATCGTCCCTACCCGATGAGCATTCAGCCTGTGCTCACAGGAAGCAAAGGGATGATCAATCCGGTCATCCTCAAACGATACGGTGAACACCATGAACCTTTCGAAAATCGCAATCCTGCTGGCGTTTGCCAGTGCCGGAACACAGGCTTGGGCCGACGATAGCGCTTCAACTACCAGGCTCTCGGTTGAAACCTATACCTACGCCACTCAACTGGACATCAAACGGGTGATTAGCGTGAGCGACGTCGGAGACCAATGCGGCCCGGGGCCCGCGCAAATGACGTATGAAGACTCCCACGGTCAACAACACGTCCTTCAATATCAAGTGATGGGCACCGGGTGTTCAAACGGTTGAGACAGGTGCAGGCGATGGAGGGTCGACACTCCATACCGACGGCACTGGCGACTATCTGCTGATTGCCGAGCCGACGATTTTTTCATCTGAGGCCAGCAAGACCGGAATGTAGTGTTTAAGAAACTCTACCCAGGTTTTTATTTTCGCATCGACGAACTTTCGTGACGGGTAAATGGCGAAGACATTCAGCTCTTCAAAGTGATACTCAGGCAGCACCCGCACCAACGTCCCCGCTTTCAAACCCTCTACTGCAGAAGCAATCGGTTGAATCCCGATGCCCATCCCTTGAGTAATGGCAACCGTCATCGCATCGGCCGTGTTGACGTGAAAGGGAGACAACGGCGTACTCACTGTCACCACGCCTTCAGGCCCTTCAAATACCCAGTTCTCAGTCGGCATCACGGTATTCACGATCCGCAGGCAATCATGTTCGCCCAGTGAGTCGGGCGCGTCAGGGATGCCGCGTTTTTTCAGGTACGCGGGCGAGGCGCACAGGATGCTGTAGGTAATGCCCAGCCTCTGCGCGACAAACCCGGAATCGGGCAGATCCCGTGCCAACACAATCGACATGTCATAGCCCTCCTCCAGCAAATCAGGCAGCCGATTGGTCAGGGTCAAATCGAACATCACCGATGGGTGGGTTTCTCTGTATTTGGCGATGGCGTTGATCACGTAGTGATTGCCAATGGCGGACATCGCATGAATCTTGAGGCGGCCCATGGGCCTGATTTTCGCCGTCCCGGCTTCCTCATCGGCATCACGCATCTCGTCGATGATCTTCTCGCAGCGTTGCAAATAGCGCAGCCCCGCCTCGGTCAGGGCCAGGCGCCGGGTCGTGCGGTTGATCAGGCGTGCCTGCAACCTGGCCTCCAGGCTGGAGACGGCTTTGGAAATATGGGTGGTCGTGGTGTCCAGCGTCTTGGCCGCCGCCGTAAAGCTGCCGCTTTGGGCAACGGCTATGAAACATCGCATGGTCTGGAAAACGTCCATCGTTTTCGCCTCAGCGCAAGATTGATGTGCAGGAATAATAGCGCCGGCCAGGCATCAGGCCGGCACTTTGGCGTGCATTACTTTTGGCGCGGGATGAATCCGGGGACACCCGTTTCCACGACCGAGTTGAAGCGCACCCGGGTCGTAATATCGTCCTGAATTTCACGCATGGCCCGATGCGGCAACGTGGAAAGATCAAAGTTTTCCTGGATATGGCTCAGTGTTGCAGAGGTGGTCAGAAACGCCACGCCACGCTGTACCGACCAGGCCAACGCGACTTGCGCCGGGGTTTTCTGCACGTGTTTTGCGATGCCGGTAATCACCGGGTCTTCGAGTACGGCAGGCTCCATGCCGTGGCCGAGTGGGGCAAACGCGAGGACGATAATTCCATGTTGCTTGCAAAACTCCAGCAGCTCCCATTCCGGCAGATACGGATGGGCTTCCACCTGCACCACGGCAGGTTTGATCCGCGCCACTTCGACAATCTTCTGAAGCGCCGGCAAAGTGATGTCGGACAAACCGATGGTCTTGCAGCGTCCTTCATCCACCAGGCGTTCAAGGGCCTGCCAGGTTTCGATCAGCGTCACGCCCCCGTCATAAATGATGTGGCCGTAGATGTCCCTTGGGTCCTGGTCATCGCCGGGCTGAAAGGCAAAAGGCGTATGGATCAGATAGCAATCGATGTAATCCACCTGAAGCCGTCGGCAACTGGCCTCGAACGCCGGCAATACGCGCTCCGGACGGTGGTTGGTGTTCCACAGCTTGGTGGTGATGAACAAATCCTCGCGCCGGGCTTTGCCCGTGTCGAGGAACGCTTTGATCGCCACGCCCACGCCCTCCTCGTTTCGATAACGCTCGGCGCAATCGAAATGACGAAAGCCTGTTTCCAGCGCGTGAGTGACGGCTTGGGTGGTAACGCTGAGGTCCCGGAACAATGTGCCGAACCCAACGGCTGGCATCGCTACCGATCCATGATTGAGCGCAAATTTTGTTTCGCGAAGTTCATCGTGAAAGGCTTCATATGACATGTCTTGACTCCACTCTCTCTGGCCGCAGCCGTTACTGATATGAACGTTTCGGTGCTTCACGACTGGCCACCCGTTGCTCGAAAACGCCAACGGAATTGCCGCCGAGCGCCACAAACAACTGAACGGTGTCGAGGTACTGGGCGGTCTTCACCCGGATGTGCCAGAGCAACGCCTGCTCATAGGCGCGCTCTGCTTCCAGCACCTGGAGAATGCTGTTTTCGCCTTGGGCATACGCTTGCTGGTTCAAGCGAAAACTACTGTCGGCGGCACGTAAGGCGTCCTCCTGGGCCAGGTTTGCCTCGGCGTCATGGTTGATGGCTTGCAGCGTGTCGGCGACCTGACCGAACGATGTGATGACGGTTTGCTGGTAGTCAGCGAGCGACGCGTTGTAGCCGTCGACCGCCGCCTGGCGCTCAGCCTTGAGTGTGCCGCCATTGAAGATCGGCCCCGCCACCCCGGCGGCGAACCCCCACAGTGCGGCACCGCCATTGCCGGATGCCGACTGTGCGAGAAACGCTGTCAGCTCCACGTGGGGATAGAGGCTGGCGGTCGCGACACCGACGGCGGCACTGGCCATGTGCAGTTGCGCTTCGGCTTGCAGCACGTCCGGCCGGGTGTGGGCCATTTCCGAGGGCAAACTGACCGGCACGCCCGACGGCAAGGCAAACTCGCCAAGGTCGAAGTCCGGTGCAATCCAGTCGGCCGGGCCTTTGCCCGTCAGAATCGACAACGCATGCCGGGCCGAATCGCGCTGTTGAGCGAGGGGCGGCAGCAGCGTGCGGTCCTGTGCAAGCCGGGTTTCGGCCAGCGACACATCGATCTGCGTGGTGGCGCCATTGGCATGCGCCATGCGCACCAGTTCGAGGTTCTTGGTGTCATTGGCCAACAGTTTTTCCACGGCTTGCATCTGCGCGTTGGCAGAGGCCATCAACAAAGCCTGGCTGGCGACATTTCCCGTCAGGGTGAGGTACGCCGCTTCGTAGCGATGTTTCTGGAAGGCTGTCAGCGCTTCCTGCTGTTCGACCTGTCGCTTGTTATCGCCGAACACGTCCAGGTCAAAACCAACCCGTGGACCGATGGCATAGAAGTTCGAGACAACCGGCTCCGGCCCGTTGTGGGTGCGTACGCGACCGGCCTGAGCGCCGAAATCGACCTGCGGATACAGCGCACCTTGCGCCGCTGCAACGGACGACGCGGCCTGGCGGATCGTGGCATCGGCAGCCACGAGTTCAAGATTGCCGTCGATGGCCCGGCGCACTACCTGATCGAGTTTTGGTGAGCGAAACGCAGACCACCAATCGCCAGTGACCTTCTTGCCCAGATCAATGTTGCCGCTCTGGCCAAGACGCTGCTCGGCCTGTTGGTCAAAGTGCTGCGACTGGCTGGGTGGCGGCATCTGATAATCAGGGCCAACCGCACAGGCGGACAGGAACATCAGCACCGACACTGCGCCAAACGTGGTTTTCAACGGCTGTGCATTGATGAAGCGCGCATTGGATTTCATGAGGCAAACTCCACGAAAACTAGTTGGTCGCAACGGGCTTGCGAAGAAAGATCACCAGTGGGCTCACCACCAGCATCGCGAACATCAAAATCTTGAATTGGTCGATCACGGCAATAAACGCCGCTTGCCCGGTGATCATTTCGTTAAGCCCCGCCAGTGCTTGCAGCGAGCCCGGTGCGGAATGCGCGACGGCGCCGTAGAGCGTGATATTGCTGGCCAGCGCCATGTGCATCGCGTGCATGTTGTTGAAGAAAAACAGCTGCACAATCGCAACGCCCAGGGTGCTTCCGTACACGCGGGACAAATTGAAAAAACCGGTGCCTTCCGGGCGCAACGCGGGGTCGAGCGTGCTGAACGCGACCTTGGTCAGCGACGGCATCAAGATGCCGATTCCAATGCCCTGCACCGCCCCGGCCACCGCCACCGGCGACGCGTCCATCAGCGGCGAATAGCCGAGCATCATCCAGTTGGCATACGCCACGATGGCGACACCTGCTGCCACGAACAGCCGACGGTCGAAACGCTCGGGCACTCGCCCCATCAACAGAAACGCACCGACCAGTCCCATGCCACGCGGTATCGTCAGGGCACCGGTGGTGTCAGGCGGGTAGCCGAGAATTTCATCGAGCATCGGCGAGGTCAGTGCCATGGTCGACAGCAGCACGAAACCCACGGCGAAAAAGATCACGGTCGACAGCATGAAGTTGCGGTCGTTGAACAAGCGCTTGTTGAGAAAATGCACCTTCGCGGTCAGCACATGCACCACGAACAGGTAGAACCCCAGTGCACAGCCGATCGCTTCCAGCCAGATCTCGGGGGAGGCAAACCAGTCCAGGCGTTCACCGCGATCGAGCAACATCTGCAGGCTGATCAACGACAGCGTGAAGGTGCCGAAACCAAAGAAATCGAACGTGGGACGTTTCTCGGCCTTTTTCTCGGCAAGCAGCAGCGCCATCACCAGGAAGATAAACGCCGACAGCGGCAGGCTGATGTAGAAGATCGGGCGCCAGTCGAAATGTTCGGCCACCCAGCCGCCGATGCTCGGGCCGCTGACGATGCCCAAGAGCACGATGGCGGTCCACGTCGCGCCAAACTTCGCGCGTTTCTCCAGTGGCAGCGTTTCCATGGCAATCGCCATCGACAGCGGTGCCAGCACGCCACTCGCCAGGCCCTGAATGATGCGCGCGCCGATGAATTCCAGCGGCGTCGTCGCCAGGGTGGCAAGCCATAAGCCCAGCATGAACATGAACAACGCGGTTTGGTAAACCCGCTTCAAGCCATAGCGCCCGGCGAGCCATTGAGCAATCGGCATCGTGATCGCGCTGGCGGCAAGGTACGAGGTGAAGATCCACCCAGCCTGGTCGTCGGTCATCGACATACTGCCCTGGATCAACCGGAGCACGGCATTGGGCAACGGCAGGTTGGCCGATTGCATATAAGTCGCAAGCAACGCGGCAAACCTTAACGCGCCCGCATTTTGAGGTCTGGCAGGAATGGCGTTCATCAGGAGGCACCTGCGGTCAACAATGCTTTGATTGGATACCACCACGACGTGCGATGCCCGGTATCGACCTTGACCGTGGCGCTGATCCCCGAGTAGAGCGGCATCTGCGGGTCGACCTCATCGAGTTCGAGGCGTACCGGTACCCGCTGCACCACTTTGACCCAGTTGCCGGTCGCGTTTTCGGGCGGCAGCAGTGCGAAATCCGAACCGGCGCCGGGGCTCATGCTGACCACGTGGGCTTTGAATTCGTGATCCGGATAGGTATCGATGCGGATCGTCGCACTCTGGCCCGGGCGCATGTGCGCCACCTGCGTTTCACGGAAATTGGCCTCGATCCACACCTGGCGATCAGACAGCAGCGCAAACGCCGGCGCACCGTTGTTCACATAGTTGCCAACCTGCAAATCGTCGACTTTGGCCACGATGCCATCGTCCGGTGCATACACCGTTGCGTAGGACAGATTGAGCTGCGTTTCATCAAGCTGCGCCTGGGCCTCGCGAACGGTCGGGTGGCTGTCGACGTTGATGTTCGGGTTGCCGTTCAAGGCAACCACCGTGCTCGCGATCTGCTGTTCGATGGAGACGATTCGTTGCCGTGACACTTTCAGGTCGGTGTCTGCACGTTCATAAAGGGACTTCGAAACGAACTCGGAAGCGACCAACGCCTTCTTGCGGCCAAACTCCTTTTGATCGAAATCGGCCGACTCTTTGGCCGATTGCAGTTCCGCCTGTTGCTGGCGGTAGCTGGCCTTGAGCCCATCGATGCGCAACCGGGCAACGCTCAACTGCGCTTGTGCGCGGTCAACGGCGATTTGCAATGGCTTGGGGTCGATGCGGAACAACACCTGGCCCTTGCGAACCGGCTGGTTGTCCTCGACTGCAATGTCGATCACCTGGCCGGACGTGCGCGCATTAATCGAGGCCTTCGCCACACGGGCGTAGGCGTTATCGGTCGACATGAAAGGCTGGCCGGCCATGTAGTGTGCGTAGCCAATCGCCGCAAAGAGCGCCGGCAGGCCCACCATCAGCAGGGGACGCAGTGTCGCTTTAAGCAGTTTCCTGGCAGGCGTGCCTGTTGGGTTCGGCCCTGGGTGCTCAAAGGTTTGTGTCGCTGGAATGTCGAACTGTTTGGTCATGATCGAATACACCTTTAACCGGGAAGTCGGGGGCTAATACCCACAAAGAAACAGCCATGCCGTGCGCAGTCAGAAGGATCGCTCCGCCGCACCGTGTTTCGTCGCCGCAATACCCAGTTCGAGCTCCGCTACAACAAACCTTGAAATCAGGAACTTCTGGTTCCTTAATTTTGTGCGATGGTGTAAGAATATGCCTCGACCCACCTCCGCACAAGGATTTTGTACGCCATGGCACAAAAAAAGATTACCGAAGCAAAAGTCCGGGGAAGACCCCGCGCCTATGACCCGCAGACCGCATTGCAGCAAGCGCTTGGTGTGTTCTGGAGTACCGGTTATGCCGCCGCTTCCCTGGACAGCATCGCCACCGCGGCCGGCATGAATCGCCCCAGCCTCTATGCCGCTTTCGGTGACAAACACGCGCTCTACATCAAAGCGCTTGAGCAATATTGGGAATTTGCCGCCGCCGCCATGCACGAGGCGTTGACGGACCAGCAACTGACCCTGCGTGAAGCGTTGATGCGTTTCTATGAAGGTCAGCTGTCGATCTACTTCTCGGGCGAAGGCCAACCCCGTGGCTGCTTTGCGATCGGCACAGCAACGACCGAAGCCGTGGAAGATTCTGAAATCCGTGAGGTGTTGTCAGATCGCCTGAGCCGACTCGATGCCGATCTCGAAGCACGCCTGCAAACCGCAATCACCACCGGAGAATTGAAAGACGACGTCGACCCGACAGCCCTCGCCGTCCTCGCCTCCTCCCTGCTGCACAGCATTTCGATACGGGCACGGGCGGGAAAATCCCGCGAAGAACTGACTGAACTGGCACGCAACGCAGTCAACGTGATCTGCGGTTGAGAGATTTTATGGCGGGCGAAAGACTCGAAGACATTCTGGCCGAACAGCTCGACGTGATTTTTTGCGGGATCAATCCGGGTTTGACGGCCGCCGCCCAAGGGCATCATTTTGCAGGCCGGGGCAATCGTTTCTGGCGCACCCTGCATCTCGCCGGGTTCACCCCCGAGCAGGTGCGCCCGGAAAACGACCGGACGATTTTGCAGTATCGCTGCGGCTTGACCGCCGTGGTCGAACGGCCTACAGCGAGCGCAGATCAGCTGTCGCGCGATGAGTTCATGGCCGCCGCGGCAAGCTTCGAACAGAAGATCGCCCGCTACGGGCCGCGCGTTGTGGCGTTTCTCGGCAAAGCGGCGTACTGCGCGCTATCGGGCCGGCGCGACATTCCCTGGGGACTACAACCCGACACCTTCGGTCATGCACAGGTCTGGGTCTTGCCCAATCCGAGCGGGCGAAATCTTGCGTTCTCGCTTGATCAACTGGTGGGCGCGTATCGCCAACTCCATCAAAACTTGCACAAATCGACAGTAGGCTAAGCTAAGGGCAGCTTATTGCGCACGATGCTCGCTCCGGCAGGGTTTGGGTTTTTCTGAAGAGCGTCTGCAACAGCTATTTCAGACAGGCCCACACTATTCACGCAGGACTGACGTGATGACCGAGCCCCAACTCAGCTTTGATGAACTGAAGCGTGCCGCCGCGTCCGGCGAAATTGATACCGTCCTGGTCTGCATGGTCGACATGCAAGGCCGATTGGTCGGCAAACGATTCCAGGTCGAATTTTTCATCGACAGCGGCCATGAAGAAACCCACTGTTGCAACTACCTGCTGGCCGACGACATCGACATGGAACCCGTGCCGGGTTACGCCGCCGCCAGTTGGAGCAAGGGCTATGGCGACTTCGTGCTCAAACCCGACATGAGCACGTTGCGCAAGGTGCCGTGGCTGGAGTGCACGGCGCTGGTGCTCTGTGATGTGCTCGATCACCACCATCGACGCGACTTGCCGCACAGCCCGCGGGCGATCCTGAAAAAGCAGGTCGAGCGCCTGCGCGAGCGTGGCTATACCGGCATGTTCGCCTCGGAGCTTGAGTTCTATCTGTTCGACGAGACCTACGAGTCCATCCACAAGCGCAACTACTACAAGCCCAAAACCGCCGGCCACTACATCGAGGATTACAACATCCTGCAGACCACCCGCGAAGAGCCGGTGCTGCGGGCGATTCGCAAGCATCTGCAGGCCTGCGGCATCCCGGTGGAAAATTCCAAGGGTGAATGGGGCCCGGGGCAGGAAGAGATCAACATCCGCTACGCCGATGCCCTGACCATGGCCGACCACCACGTCATCATCAAACACGCCTGCAAGGAAATAGCGCAACTGCAAGGCAAGGCGATCACGTTCATGGCCAAGTGGCGCTATGACGCCGCCGGTTCCAGCAGCCACATCCATAACTCGCTGTGGGACAAGAACGCCAAGAAGCCGCTGTTCTTCGACGCCAAGGCCGAGTTCGGCATGTCGACACTGATGCGATCCTGGGTGGCCGGGCAGCTCAAGTACGCCAACGACATCACCTGCTTTCTCGCGCCCTACATCAACTCGTACAAACGCTTTCAGGCTGGCACCTTTGCTCCGACGCGGGCCGTGTGGAGCCGCGACAACCGCACCGCCGGCTTCCGGTTGTGTGCCGAAAGCAGCAAATCCATCCGCATCGAATGCCGCATCGGCGGCGCCGACCTCAACCCCTATCTGGCCTTTGCGGCCCTGATCGCGGCGGGCCTGGCCGGCATCGACGAGCAGCTCAACCTTGCGCCGCCCTTTGAAGGTGACGCCTACCTCGACGAACACCTGCCTGAAGTCTCCAAGACGTTGCGCGAAGCCAGCGCCGCGCTCCAGACCTCCACCATGTTGCGTGAAGCGTTCGGCGATGAGGTGATCGACCACTACGTGCACACCGCCGAATGGGAGCAGAAAGAGTACGACCGGCGGATCACCGACTGGGAATTGCAGCGCGGATTCGAGCGCTATTGAGCAGAGCATGACCGCCATGATCCAACTCATCTCACCGGTCGATGGCCGGATTTATGCCGAACGCCAATACGCCGACGCGACGCAGATCGAACACACGCTGGCGGCTGCCGCAGACGCCCAGGCGCACTGGAAACGCCGGCCTCTGAGCGAGCGCGCCGCCCTGTGCAGCGCCGTGGTGGACGCAATGCTGGCGATGAAAGACGACATCGTCCCGGAACTGGCCTGGCAAATGGGCCGCCCGGTCCGATATTGCGCTGGGGAATTGCGTGGTTTCGAAGAACGCGCCCGCCACATGATCGCCATTGCCCCCGAAGCGCTGGCCGCGATTGAACCCACACCGGTCGCGGGGTTTCGTCGGCTTATCCAGCGTGAACCGCTGGGTACGGTGCTGGTCATTGCACCCTGGAATTACCCTTACCTGACGGCGGTGAACACGATCATTCCGGCGTTGATGGCCGGCAACAGCGTCATCCTCAAACACGCCTCGCAAACGCTGCTGGTCGGTGAACGCTTTGCGCAAGCGGCGGCCCGCGCCCATCTGCCCGCCGGCCTGTTCAATAATCTGTTGCTGAATCACGACCAGACCGCCGCGATCATCGGTTCCGCACGCGTGCAGCAGGTGAACTTCACCGGCTCGGTGGGCGCCGGCCAGGCGATGGAAAACGCGGCCACCGGGCGCTTCCTCGGCCTGGGCCTGGAGCTCGGCGGAAAAGACCCGGCCTACGTGCGGGCAGACGCCCACCTCGACCACGCGGTGGAAAACCTGGTGGACGGCAGCTTTTTCAATTCCGGGCAGAGCTGCTGCGCCGTCGAGCGCATTTATGTCGATGAGAAAATCTACCCGGTATTTGTCGAGCGCTTCGCCGCGCTGACTCGCCAATACGTGCTCGGCAATCCTCTGGACGAAGCCACCACCCTCGGCCCACTGGTGACACCGGGCGCTGCGGTGTTCGTTCGTGGTCAGATCGCCGAAGCGCTGGCCCTGGGCGCCAAGGCACTGATCGACCCGACCACGTTCCCGGCTGACGCGCCGGGCAGTGCTTACCTCGCGCCGCAGGTTCTGGTCGACGTCACCCATCAAATGTCGGTGATGCGTGATGAAAGCTTCGGTCCGGTGGTCGGCATCATGCCGGTGGCCAGCGACGACGAAGCCATCGCCTTGATGAATGACAGCGAGTTCGGGCTTAGCGCCTCGATCTGGACCCAAGACCTCGCCGCCGCCGAACGTATCGGCAACGAAATCGACACCGGCACCGTATTCATGAACCGCTGCGATTACCTGGACCCGGCCCTGGCCTGGACCGGGGTGAAAAACAGCGGGCGCGGCGTCACCCTGTCGCGCCTCGGTTATGAACACCTGACCCGTGCCAAATCCTTCCATTTGCGCCATGAGATCTGAGCCATGAGCCTGACCGGGAATTGGAATTACCCCACGAGCGTCCACTTTGGTGTCGGCCGCATCGCCGAACTCGCCGACACTTGCCGCAGCCAGGGTATCGAGCGACCGCTGCTGGTCACCGACAGCGGCCTGGCGCGTGCGCCGATGACCATCGCCACACTGGATGCCCTGCGCGCTGCCGGCCTCGGCGTCGCGTTGTTTTGCGACCTCAAGCCGAACCCGGTGGAAGCCAACCTGGCGGGGGGGCTCGACGCCTGGCGCGCCGGCAACCACGACGGTGTGGTCGCCTTCGGCGGCGGCAGTGGCCTGGACATGGGCAAGCTCATCGCCTTCATGAGCGGCCAGACGCGCCCGGTCTGGGATTTCGAAGACATCGGCGACTACTGGACCCGCGCCGACGAAAGCCGCATCGCCCCGGTCATTGCCGTGCCGACGACCGCGGGCACCGGTTCGGAAGTGGGCCGTGCGGCGGTGATCATTGATGAACGCACCCACACCAAACGCATCATCTTCCACCCGAAAATGATGCCGCGCGTGGTCATCAGCGACCCGGCCCTGACCGTCGGCATGCCGGCCAAAATCACCGCCGGCACGGGCATGGACGCGTTGGCCCACTGCCTGGAATCCTACTGCGCCCCCGGCTTTCACCCGCTGGCCGATGGCATCGCCGTGGAAGGCATGCGCCTGGTGGCCAACGCGCTGGTGCGCGCCGTGCACATGCCGTCCGACCTTGAGGCGCGCGCGCACATGCTCGCGGCGGCAGCGATGGGCGCCACCGCGTTCCAGAAAGGACTGGGTGGGATGCATGCCCTGTCGCATCCGGTGGGCGCGCTGTACGACACGCATCACGGCATGACCAATGCGACCTTCATGCCGTATGTCCTGAAATTCAATCGCCCGGCCATCGAAGAACGCATCACGCGCTTAGCCGCGTATTTACGCCTGCCCTCCCCCAGCTTCGACAGTTTTCTGGCCTTCATCCTCAAACTGCGCAAAGACATCGGCGTACCACACACGCTGGTCGAATTGGGGGTGGATGATCAACAGGCCGACCTGATCGCGGACATGGCGATTGTCGACCCGTCTGCCGGCGGCAACCCGCTGCCATTGACGCGGGCCGGTGCGGCGGAAATTTTCGACGCGGCGTATCACGGCCGCCTGTAGAGCAGTTGACTGTCGGCGCCCGACTTTTGAATGCAGCGCACGGACAGGTGGGAGACAGGAGCAGTACGACAAGGGGTTGAAAGCCAGACCGTCCGGAACCCCGGATGGATGCGTATCAAAACCTGATGGGGCACACAACATGAATCCAGCAAGCCAACCCGGCACCGACACGCCGCATGACGACGACGTCAAGGTGCTGCACAGCATGGGCTACGCCCAGCAGCTCTCGCGACGAATGGGGGTTTTCTCCAACTTCGCGATTTCCTTCTCGATCATTTGCATCCTCTCGGGCGGGATCAACTCACTCGCCCAGGGCACCTCCGGCGCGGGCGGCGCGTCCATCGGCATCGGCTGGCCGATTGGCTGCCTGATCTCCGGGGTGTTCGCCATGGCCATGGCGCAGATTTCCTCGGCGTACCCCACCGCTGGCGGCCTGTATCACTGGGGCTCGATTCTCGGCAACCGCTTTACCGGATGGCTGACCGCGTGGTTCAACCTCTTGGGGTTGGTCACCGTGCTGGGTGCGATCAACGTCGGCACCTATTACTTCTTTTTCGGTGCCTTCGGACCGGCACTGGGCATGGAAGACACGACCACCGTCCGGGTGATTTTCCTCGCGGTGCTGACGGGTCTCCAGGCCTTGTGCAATCACTTGGGAATCGGCCTGACCGCCAAGCTGACTGACTTTTCCGGGTATCTGATTTTTGCCACAGCGCTGGCGCTGACCATCGTTTGCCTGATCTCGGCGCCCAGCTATGAAGTCGCGCGGTTGTGGACCTTCAGCAATTACTCCGGCGATGCCGGCGGCGGTGTCTGGCCACAAGTGTCGAACGGCTGGATTTTCATGCTCGGCCTGCTGCTGCCGATCTACACCATCACCGGCTATGACGCCTCTGCGCACACCTCCGAGGAAACCCGCAATGCGGCCGTTTCAGTGCCACGCGGCATGGTCATGTCGGTGGTCTGGTCGTTGCTGTTCGGCTGGGTGATGCTCAGCTCGTTCGTACTGATGCTGCCGAACATGGACGAGGCGGCCAAACAAGGCTGGAACGTATTTTTTTGGGCCATGAACGCGCAGGTCAGCCCGACGCTGAAAATCGCACTGTATGTGGCGATCTTCATCTCGCAGATCCTCTGCGGCTTGGCGACGGTAACCTCGGTTTCGCGCATGATCTTCGCGTTCTCACGTGACGGCGGCCTGCCCTGCTCCAAAGCGCTGGCCTCGGTCTCGCCGACCTTTCGCAGCCCGGTGGCCGCGATCTGGACCGGTGCCACCCTCGCCGTTTTGTTCGACTGGGGATCGTCGGTGATCTCGGTGGGGGCAACGCCGGTCTATACGATCGTGGTGTCCTGCACGGTGATCTTCCTGTTCTTCTCGTTCATCATTCCCATCGTGCTGGGCCTGTTCACCTACGGGACCTCGAAATGGCCAACCATGGGCCCGTGGAACATGGGGCGCTTCTGGTACACCGTGTTTGCCCTGCTCTCGGTTCTGTCGATGATCATTATTTTCGTCATCGGCATCCAGCCACCGAACGATTGGGCGCTGTACATCACTATTGGTTTCCTGGTGCTGACGGCCATCGTCTGGTTCGGCTTTGAAGCCCGCCGCTTCCAGGGGCCGCCGGTGGGCGACATGATCGTCAAGCGTCAGGCAGAAATTGCAGCGGCTGAGGCGGCGTTGAACAAGCGCGCTTGAAGCTGATCGCCTTCGCCATAAAAAACGGGACGCTGAACGTCCCGTTTTTTATGCGAGTAAATAGATCAATGACTAAACGAGAGGGAGGCAGCTGTACGCAGGTTAGTCGACCGGGGAAGCTAGCAAAGCCGGCGGATTCTGGCGTACCCGTAGGCAACGTCGCAAGGGTGGTGGTGACGTGGTCTCTGTATCAGCCGGCTGCCGGTCAATTGCTGCCGGTCAGCACGGGCAGAAAGCGGCCGCGACCTTGCCGATCAACTCCACACACCCGGCATCAATCGCGACGCGCGCCCTGACTGGAACTACTTACCACCCCAGGTGGTGTCCGTCACGATGTACGCAAGCCGTTGCGTCTGGCCTTGATGGTCAATGTATTCCATGGTCACCGGATAAACTGCATCCTCGACGGGTGTTGCCGTCACCGAGACCACCTCGGCGATATCCAGGTGCATCCCATACTTATACTGAGTGTCGGCGACAGGTGACGGGCTGACGGCCAGCACCGGACCTGTAGTCAGCACCAGCATGACGAAACACAATGTTTTTTTCATTTTCGTTTCCTCAGTATTTCTGTAGCGCTTCGCATTCCCTGTCCAGTTGATCGAGTGACTGCCTGAGTCACTTTTGTGGTCGATGCAATCAACCAGTATGGACCCGTGATGGGTAACGCGCCCCATCAGGCGCGACTATAGATAAGCCGCGATCTCCTGCTCCGCCTCCTGGAAGTACGAACGGATGATACTGAACGACTGCTTCGCAGCGGGTGTCAGTGTCCGATGCCGGATCGTTACGATGCCCAGGGTCAGGTCTAGTTCAAAGGGTGGCTGCACATTAAGGATTGCGACGGACTTTTCCCTGAGCAGTTTGATCATGGCGAGGAAGGTGGTGGGAAAAAGCACGTCGGTACTGAGAATCAGGTCGTGCGCCGTCTCGATGTTATTGATGCTCGCGGCAAAGTTGGTCTCGATGGGCAACTGCATGCCATAGAGATGGGCCATCTTCAGTGCCAACATCTCACTGATGTATCCCGAGCCGATCAGCGGGTACTCTTTGAGGTCATCCATGGTCAGGCCCTTGCGCCCGGCCAGTGGGTGCCCGGCCCGGGCGAACCAGCCAAAACTGCATGTGTACAAAGGCTCGGCCATTAGCTCCGGGTAGCGGGCTGCCGCACCAACATCACCAATGAAGAAGTCGAGCTTTTCCTTTTGCAGGGCGTCCAGCAGCACATCGGTACTGTGTACCTGAGCCTGGATCTTCAAGCCCGGGCCCGTAGCAAGCAGTTGCCGGATTAGCGAGGCCAGGAAGTCAAGGGCAACCGAGGAGCCCAAGCCGAACGCGAGCGGACCATAGGCCCCATTCTTCATCAGATTCAGCGTTCGCGCCCCGTCACGCTCTTCGAAAACGATGCGCTTTGCCCGCTCGAGGTATTCCATCGCGAATGGCGTGGGATGCAAGCGACGATTAGTCCGGTCAAAGAGCGACACCCGCAGTTCGTCCTCCAGCGCCTTGATGCTTCTGGAGAGCGCCGGTTGACTCAGGTGCACCGCATCAGCCGCGGCGCTGAGCGATCCGGTGTTCATCAGGGCAAGAAAGTGCTGCAACTGTCGGGTGTTCATGGGTTTCTCACTTGCAGTTAATGCATTAAATCTGAATTTATTATGCAATTTACCATGATTTAACCATCTCATAGACTGGGTTCTCGTTTACCCCTACGGGACTTGACCATGACCAGATCGCCACTATTCGCGGACGGTGCCAGACCACTTGTTGCCATCGCCACCGATCGCGTGGATCGCTATGGCCATCCTGCGCATACCTTGCTGCACGGCTACGTGGACGCAGTGGCGAGTACAGCTCGCGCATTGCCCTTGGCGCTGCCCGCTGATCCCGATGCCATCGACTTCGACAGCCTGCTGGCCAACGTCGATGGGCTGGTGCTCACCGGCAGCCCGTCAAATATTTCGCCTCTGCGTTATGGCGGCACCGCTACGCCGGACATATCGACGCTGGACCTGGCCAGAGACGCAACGGTTCTACCGCTCGTCAGAAGGCTGGTGGATGCGGGTGTCCCGGTATTGGGCATATGCCGCGGCTTCCAGGAGATGAATGTTGCCTGGGGTGGCACGCTGGACAGTGCCGTTCATCAGCGCCCCAGGGCCATTGACCACCGCGAAGGTGACCATTCCAGACCCATTGTCGAGTGGTATCAGTACAGTCACGGCATCAAGGTTGCTGCGGGTGGACTACTGTCCCGACTGCACGCCGCGGATGATGCGCAAGTCAACTCCTTGCACCATCAAGGCATCGCAAGTCTAGGGACCGGCCTGACTGTCGAGGCCACCGCACCGGACGGGCTGATTGAGGCGTTTTCGGTCACTGGCGCCAGCAGCTTCGCCCTGGCGGTGCAGTGGCATCCGGAGATGCGCGTGCACGATGATCGACTGTCCCGCGACATATTCGAGGCATTTGGTGATGCCTGCCGACGCCGCCGCGAAACGCGCCTGCGTTCAATCGTACACGCTGCACACGTCGAGACTTTGACTTCATGATGAACGCAGAACACATCGACGATCTATTCAGTGATTCGTATGCACAAGCACGCGAAAAGTTTTTTGCGGCTGCCAACCAGCGAAGCCTGTCGATCGACAGCTATGAGCTGAATCTCAAGGGTGGCAGGGACGAAACGCTGGCAACGGATGTCGTGTTCGACGGTCCAAGGGACGCTTCCAAGGTGCTGATCGTGCTCAGTGGCGTCCATGGCGTGGAAGGTTTCCCTGGATCGGCCGTGCAGACTGGCGCACTACAGCTCGATCCGCCCAAGCCGGACGACACGGCGATTCTCTATGTTCACGCGATTAATCCGCACGGCTTTTCCCACCTGCGCCGAGTGACCCAGGAAAACGTAGACCTGAACCGTAACTTTATTCAGTTCGACGGTCCGCTTCCGGAAAACGAGGGTTACCACGAAATTCATGAGGCCCTGCTTCCTGCGCAATGGCCCCCCGAGGATGATCAGGTATTGCAGCAATACCGTATGACCCACGGTGATAAGAAGTTCCAGTGCGCCATCTCCCTGGGCCAGTACCATTACCCGGATGGCATGTTCTTTGGTGGACTGACGCCGACCTGGAGCAACACCACCTTCCGGCAGATCCTGCGTACCTATGCGGCAAACGCCACGGTCATCGCTTCTGTGGACGTCCATACCGGACTCGGCCCCTATGGCTACGGGGAAAAAATATTCGCCACCCGCGACATCTGCACCCTGGAGAAAGCCAGGAACTGGTGGGGTGAGATCACCGACGTACATGCCGGCAGCTCTACCAGCGTGCCGATGAGCGGCCCCATTCAGGTGGCCATTTCGCAGGAATGCCCAGCGGCCAAACACATCGGCATTTGCCTGGAGTTTGGTACCTACCCGATTGAGCAAATAATCACGACGCTGCGGGCCGATCACTGGGTTTTCCGTCACGGCAAGCAGAACACGGCGCAAAGCAGCGAGATCACCCAACGACTCAAGGATTTGTTCTACCCCAACCACGCGGACTGGAAAACACCCGTTTGGACGCAAGCCAGCCATGTCGTGACTCAGGCACTACAAGGGCTGGAAAACTGGTAAGGGCAAACATCGGAAAACAGGGACTTGTTTAAGATTAATTCTAATAAATACAGAGATCTTGATCTATGAACTACTCGACAGTATCGATCACTGAGAACCCGAGTGAGGAAAGTCCTGAAATGGCAATTCCACACCCCACCCTCAGCAAGAAATCAGTTGCCGCCGCGGTGGCTGGTAATGCGCTCGAGTTCTATGACTTTGTCATCTATGCGTATTTCGCAATCTACATCGGCAAAGCCTTTTTCCCGGTGTCAGGCGAGTACGGCAGCCTGATGGCAGCGGCAGCGACCTTTGGCGTCGGCTTTCTCGCGCGGCCACTGGGCGGTGTGCTGATCGGCACCTTTGCCGACAAGGCCGGGCGCAAACCGGCAATGATCCTGACAGCGGCCCTGATCACCCTCGGCACGCTGGGCGTCGCCATCACGCCGAGCTACGAAACGATCGGTATCGCGGCCCCCATCTTCGTGGTTTTTTGCCGTCTGCTGCAGGGCCTGGCCCTGGGCGGCGAGCTGGGTCCTGCGACCTCACTGTTGATTGAAGCTGCACCCCCCGGCCGCCGTGGCTTCTACGCCAGTTGGCAAGTCGCCAGCCAAGGCTTGGCCGTTGCCGTGGGTGGCATGCTCGGGGTGGTGCTGTCCCTGAGCCTGAGCACTGAGCAATTGGCGAGTTGGGGCTGGCGGATTCCGTTCCTGCTGAGCCTGGTGCTGATCCCTCTGGTGGTGTACATGCGCAAGTCCCTGCCCGAAACCCATCAGGACACGCAAGAACGCAGCGGTAGCGCGATAGTCGGCGAGGTGCTGCGTAACCACAAAAAGATTTTGATCCTCGGCATGATGCTGTTCGCCTCGATCGCGGTCGCATCGCAGATTGGCAACTACATGGTGAGCTACGCGGTACAGGTCCTGAAGCTGCCGGCAGCGGTTGCTCAAAGCAGTGTACTGATCGGTGGGATTGTGACCTTTGCCTTTTCCCTGATTGGTGGGCACCTGAGTGATCGTTACGGACGGCGCCTGACCAACATTTTGCCTCGGGTCGCGCTGACCTTGCTGATCGTCCCGCTGTTCCTGTGGCTCACGGGTTCACCAAGCCTGGTCACGTTGCTAACCGTTAATGCGGTACTTGCAGCCCTGACTGCCATGTTTGGCGCGGCGGGTATCGTCCAGGTACCGGAGCTGTTGCCGATCGCTGTGCGCAGCACCGGCCTGTCAATTACCTATGCCATTGGTGCCGCGATATTTGGTGGCAGTACCCAATTCATCGTCACTTGGCTAATTGCTGCAACCGGCAGCCCCATGGCCCCCGCCTGGTACTTGGTCGGTATCAGCATAGTTAGCCTTATTGCCATGCGGATGCTGCCTGAATCACGTGACACCAACGTTCAGGAATAACCGCTGGCACCCCGTGGAAGATTGAATTTTTGCGAAGAGGGAGTTTGAAAAGCGCTCAAAAAGCGCCTTCGGCCTCCCTATAAAACAACAACAATAATTTCAGACGTTTGTCTGTTAACACCACAGTTATAGGCACAGTCAATGTACCGCACAGAAAAGTTGCCAGTATGGTCGGCGGGTATGCTCGCGGCTGTTATTTCAGCGTCGCCGGTTTATGCAGAGGAACATGGGTTTGCCAAAGACAGCACCCTGACGCTCAATACCCGTCAGTGGTATTCCCATGAAATCGGCAGCAAGGCTGTGCACTTCCGCGCACAGACCAATGAAGGCCCCCGCGCGGTGCGAGACCGTACTGCCTGGGTGCAGGGTTTCAAGCTGGATTACATATCCGGTTTCACTCAAGGCCCCCTGGGGTTTGGTCTCGACGTCTCAACCTATTCGGCAGTGGCGCTGGAGCGCAGCCAGCTGGCAACGGCTGGCGGCAGCAACCGCGTGCTGGTGGACAAGGACGGCAATGTGGTCGACGACTGGAGCAAAATCGGCGTGGCGGCGTTGAAGGTAAAACTCGCGCAGACAACGCTCAAAGTCGGTCGGCAGCAGATGTCCAGAACGCCGGTCATGGGTTACGCAGACACCCGGACTCTGCCTGCTTCCTTCGACGGTGTTTCGCTGGAAAGCCATGATATCGACGGTCTGACGGTCAAGTCCGGGTACTTTGACAGAGCATCCCCCAGGACCGGCGCGGGCACTCAGGATCTGACCCCGACCTATACGTACAGGCACGTCACCGGCGATTTCATTGCCTACGGTGGCGCAGACTACGTGACCAAAGGTGGATGGCGCGCCAGTGCCTACCTGTCGCGCTTCGACGATATCTGGGACCGTGAATACTTCGGCCTGGGCAAGAAATACCAGTGGGGCCCGATCAGTACCGACATGCAGTTGGATGTCTATAACACTCAGTCGAGTGGAGCCGAGAAAGGGGGTTATATCGACCAGCAGGCCTACGGCCTGAGCGTCGCCCCGACCTGGAAAAACCATACGCTGAAGTTTGGACTGCAGAAAATCGATGGCGACGAATTCTTCGACTTTGTCGGTGAGTCGAATGCGATCAACCTGCCCAACCTCGGGCTCTCGAACTATAACGGGCCAAACGAAAAGTCGTTCCAGGTTAATTATATGACCGACTTTGCCGCTTACGGCCTGCCAGGCTTGAAGACCTCTATTTGGTACATCAAGGGCTGGGGCATCGATGCTACCCACTACAATGGTGGCTCAAACGGAATGTATGCCGACTTTAAAAAACAGGACAACGAAAACGAGTATGAAGTCGGCACGCTGGCCAGCTACACCTTGCAGTCTGGTAATTTCAAGGGTGCGAGTGTGATGAGCGGCTATGTCTGGCACCGGTCCAGCCCACTCCAGCTGGAAAACAATATCGAAGAGTTCCGCTTGATTATCAACGTTCCCTTCAAAATTCTGTAACCCGAGCAAATGCCAGTAATCAGCAATACTGGAGGAGAATAAGGCGCGTACGGACTTATTCTGGTTTTGTATAAACAGGGTAGCTTTTGATTCAAAAGCACTCACTGCTTTTGGCCGTTTTCTGTCTCTCGCCAAGGGCAGCAATCGGCCCAGAGTGTGTCAAAACGCCTTCGCGAACCCTTGCTATGATTTCTGAGGATTTCATCGCAGGGATCGCCCATGAGCGCTTTATCCGAGGTGAACATCGAGGCCAAGGCACCTTACTTCCAGAGAGCCTCGACGACTACATCAGCGATACCAATCCGGTGCGCGTAGTCGACGTCTTTGTCGACGAACTTGATCTGGTCAATCTGGGTTTTGAAGGTGCCGTTCCAGCCGATACTGGCCGGCCCGCTTACCACCCCGCGATCATGCTGAAGATCTACATCTATGGCTATCTCAACCGCATCCAGTCGATGCCGACGTTTGGAGCGAGAAGCCCAGCGCAACGTCGAACCAATGTGGCTGATCGGGCGTTTTGCACCCGATTTCAAGACCATCGCCAACTTCCGAAAAGACAACAGCAAGGCCATCCGAGGCTTCTGTCGCCAGTTCGTTGTGCTGTGTCAGCAGTTGGGACTGTTCGGAGAAAATCTGGTCGCTTGTCACGATGCCGGCATCACCGCCTATGTGCCCAAACCGATGATCTCTGGAGCCAAGGCTGACGGGCGTTTTAATAACGATGCGTTCATCTATGACGCGGAAAAAACCAATACATCTGCCCGGCTGGAGAGGCGCTGATCTGGTGCGGCGCACTCCCTGACCCGAAAACGGGCCGGGGTGAGCGCGGTGATGAGTTTGAATGTGCTCGCCTACAACCTGAAACGGGTCATGAAAATCAACGGTGCTCACGGTTTGATGAAGGTGCTGTTGGCATAAAAAAGGCTGGTTTTGGCCCATCCCTGAGGCTGTAAAAACAGCGTTGACGTGTTCTAGGTCGAGACTTATGCGACCCACGGCGTTGACTGCGCAATCGCTCAGCCAACGAACGTCGATGATCGAAAGCGATGAGGCCATGAGCGTTTTTACACACTCTGGGCCAATAGCGGACGTTGACGGAGATCTCCTTTCGCAGGGTTGTCCGTCAGATTTGTCCAGGACACCCGGGGCGCTCAGTCCGTCGGCTGGCGTGGGGGATGGACAAGGACGCGGCCTGTCAACCCCGGTGGCTCAGTCGCTGATGTCTTCCGCGTAGTGGCAAGCCACCTGGCGGTTATCGAGAGGGCGCAGGGCTGGCTCTTCGGTGCTGCAGCGCTCGGTGGCATACGGGCAGCGCTTGTGGAAAGCGCAACCGGACGGCGGGTTCAGCGGGTTGGGCAACTCGCCGACGATTTTGATTTTCGGCTTGTTCGGGTCCGGGTGAATGGTCGGTGTGGCCGACAGCAGCGCCTGGGTGTACGGGTGCAGCGGACGCTCGTAGATGTCGTTCTTCGGCCCCATTTCCACCGGGCGACCGAGGTACATCACCATCACGTCATCAGCCACGTGTTGCACCACCGCCAGGTTGTGCGAGATGAACACGTAGGCGGTGTTGAACTCTTGCTGCAAATCCATGAACAGGTTCAACACCTGCGCCTGGATCGACACGTCCAATGCCGAGGTCGGCTCATCCGCCACCAGCACTTTAGGCTGCAACATCATCGCGCGGGCCAGGGCAATCCGCTGGCGCTGACCGCCGGAGAACATGTGCGGATAACGCTGGTAGTGCTCGGGACGCAAGCCCACCTGCTTCATCATCGCCTGGACTTTCTCGCGACGTTCGGACGCACTCAGGTTGGTGTTGATCAGCAGCGGTTCACCGAGCTGATCACCGACTTTTTGCCGAGGGTTGAGCGACGCGTACGGGCTCTGGAACACCATCTGCACGTCTTTGCGCAGTTGCTTGCGCTGGGCCTTGTCGGCGCCGGTGACTTCCTGGCCGGCGATTTTCAAGGAGCCGGAGGACGGCTCTTCGATCAGGGTCAGGGCACGGGCCAGGGTGGATTTGCCGCAACCCGATTCACCGACGACAGCAAGGGTTTTGCCGGCATGCAGTTCAAACGACACGCCGTTGAGGGCGCGCACGGTCGCATGGCCCTTGAACAGGCCGCGGGACACTTCGTAGTGACGGGTCAGGTCCCGGGCGGTAAGTACGACGGCCATTACGCCACCTCCTGGTTCAGCGGGTAGAAGCAGCGGGCGAGGCTGTGGCTTTTCGGGTCCAGGGCCGGGCGCGTGGCGCGGCAGCTGTCTTGCACATACGGGCAACGCGGCGACAGCAGGCAGCCTTGCGGACGGTCGTAGCGACCGGGAACGATGCCCGGCAGGGTCGACAGGCGTGTGGCACCGAGGCTGTGTTCCGGAATCGCCTTGAGCAGCGCTTCGCTGTAAGGGTGCGCCGGAATGTCGAACAGCTGGGGCACCTGACCGACTTCAACCGCTTGACCGGCGTACATCACGCACACGCGCTGGGCGGTTTCGGCCACGACCGCGAGGTCGTGGGTGATCAGCACCAGGCCCATGTTCTGCTCTTTCTGCAACGCCAGCAGCAGGTCCATGATCTGCGCCTGAATCGTTACGTCCAGCGCGGTGGTCGGTTCGTCGGCGATCAGCAATTTCGGCTCGCCGGCAATCGCCATGGCAATCGCAACACGCTGGCTCATACCGCCGGACAGTTGGTGCGGGTAGGCGTCCATACGGCTGGCGGCGCCGGGATTTCCACTTTTTCCAGCAGCTCGATGGCACGCTTGCGCGCTTGCTTGCCGGACATTTTCAGGTGCAGGCGCAGCACTTCTTCGATCTGGAAACCGACGGTGTAGCTCGGGTTCAGCGCGGTCATCGGGTCCTGGAAGACCATGGCCAGGTCTTTGCCGACGATTTGCCGACGCTGACGGTTGCTGAGCTTGAGCATGTTCTTGCCGTCGAAATTCAGGGCGTCGGCAGTGACGATCCCTGGATGCTCGATCAGGCCCATCAGCGCCATCATGGTCACGGATTTACCCGAACCCGACTCGCCAACGATGGCCAGGACTTCGCCCTTCTCCACGGTAATGTCGAGCCCGTCGACCACCGGAACGGCGTTTTTGTCGCCAAAGCGAACGTTGAGATTCTTGATTTCTAACAGTGACATTTGAATCTCCTCAGGCGGCGTTCTTGAGTTTCGGGTCCAGCGCATCGCGCAGGCCGTCGCCCATCAAGTTGATTGCCAGCACGCTGAGCAAAATGGTCAGACCCGGCAGGCTGACCACCCACCAGGCGCGTTCGATGTAGTCGCGAGCCGAAGCCAGCATGGTGCCCCACTCAGGGGTTGGCGGTTGTACGCCAAGGCCGAGGAAGCCCAGTGCCGCGGCATCGAGAATCGCCGAAGAGAAGCTCAAGGTCGCCTGAACGATCAGCGGTGCCATGCAGTTCGGCAGCACGGTGATGAACATCAGGCGTGGCAACGTGGCACCGGCCAGGCGGGCGGCGGTCACGTAATCGCGGTTCAGTTCGCCCATCACCGCGGCGCGGGTCAGACGAACATAGGACGGCAGGGACACCACGGCGATCGCGATCACGGTGTTGATCAGGCCAGGGCCGAGGATGGCGACAATCGCCACGGCCAGCAGCAGCGACGGCAGGGCCAGCATGATGTCCATCAGACGCATGATGGTCGGGCCCAGAAGGCGCGGGAAGAAACCGGCGAACAGACCCAGCAGGATCCCAGGAATCAACGACATCACCACCGACGACAAGCCGATCATCAGCGACAGGCGCGAGCCCGTGATCAGGCGCGACAGCAGGTCGCGACCCAGTTCATCGGTGCCGAGCAGGAACTGGATCTGCCCACCTTCCAGCCAGGCTGGCGGGGTCAGCAGGAAATCGCGGTATTGCTCGCTCGGGTTATGCGGGGCAACCCATGGCGCGAAGATCGCGCAGAAAATCACCAGCAACATGAACATCAGGCCGGCAACGGCGCCTTTGTTTTTGGAGAACGCTTGCCAGAATTCTTTGTACGGGGACGGGTAAAGCAGGCTTTGATCGACTGCTACCGCTTGATTTTGAGTTGAAGCTGGAGTGGTCATGGTCATGATCTCAGCGCTGGTGACGGATGCGTGGGTTGGCAAAGCCGTAGAGGATGTCCACTACGAAGTTGACCACAATCACCAGGCAGGCGATTAGCAGGATGCCGTTTTGCACAACGGGATAGTCCCGGGCGCCAATGGCTTCGATCAGCCATTTGCCGATGCCGGGCCACGAGAAGATGGTCTCGGTCAGGACCGCACCGGCCAGCAATGTGCCGACTTGCAGGCCGACCACGGTCAGTACCGGAATCAGTGCGTTACGCAAGCCGTGCACGAACACCACGCGCGATGGCGAGAGGCCTTTGGCGCGGGCGGTACGGATGTAGTCTTCACGCAGCACTTCGAGCATCGACGAACGGGTCATCCGCGCGATAACGGCCAGCGGGATAGTGCCCAGCACGATGGCCGGCAGGATCAGGTGATGCAGGGCATCGAGGAACGCACCGACGTCATCGGCCAGCAGCGTGTCGATCAGCATGAAACCGGTGCGCGGCTCGATGTCGTAGAGCAGGTCGATCCGCCCCGATACCGGGGTCCAGCCCAGGCTCACCGAGAAGAACATGATCAGGATCAGGCCCCACCAGAAGATCGGCATCGAGTACCCCGCCAGGGAGACGCCCATCACCCCATGGTCGAACAGGGATCCTCGCTTGAGTGCCGCGATCACCCCGGCCAGGAGGCCCAGGATGCCGGCGAACAACAGGGCGGCCATGGACAGTTCCAGGGTCGCGGGGAATAGAGAGGTGAACTCGCTCCACACGCTTTCACGGGTACGCAGCGATTCGCCGAGGTCGCCGTGGGCCAGTTTGCCGATGTAGTCCAGGTACTGGGCATACAGCGGCTTGTTCAGACCAAGGCGTTCCATTGCCTGTGCGTGCATTTCGGGGTCGACGCGACGTTCGCCCATCATGACTTCCACCGGGTCGCCTGGAATCATGCGAATCAGCGCGAAAGTCAGCAAGGTGATGCCGAAAAACGTGGGGATCAATAACCCCAATCGGCGGGTAATAAAACTCAGCATTAGGGCTTATCACTCTTTATTATTTTTGTAATGCCGGTCAGCGTGCTGGCCGTTCTCAGCAATTTAGGCTGCGTGAGTAAAGGCTCCGGCTCGACGTTTCCCGGTGTGGCGCTTAATTTTTTTCGTTGTAGCAGGTGAGAAAGTCCTCGCCGGTCTGGCGCCGGCTCGAGGAAGGCGAAGGGGGCCGTTTGGCCGGCCCCTGTCGCTCACTGTTCGTTATAGACGCCGTAGAAGCTGCTGAGTCCGAAGGGGCTGATCTGGAAGTCCTGCACACTGGTGCGCATCGGCTGGTAGACCGTGGAGTGGGCGATCGGGGTCATCGGCACCTGCGCTTTCAGGACATGCTGTGCTTCTTTGTACAGCGCAGTGCGCTTGTCCACATCGGAGGTGGCCTCGGCGGCCTTCACCAGTTTGTCGTAGCCAGCATCGCACCACTTGGAGAAGTTGTTGCCGTTGACCGCGTTACAGGTGTAGAGGGTGCCCAACCAGTTGTCCGGGTCACCGTTGTCGCCAGTGAAGCCGATCAGCATGGCGTCGTGCTCGCCGGCGTGGCCGCGCTTGATGTACTCGCCCCACTCATAGCTGACGATGTTGGCCTTGATGCCGATTTTGGCCCAGTCGGCCTGGAGCATTTCGGCCATCAGCTTGGCGTTGGGGTTGTAGGGGCGCTGCACCGGCATGGCCCAGAGGGTGATTTCTGTGCCTTCTTTCACGCCTGCAGCCTTCAGCAACTCCTTGGCCTTCTGCGGGTTGTAGCCGGCGTCCTTGATGGACTCGTCGTAGGACCACTGGGTCGGCGGCAGGCCGTTGACGGCCAACTGGCCGGCGCCCTGGTAAACGGCTTCGATGATGGCTTTCTTGTTTACCGCCATGTCTAGCGCCTGGCGTACTTCGAGCTTGTCGAACGGCTTGTGGGTGAAGTTGTAGGCGATATAGCCAAGATTGAAGCCTGGTTGACTAGGCATCTTGATGTTCTTGTCTTCCTGCAGCGGCTTGATGTCGGCCGGGCGCGGGAAGGAGGTGATCTGACATTCGTTCTTTTTCAGCTTTTGCATGCGCACCGAGGCGTCGGTGGTGATGGCGAAGATCAGATTGTCGATCTTCACGTCTTCAGGCTTCCAGTAATCCTTGTTGCCCTTGTAGCGAATCTGGGCGTCTTTCTGGTACTTGCTGAACACGAACGGGCCAGTGCCGATCGGCTTTTGGTTGATGTCCTGGGCCTTGCCTTCCTTGAGCAACTGGTTGGCGTATTCGGCCGACTGGATCGAGGCGAAGCTCATGGCCAGGTTCTGGATGAAGGCTGCGTCGACACCCTTGAGGGTGAACTTGACGGTACGGTCGTCGACTTTTTCGACCTTGGTGATCTTTTCGTTCATCCCCATGTCGGTGAAGTAGGGGAATTCGGTGGGGTAGGCCTTGCGGAACGGCATGTCCTTGTCGAGCATGCGGTTGAAGGTGAACAGCACGTCGTCGGCGTTGAAGTCGCGAGTCGGCTTGAAGTAGTCGGTGGTGTGGAACTTGACCCCGTCACGCAGGTGGAAGGTGTAGGTCAGGCCATCGGGAGAAACGTCCCAGCTGGTTGCCAGGCCCGGGATGACCTTGGTGCCGCCACGTTCAAACTGCGAGAGACGGTTGAATACGGTTTCGGCTGACGCGTCGAAGTCGGTCCCCGTGGTGTATTGGCCTGGGTCGAAGCCAGCCGGGCTGCCTTCGGAGCAGAACACCAGGTTGCTGGCGGCGTGGGTGAAGCCGGAACCGAGGATCAGGCCGGCGGCGATCATGGTCTTGAGCGTGGTTTTTTTGCGCATGCGAACCTCATTGTTGTTATTTTTGAGGGCGGCAGATCAGGTAGTCCATTCCTGGGGGGATGCACCTGACCCTGCGGCTTTACGGGCTGTAGGCTGCCTGTCATTTGCGAACAGGCAGCCGAAGGCCGACGTCCTGGCTCGGGCGGTAGCGCTGAAGTGGGGAGAGGGACGCTCGCGCCGCCACCGGCCGAGGCAAAAATTAAGTCAATCTAAAATTAATTTCAACTTAAATTAAGTAATACTTACATTTTAAGGGCGCACGGTCAGGCCGTGGGGTGATCGTCGAGCAGGCCGCCCATGGTGGTGACGACCAGCACTTCGGCAACTTCGTTGCCAGAATTGGCGATGGAATGTTGCTTGGTGGAGTCAAAATGCACCGATCCCCCAGGGCCGAGCGGGTAGGTGTGGCCTTCGATGGTGTAGACGATTTGCCCGGAAAGCACATAGGTAAACTCTGCGCCTTCGTGGGAGATGAGCTCGGACTGGTAGCCCACTGCCATGGTCATCTTCATCGCATTGATCAGGTTGCCGGGGAAGTTGCTGGACAGGCGCTCGTAGACCAGCGGCTGGCTGCCGATGGAGTACCGCACGCGCTGGCCCTGGTGGGAGTCGGGCTGGGGCTGGGTGGGCTGGTCGAACAGGGTGTTGAGCGGAATGCCCAAGGCATTTGCGATTCTCGCCAGCGAGGAGATGGACACGCCAGTGAGGTTACGCTCCGCCTGGGACAGGAAGCTGGCTGTGAGGCCTGTTTCAGTGGCGACTTGATTCAGGGTCTTGTTGGCGGCACGGCGGTAGCGGCGCAACCGTTCCCCGATCTGTTCTGCGGTCATTGGCGTGGCTCGTGTGCTGAAAGGCGCCAGTATAACGGGCAGCGCATTGTCGAAAAGGCTTTTCGCCATATTGAAATTAAGTGGGGCTAAAAAAACGTCTTGACCGCTTTTTAAGTCAGGCTTAAATTTCGCGCACTGCAACATAACTCAGGAGAACGAGATGACAGTGGGTGTAGGTGGCAAAACTCCGGAACAGGCGCTGGCCGGCCTGGCGAAGATGACCGCGGGCATGCAGCCCATCGGCCTCGACGAATACCAGTCACGCATTGCCAAGGCCCAGAGCCTGATGCTCGAGCAGGGTATCGCTGCCCTCTACCTGAACGCTGGCAGCAACCTGTGCTACTTCACCGGAGTGAAGTGGAGCCCGAGCGAACGCATGGTCGGCGCCGTGCTGCCTGCCAACGGCCCGCTGGCCTATATCGCCCCGGCCTTCGAAGAGGGCACCATCCGCGACTTCCGCGAGGTGGATGGGGTTATCCATGGTTGGCATGAGCACGAGAGTCCCTACCGCCTGCTGCTCGACATGCTCGCTGGAATGGGCATCGCCGCCGACGCAGTGGTGGGCCTGTGCCCATCCCTGGCGTTCTTCATGTTCGACGCAATCCGCCGCCTCGGATCGGGTTTCGAGTTCGTAGACGCTTCTTGCGTGATAAACCAGTGTCGCTATCACAAGTCCGCTACAGAGTTGGCGTTGATGCAGCGCGCCAAAGACATGACCTTGGAAGTGCACAAGGCTGCCGCCAGCATCCTGCGCGCAGGTATCAGCACCACCGAGGTTGCCGAGTTCATCCGCGAGGCGCACCGCAAGGTGGGCGCGCCGGGTTCGACCTTCTGCATCGTTCTGTTCGGCGAGGCCAGCGCCTTCCCCCATGGGGTGAAGCACGCGCAGGTGCTCAAGGACGGCGACATGGTGCTGATCGACACGGGCTGCCTGCTCCACGGCTACCAGTCGGATATCACTCGCAGTTACGTGTTCGGCACCCCGAGCGACCGCCAGCGCGCCATGTGGAACCTGGAAAAGGCCGCCCAGCAGGCCGCCTTCGACGCCGCGCGCCTGGGCGAACCCTGCCGGGTGGTGGATGCCGCTGCGCGGCTTAGCCTGGAAGCCGCCGGTCTCGGCCCGGACTACCAGTTACCCGGCCTGCCGCACCGCACCGGACATGGCATCGGCCTGGACATTCACGAAGGGCCCTACCTGGTGCGTGGTGACCAGACGCCGCTGGCCGAGGGCATGTGCTTCTCCAATGAGCCGATGATTTGCGTACCGGGCGAGTTCGGTATTCGCCTGGAGGATCATTTCTACATGACCGCCACTGGCCCGCGCTGGTTTACCCAGCCGAGCTATTCCGTAGACGACCCGTTCGGGTTGGAGGCCTGAGGGCAGGCGATTGTCCGAGGTGGCTAGCTGCCTGTCACGAAGGGTCGGTAGCGGCCCTTCACTTCAGGCAGCTATCGGCAAGGAGTGGACACTCGGAAACTCAACCGCGCACCAGGTAGGCCCCTGAAGGAACCCGATATCGCAGCTTCTTGCATTTGCCGGATGCAGGCTGATGCCCCGGCGGGCGATCAGGAAACCAAATTCGGCATTTGCCCGGAGGCGGCATATGGCCGCGGGGAATCTCAAGCTCAGCGTACGCCCGCTCTGGCTCGACATTCACCATTTGCAAGTTTCCTTCGGCCCCGGCTCTGCCAGCCGTCGGTACATCCGAAACCCGATCTGCCCCTGCACTAGCGAAGTTGCCCGCGTCACGCCCAGTGTCCGGAGTGGATGGCTCAACAACCGCCATCTGCGCTTCGCGGCGCCTTTGGGTCTCCTCCTCCAGCCCCTTCTGCACTTCGACCTGGTCCTCTTTGCCAATGGGTGGGGTACCCGAGGATTGGGCCTGCTGCGCCGCCTGGATCAATTGGAAGTTACGGTTGCGCAACTCGACGTTGCGACCAACCCTCATGTTCGAACGCGCCGCCAAGGTTTCAGCCTGCTGGTATTGCCCCTGCTGAAGACGCAATACACCGAGGTAATGCAGCGTCGCGGGATTGTTCGGCTGGATATGCAGGGCACGCTCCAGCGTTGCGGCGGCCTGGTCCAGATGGCCATTTCCATACTGCCGCGAGGCTGTTTCGATCAAGGTGGTTGATGCGCTGTTGCTTTGCGCGGGAGCTCTTCGCTCGGCAGCGACAGAACAAAACGACGCGACGGCACAGAACACCAGGATGAGGCCTGGCAGAAAACTCTTGGTTGGCATCAGGGGGCTGACTCGACTGAACTCGGACGGCACTGGCGTAAAACAGACCACAGCGCTGCTCGGCATTTCCGATACAGGGCCGCTATTGACCTGGCCAACACCCTGAAGTTCCTGGGGCAACGGGGACTATTTAAGCAACGGTTTCCTAGAACTTTTCCCTATTTATCGGTCTATGTGGATAGGCACATCCGCTCGGTAAGCACGCCCCCCCGCAGGCTTACCACAACCAGATCGCCACACGTCCAATTGTCCATCAGAGGTTGCCTTCGCTCATGAAATTCCATGTCCCACGGATAGTGCTCGTCGGCCTGTTCGCGTTCGCGGCAGTGAGCTCGGCATCCGCCACACAGATGAAAACCTCAACCCCGGTTTTCGCCACTGAAGTCACAGCCATTCAATCGCCTGTCCAGGCCGCCGGCAACCCTTGGCCGACCTTGGCCAGTATGACCGGCAAGCAGCCAGGGCCGTTGCTAGCCCATGACGATCGATACTGGCATGACGGCCGTTGGCACGATCGTAGAGACGATTGGCGCCGAGATGAATGGCGCAGAGATAATTGGCGTAGAGAGCAAGCCCGCCGAGAAGCTGAACGTCGTGATTGGGAGCGCCACCAGGATCGGGCCATGCGGCATCGTTACGAGGATGATCACCGTTACTATCGTCGCTAGTGCGAATCCACGGCGTAGAGGACGCTGAAGTTCACGGCTGGGGTAAGCCTGAGGTGGTCACCCCGGCGAAAGGCCCCGCTCAATCCGCAGCCTGCGACGCCGTCGCCACCTCGGCGCCGCCCCCGGCGTGCGTGCCGCGCTCCTTCCTTAGACCCGTGCCTTCAGCTTTGAACGCCAATAGGAGAGGCATGGGACCGTACCCTCACAAAGGCAGCGGTCTATCTGATCTGTTACGCTCGTTCCTTCCTTTCTCTTTCGCCACTTGTGGCCTTTTCAATGACAATACTCACCCCATGACTAACCAAACGCCTGAGCCTCAATCCGTCTACAGCCCCATCTCCAGCAGCGCGATCTTCATCGTTGCAACGGTGGCTCCGGGTAGCGACTGCGCGGAGAAAGTACGGGGCTAGTGCGCAGACATCGCGGCCCTTACGCGATCAGTCGGCAAACGAGTGCCCTCCGGAAATTTGTCGTGCGTCTGCGGTTTTGGTTCCAGTGCCTGGGACTTACTCTTTGGTCAGCCGCGCCCCGCCTCACTCCACCCGTTTCGCGAGTTTGGCACTGAGGGACGTCGCGCGATGGCAACGTCGGGGGACATTTTGCTGCACATTCGTGCGGACCAGATGGACCTGTGTTTCGAATTGGCGACGCAGTTGCTTTCGGCGCTGGGCGATGCGATTTCAGTCGTTGATGAGGTCCAGGGTTTCCGTCACTTCGACATGCGCAACATGGTCGGCTTTGTGGATGGCACCGAAAACCCGGTGGGTCGGCATGCAGTCGACTTCACAATCATTGGCGATGAAGATCGGGCGTTCAGCGGCGGTAGCAACCTGCCGGATGCCAGCGTGCTCGCCCCCCTGGGCCTGGTCATGCGCAAAACCGAACCGCGCTCGGCCATCGCCGAAAAATGTTTTGCTGAAGCCCGAAAACTGTTTGCAGCAAAGAACCCGATCTAAAGTGTCGTCTGAATTGCCCAGGCCATTACTTACAATGGTCCCACCTTGCCGAACCCCTGACCTGCAAAAGCCTCAAAACAATCGTTAAATGGCAGAATTGCCTTAACTTGATCCTTTTTGAGGCCACCATGCTTCGCGTGCTTGAACGAAGACTCGACCCTTTCCCACCCGATGAAGCACCGCCGCCACCTGTCGGCCTGGTGCGGTTCCTGTGGGCCTGCACCCGCGGCGCCCGCGGTTATATCCTGGCGTTTGCGCTGCTCAGTGCCAGTGTGTCGATTTACGAAGCCTGGTTGTTTTCCTTTCTCGGGCAGGTCGTGGACCTGCTCTCCACCTGGCAGGCCGGCGGCGATGCACAGGCGCAGGAAAGTCGAGTGCTGTGGGGCATCGGCATCGTACTGATCACCAGCATCGGGTTGGTAGCACTAGGCACCATGGTGCAGCACCAGATATTGGCGATTAATCTGCCGCTGCGGCTGCGCTGGGATTTCCATCGCCTGATGCTGCGGCAAAGCCTTTCATTCTTTTCCGATGAGTTCTCCGGCCGGGTGACGACCAAGGTGATGCAGACCGCACTCGGCGTGCGCGAGGTCCTGTTCACCGTCATCGAAATCGCCCCCGGGATCGGGGTTTATTTCATCGCGATCATCGCACTGGCCGGCGGCTTCGACCTGAAACTGATGCTGCCTTTTATTGCCTGGATCGCCTTGTTCGGCCTGGCCATGCTGTACTTTGTGCCACGTTTGGGGCAAGTCGGGCAGGAACAGGCCCATGCGCGGTCGTCGATGACCGGGCGCATCTCGGACGCCTACACCAACATCACCACTGTGAAGCTGTTCTCGCACTCCAATCGCGAAGCACACTTCGCGCGCGCGGCGATGGAGGATTTCAAGCTGACCGGCTTTCGCCAGATGCGTCTGGTCAGCCAGTTCGAGATCGTCAACCAGGCGCTGGTGGTCGCGCTGATTATTGGAGCTGGCGGCTATGCCCTGTGGCTGTGGCACCAGGGCGAAGTCGGCACGGGGGCCGTTGCGGCGATTACCGCCATGGCGCTGCGTATCAACGGCATGTCGCATTGGATCATGTGGCAGATGACCTCGCTGTTCGAAAGCATCGGCACCGTGCAGGATGGCATGGCGACCTTGACCCGTGGCCCCAAGGTGCAGGATGCGCCAGACGCCGGAGTGCTGGTGCCCGCCGGCGGCGCGGTGACCTTCGACAATGTCGGTTTCAACTACAACGGTGAACGCCAGGTGCTCGATGGCCTTAGCTTGAACATCTTCCCGGGCGAAAAAATCGGCCTGGTGGGCCGCTCCGGAGCCGGCAAGTCCACGCTGATCAACCTGCTGCTGCGCTTCTACGACGTGGACAGTGGCGAGATTCGCATCGATGGACAAAACATCGCTCAGGTGACACAAGACAGCCTGCGCAGCGCCATCGGCATGGTCACTCAGGACACCTCCCTGCTGCACCGTTCCATTCGCGACAACATCGCCTACGGTCGCCCGGATGCGACCGACGCGCAAGTCCGCAGGGCCGCCGCCAACGCCCAGGCCGATGGTTTCATCAGTCAACTGAGCGACCGGCAAGGCCATACCGGTTATGACACCCTGGTGGGTGAGCGCGGTATCAAGCTTTCGGGTGGCCAGCGCCAACGCATTGCCATCGCCCGGGTGATGCTCAAGAACGCCCCGATCCTTTTGCTTGACGAGGCCACCAGCGCCCTGGATTCGGAAGTCGAAGTCGCCATCCAGGAAAGCCTCGATGAAATGATGGAGGGCAAGACCGTCATCGCCATCGCCCATCGGCTGTCAACGATCGCGGCCATGGATCGGCTGATTGTCATGGATGACGGACGCATCATCGAACAGGGTACCCATGCCGAATTGCTGCGTAAAAACGGCACCTATGCGCGGCTTTGGCATCATCAGAGCGGTGGGTTTCTGGGCGAGGATCAGGGGGTGGCTGAGACGATGGAGTAGGCATGAGCGGCCGTTGCTGGCGAGACAATCATCCAGCACGACACCCAATCGGACACCCTCAAGAACGTCAGGATGGGTCGAGCGCTGCGCTCTTCGAGAAGCAGCAGTCGGCCAGAAGCGGACGTTTGAGCCTGAGTCTCGCCCGGCTCAACTATGGAGTTGAATCTCCTGCGAGAGGCGAAAAAAGGCGCCGTATTGGCGCCTTAACGTTATTAAGCGATTTTGATCACAACCTTTCCAAATGCTCCCTTCGCGAGATGCTCGTAAGCTTCTCGTGCTTTCTCGAACGGATATACCTGGTCGATCACGGGACGAATCTTGTGTTCGTTGAGGAACGTATTCATCCGGTCGAACGATGAGCGCGGCGCTACAGCGATACCGCGAATGGTCGTCTGGCGGAAAATGAGTGGCATCAGATTGAGTTCAACGCTTTGCCCTGTTAGAAAGCCGATCTGCGCAATACGCCCCGATGCCTTGGTTGCAGCGACCGATTGATTGATACCGCTGCCGCCGGCCACATCGAGCAGCAGATCCACACCCTTGCCTTCGGTCAGCTTCAGCACTTCGTCCGCCCATTTCGGAGTCGTTCTGTAGTTGATGCCCGCCACGGCCCCCAGCCCCTTCACGATTTGCAAATTCTGGTCGCTACTCGACGTCGCAACTACCTTCGCGCCAAGCGCAGTTGCGATCTGCACGGCAAATATCGACACACCTCCAGTGCCCTGAACCAACACGGTCTGGCCCGGCTGGATTTGTCCAAAGTCCACCAGCGAATACCAGGCCGTGAGCGCAGCGATAGGAAGTGTTGCGGCCTCTTCGTCACTCATGTTGTCGGGTGCACCGACAGCGCTGTCTTCATGGATGATCATGTATTCGGCCAGACCGCCGGGCAACGGCGAACCGAAGCAGTAATCGGGTTCGTTCGGCCCTGGCTCGCCATCCAGCCAACGCGAATAAAGATGCGAGTTGACGCGATCACCGACTTTGAAACGTGTGACGTCGTCACCGACCGCTACCACCGTGCCGGCGGCATCGCTCACTGGGATAAGTGGTTTGGGCACCATGTGCGGCTCATAAATGCCGTCGACGATTGCCTTGTCGCGAAAGTTGAGCGAGACAGCACCGACCTTGACCAGCAACTCGCCAGCCTTGGGTTGCGGGGTCGCTACCTCTCCCAATTGCAGGTTGTCGAGTCCGAAATCTTTCAATAACCAGGCTTTCATTGCGAATCTCCAAATACACGTCAGTGGCTTCGAACCAGAGCCGGTTCTGCCTTGGGTGCATTTTTCGCCATTGGTGGTACGCAATAAATGCGTGGAAAAAGACATGATTGTTCTACTCTTGGACAACAATCATGTTCAACTTCGTGAGTCAGACGGGGTTCATAGGAAAGCGTCATGGAATTACTTCAATCGATGCGACTGTTCGCCAAACTTGCCGAACTCGGCAGCTTTACCAAAGCCGCCGAATCGCTGGAGATCGGGCGACCTCAGGTGACTCGATATATCCAGGAGTTGGAGACGTCATTAGGTGTGCGCCTGTTCCAGCGCACCACGAGAAAGGTGGCACTCACCGCCGAAGGCGAGAGGTTCTATGAGCGGGTACAGGAAATTCTGGCGGGTATTTCTGCTGCGACCTCGATGTTCGACCGATCCGGAGCAACGCTCGCAGGCCGACTTCGCGTCGATATCCCGACCGCTTTCGCGCAATTGGAATTCATCAAAAGCCTTAAAGAATTCACCGCCTCCTACCCTGGTATCAACATGGTACTGGGCGTGACTGACCGGGCCGTCGATCTGATCGGTGAAGGCATCGACTGTGCGTTGCGTATCGGCGATCTACCGGATTCGACTTTGATCGCTCGCCCTATTGCGATGGCGACCATGGTGACGTGTGCAGCGCCCGAGTATCTGCACGAGCATGGTGAACCCGAAACACTCGACGATCTGGCCTCCCATCGTGGCGTTAACTTCTTGTCCGGTCAGAGCAACAGGACATTACCTTGGCATTTCTCGGTAAAAGGTCAGGATCGCGCGTTTGTGAGTAACGCCGGCATCACCGTCACCGAGTCGAATGCGTACGTTCAGTGCGGGGTGTCGGGCTTCGGAATAATCCAGGCACCAGGAATCACCGTGGCCGAGCATTTGGACAGTCGCGGTTTGGTGGAAATTCTAAAGCCCTATCGGCCAGCCCCTCGCCCCGTGTCGTTGCTGTACCCAAGCCGGACGCATCTGGCCCCACAGGTTCAAGTTTTTATTGAGTGGCTGCAAGAGCGTTTTCCGCAGCTTCATTCTGACTGGCTGAACCCATAGCGATCATTGAACCAGTTCCGTGATCGTCTGCTTTGGGTCGGATCGCGACGGTCTAGCATCGACCGTCACTATGGATGATCAGACTTCCGTCTGTTCTGCCATTTCCAGGGCATCATCGACCTCGATTCCCAGGTATCTGACAGTGCTTTCAAGCTTCGTATGACCAAGCAGGAGTTGGACAGCTCTCAGGTTCTTCGTCCTGCGATAGATCAACGATGCCTTGGTTCTCCGTAGCGTGTGGGTACCGTACATAGTTGGATCAAGGCCAATGGCTGTCACCCATGCTTTGACTATTCGAGCGTATTGTCTGGTGGAAAGATGGTCTGAGGCGTGCAACCGGCTCGGGAACAAGCAGTCCTCGCTGCGGAGACGCGCCTGATGCATCCACGCCTCCAGAACTGTTCGGGTTTGCTCAGTGATTTCAAATTGCACTGGGTGCTGAGTTTTCTGCTGCATCACGATGGCCCGTGACGACACATGCTCCCCATGGGCAATGTCTCGGACTCGCAACTTGGTTAAGTCACAGGCACGCAGCTTGCTATCGATGGCCAAGTTGAAGAGCGCCAAATCACGCGTCTTCTCAGCAAGCTGGAGTCTCACGCGGATGGCCCAGATATCTCTGACTCGAAGTGGGGCTTTCTGCCCGAGAAGCTTTCCCTTATTCCAAGGCTGATGGCTGTATCTAGCAATAGTGTTCATGGCTCGTCTTCCACGTTGAGGGGAGGACAAGGGTGGATCAGTCACAATGGCTGGTGGTCGCTATCCGACCCAAAGCGGTCTTTCGCTTTTGCCTGACCAAGAGTTTATATAACCTCACGAAATCCGTTCGCACTCTAGCTTTTAATACCCGGACTCCCTTTATGCAGACTGACCAGACCAAGCTGCTCGCGCTCGCACTGCTTGAGATTAGGACGTTGCTTGCTGATTATCTGGGCAGCGATGTTAATGCTCCCATGAGCGTCCGTGTCGCGGCACATTTGGCCTATGCACTCCACAATGAGGCGGAGGCTGCATACAACGACGCAGAATTTCAGATCGACCACGCAAGCCTTAAAATCGCTGCGATCGATCAGATTCTTAGTGTTACTGATGGTGCCGCATTGTTGAGCAGGTTTGACGTCGAGGCCAGAGTCATTCCGGATAGCGCTCCATCTAGATGACTGCTTCTGGCCGATTCTGTTGAAAAAGTCGGCTGCGGTTTTCGGCTCAGGAAAGAACGCGTCTGAGATTGAAATCCGCACTACGCGCAGAAGGATCAGGGCTCAGATTTTACGTAGCAGCGTACAAAAATTACGTTTTCACCGCTCAATGCATTGCCCATTGGGCCGGGTCGACTTTTTCAACACAATCGGCCGTTCTCTGCCGATCATGGTTACAAAGCGTGCTGGTCAAATCCGATGCAATCGGTGGTCAGAACGAATGCAACGGACTGGTCAGGTCGAATGCAAGCGGGTGATCAAGTAGAGTGCAATTTCGCAGCTGAATATCGGATTAGTGTTGTGGGGGCTTGTAAGGGGTGATGATGGGGCTCAACAAACCAGTGCCGGACCTGAAGCGCGATCTGCAGGGTGTCGCCTCTGATCTGAAGTGGTCGGCCGTGGAGTTAGTTCGGATTGCCGAGCGGCTAAGCCACGCAGGTAATGGACCAGACGCTGAGGCGCTTCGAAGGATGATCACAATCTTCCAGCAAGGTGAGAATCGGTTAGATGTCTGGATTAAAGAAATCGGTGCAGGTCAGGTAGTCCGGCCGGCGAAGGCAGACCACTGCCAATGATCGCGGAAGGGATTGGCAGGAGGTTGTCATGGCACTTAACAAACCCAATCAAGAGTTACGCCGCGACTTGAAAGCCGCTGCATATTCCCTCGAAGAAGCTGCCCTGGAAATGTTCAGGCTTGCAAAACAGCGCGGGGATACAGAGCTTCTGGAGGCAATGGAGACGATCGAAAAGCTGCATGAGCAAGCTGATCGGCTGACTGCTTACACAGATGAGGTGAAGGCGGGAAGGATTGTCCGGAAGGCTGAATAGCCATGCGTCTGGCGGGCGTATTCGCGCTAGATCTGAAATACAAGCAATGCCCTGTAAACGGTTACTCAATGAAGAAGAAGCTGACGGACAGTAAAGCAGCAGTGACTGCTGCTGAAATTGAGCGTTCTATCCAAGCCCTGAACAAAATGGCTGAACGCCTATGGGGGGATGGCCGGGAAGCCGAGGCGAAAGCTCTCCTCGATGCCTTGGACGCATTAAACCGGGCGCTTGATCGGATCAGGATTGGAGAGAGTCGCAGGGTTCTCCATTGAACGGCAGAAACTAGCTGGCGGGTTATGAAGGCGTGAAGAAGTGTGCGGGGGAAGGCGGAGTAGGCACGTGGTATGACGGCGAGATGTTGTAGCGGCTTGGCTGTCGTACCGATGTAACTCAAATGCCCGGTCCAGAGCCGGGCTTCTTGTATCTGCCCCTGTCATGCCTTCGTCACACCTACCAAGCACAATGCAGTCAGCCAAAGGGATTTGGCCCATCTACAGAGAGCCCGGCTAATGTGCCGGGCTTTTTCGTTTCTGCAACATGCTTTTCACCAATCGCTCACATGGTGGAGCGCAGATTAACCCTGCTCCTTTGAAGAATTCCCATTTGGCCCGCCCGCATGCGGGCCATTTTTTTGGTCGCTGCCACGATTTCTACAAGAACTGGAGAAGCGACCATGTCAGATGACTGCGAAATTGCACTCCACTTGACCACCCGCTTGCATTCGACCTGACCAGTCCGTTGCATTCGTTCTGACCACCGATTGCATCGGATTTGACCAGCACGCTTTGTAACCATGATCGGTAGAGAACGACCCTTTGCAGTCGTTCGCAAAAGGCAACAACCGGCCAAGAGCGGTCATCCCTGATTGGCGCAAGACCCTGTTTTAAAGGCGAAGCAGTACCAAACACCATCACAAAGGCAACGGCCTGTCCTGGACAACCCGCTTCATGACCAGCGTCGAAGTCAGCCGCTGCACATTGGGCAATGTCGAGAGGCTTTCATCGTAAAGCCTTTGGAAGGCCGGTAGATCCTGAGTGATGACGTGCAGCAGGTAGTCCGGCTCGCCAAATAACCTCTGGGCATCGACTATCTGAGGTATATCAATGAGTGCCGATTCGAACGCCTCGACCGCCTGCCTGTCACCCTCCCTAAGCGTGGCAAACACCATGGCGGAAAAATTCAGGCCCAATGCGCCGGGATCAAGTTGCGCGCGATAGCCCAGCAACACACCGGACTCCTCCAGTGCCCGCACTCGCCGGTGACAAGGTGAGAGGCTCAGCCCTACACGCTCGGCAAGCTCAGTGACCGAAAGGCGGCCATCCTTTTGCAGCTCAGCAAGAATCTTCCGATCAATTCTATCCACGCAGAATAATCTCCTAACCTGCAACGCCATTGCGACCGTCTTTGAAAGCTAATTCTAACCAGATTTCATTAATCTTCCTCCCACCATTAACAACCGTACTCCTCAAAATGAAACAAGAGGAACGGCCTTGGAATTGAGAGGTGGAATGATGAATGAAGTGTTGAGTGATGAACGGGCGTGGGTGACGCCATGACCTTCAGTGTTTTTGTGGCCTTCTGGGCGGTGTCGATACTGTTTGTGATCACGCCTGGAGCCGATTGGGCCCACGCGATATCCGCGGGCTTGAAGCATCGAGTTGTCATACCCGCCGTGGGCGGACTGTTATCCGGCCACTTGATTGCCACACTGGTGGTAGCCGGTGGTGTTGGCACCTTGGTCGCCAACCACCCTCTGGCCCTGTCAGTGCTGACGATGGCCGGGGCGAGTTATCTGCTTTGGTTGGGCATCAACATGCTCGTGCGCCCCTCTACTCCGCACGCGGATGAGGTTCAGGCGTCAGGCTCCTGGAAGCGCTGGGCGTTCAAGGGGCTTTGCGTCAGCGGGCTGAATCCGAAAGTGTTCCTGCTGTTCCTCGCGCTGTTGCCGCAATTTGCCGACGCCACGGCCCCCTGGCCTGTACCGATGCAGATGATTGCGCTCGGGCTCGTCCACACTATCAGCTGTGGCGTGATCTACCTTCTAGTCGGATTTGGCTCGCAGGTTGTTCTGCGGGCACGTCCAGCCGCCGCTCAACGGGTCAGTCGTTTTTCCGGCGCGGCCATGATCCTCATCGCACTGGCTCTGTTTGCCGAAGGAACTTTGCACTTGAGGTGAGCCCAGGAGAATTTCCCGGGCCCGAGCATACTGTTTGATTTCCCCACCCTCGCCTTACAGGAAGTCGTAATGAATAGCCCAAGAGAACGCGCCGCCGAAGGTCTCAAGGTCGGAGACCGGTTCACGGTAGTCCGTTGCTTTTCAGATGACGATATTCGCCAATTCGCGCAGATTTCACGCGACTACAATCCGGTTCATTGTGATGCACGCTACGCGCAGCTGCGCAGGTTCAAGGCACCCATTGCCCATGGTCTGCTGACTGCCAGCCTGGTCACCGAAATTGGCGGGCAAATTGGTTGGCTGGCGACCGGGATGCGTTTTGAGTTTAAACATCCCGTTTACGCGGGAGAACAGATCACCTGCCACTGGCTCATCGCGGAGATTGATGAGCGGGGTCACGCAAAGGCCGAAGTCAGGATAGTCAACCCGCAAGGTGTCACTGTGGTGGAGGCGACAACCTCGGGTGTGCTGCCAAGAACGGTGGAACGTGAACGCCTCACTCAGATGCTCTCTGAGGGAGATCCCACCAATGGTGCTCTCCGGCCCACGAGTTGATGGTCTGCAACGGGGCAATCTCGGCCATTCGAGACCGGCCGATTCACGTCCTCACGACCGGTTGGATCCACAGCCAAAAGCAGACGATCATATGAAGCTTGACCTGCTCGATATGCTCAAAGGAACCCCAACCTCGGGGGCCTCCCGGAACGTGGTCGCAAGAGACTGATCTCCTATCACCGAAAATGTTACGCACTCATCCCGTTTCCGTTGGGATTCGGCATGGACCGTAACTCCTGACTTGCGAAATATCGATCATCTGGCGGGCTGCCGGAAGCAATGCCGACCCTCCAGCTACACTCATTCGATACATTTCCGCACAGAGACTTCCGCCATGGCGACCAAAACCGCAATCGTATTCGCTGGCGGTGGCAGTTTGGGGGCGGTGCAGGTGGGTATGTTGCGGGCCCTGGTCGAAGCCAATGCTCGATTCGACATGGTGGTTGGTGCTTCGGTAGGCGCTATCAACGGTGCCTACTTTGCAGCAAGACCCGATTCCGATGGCGTCGAGGCTCTCGCCGGATTCTGGCGCGGGCTGAGTAAAACTGACATCTTCCCCCTCTCTTGGTTCGATACCTGTAGAGGATTGATCAAACGGCGTGGCTATCTGTTGCAGCCGTCGGCCTTGAATCGGCTGCTGGGTCAGGCACTGCCCATTCACCGCATTGAGGATGCGGTGCTACCCCTGTACATCGTCACCACCAACCTGCTCAGTGGTGCCGAGACAGTTCTGTCCAGTGGCGAACTCGAGCAGGCGTTACTGGCCAGCGCTGCCATTCCGCTGGTGTTCCCCTGCGTACAAATCGCCGATCAGTTCCTGGTTGACGGTGGCGTGGCAAGCAATACACCGATTTCGACTGCCGTTGCCCTGGGAGCCACCAACGTCGTGGTAATCCCCACCGGAATGAGTTGCGACCTAATGCAACCTCCCCGAGGACTGGTCGCCTTAGCCCTGCACACCGTCAATCTGATGAGCATGCGCCAACTGGTGAGCGACATCGAACACTTCCGCACTTTCACCAGTCTGCACATCGTCCCGCCTTTGTGCCCGGTGGATGTCTCGGTTTTCAACTTTGACCAGACCGAGTCTTTGCTGCAGCGTGCCTACGAGCAGACCCTCCGGTGGCTGGAACGTGGGGGGCTCGAACGCACCAAGGTACCTGGTGCCCTCACCATCCATTCGCATGCCCATGAGCATTGAGTAATGTGAATTACCAAAAAAGAGGCCCGCACCAGCGAACCTTCAGGTCGGAGCACCCAGAACGATGCCTGCTTTTCAAGATCAACCCAACTCAGCTCGCCCTACCTTCGATTAGCCGTCTGGCCGCATCGATGCGCGCCAGTTCGACAAATTCGGCCGGGATGGCGTTGCGGGTGCTACCTGTAGGAACCGCCTATGCGGTCTGGACCGGCATCGGCTGCCGGCACAGCCATCGTCGGAATGTATTGGATGGGTGATGCGGTATCGTTCTGGAAACTTGTCTGGATCGGCATGATCCTGCTGAGCGTCGCCGGACTACGCTGGGCAGCCTAAACAGAGCAAATGCTTAATTTAATTGATTAACAGCCCCATTTTTTAGTCCAGTGAGGAACAGGGAACATAGACGAAGTTAGTCGCTCAGGTTTCGTAGACGCAGCCAATCGTCTACTGATCTCCGACTCTTGCCAGTGCTCGCAGTCTGCTCTGGGTCGACTGCTGCCGGACACGACCGGCAGAGATCGGCCAAAGGCAGTCGGCCAAATCGGCTAAGACAGCGAGTGGGCTGGGAAAGGTCCGAGGGCTGCATTTGATCAGACGCTACCGGTAGGGACTGGCTGAACCTCTACGGGTTGCAGGGCACAGGCAATCAACTCTTTCATAACGTTGTTGGAGGCGCCGTAGAACTCCATCGTTTGGCTAATGGGCTAAAGGTTTAGAGCCAAACGATCGGCATTTATCCAATGTAGTTACTATGCCCGCCCCGCATTCCCCTAATACTTTCTGTTCCGGATTCCAAGGAATAGCAAAGGGCGGCCAGTTTGCGATGGCCGCCAATAGCCGCAAAGATCAAATACTTTCGACGCGGGTCCTGCCAGATGCGACCAGGCGCTCCAGCAAATGTGCTGGCTGGAACCACATGTCTCCATAGGCACCAAGTACCTCTCGGTAATGATCGATACGCTCCAGCACACGTGCAAGCCCCAGCCCTTGGGCGTAATGCATCGGTCCACCGCGCCAGGCAGGGAAGCCATAGCCATTGATCCAGACCAGATCAATGTCGCTACTGCGCTGGGCGATGCCTTCGTCGAGAAGCTGGATACCTTCGTTAACCAGCATCAACACACAACGTTCATGGATTTCCTGATCGCTGATAATGCGACGCGGGATGCCCAGATCGCCTGCAATGCGCTCGGCCAAAACGACCACTTCAGGGTCATCCTTGCGCTCGCGGCCTTCATAGTGGAAATAGCCACGGCCGCTCTTCTGACCATAACGGCCAAGGGCATTGAGCGCGTCGGCCAGCTTACAGTAGCCGGGATCATGAGCGATGACTTCGCGGCGCGACTCGCGGACCAGAAAACTCACATCAATACCGGCCAGATCGTGCATCGCAAACACCCCCATCGCGAGACCCAGGCCGACTAGCACTCTGTCGATTTGCGCTGGTGTCGCGCCTTCTAACAGCAGCCGATGTGCTTCGCGGGAATAGGGTTCGAGCATGCGGTTGCCGATGAAGCCGAAGCACACCCCGGAAACCACCGGGATCTTGCCAATGCGCTTGGCCACTTTCAGCGTAGTGGCCAGGACATCCGGGGCTGTGGCCGCGCCGCGCACTACTTCAAGCAGGCGCATGACATTGGCCGGACTGAAAAAATGCAAGCCGACCACGTCCTGCGGTCGGCACGTAACAGCGGCAATGGCGTCGACATCCAGAGTAGAAGTATTGCTGGCGAGAATCGCCCCCGCCTTGCACACCTCGTCCAGGGTTCGGAACACCTGTTGTTTGATGGCCAGGTTCTCGAACACCGCCTCGATCACCAGGTCAGCGTCGGCGATATCGGCGTAGTCCAGAGTGCCGTGGATCAGCGCCAGTCGCTGCTCCATCTGCTCGGAGGTGAGCTTGCCGCGCTCGACACTGGTTTCGTAGTTCTTGCGGATCAGCGCTAGACCGCGCTCCAGGGCATCGGCCCTGAGTTCCAATAGCGTCACCGCCATGCCCGTGTTTGCGAAGTTCATGGCAATCCCTGCGCCCATGGTGCCGGCACCAATGACCGCGACCCGGTTGACCGGACGAATCGACGTGCCGGCGTCCAGCCCCGGCAACTTGCCGACTTCACGCTCCGCGAAGAACACATGGCGCAGGGCCTCGGACTCGGTGGAAGCCTCGGCCTCTTTGAACAGCTCGCCCTCGCGGGCCAGGCCCTCGGCCAGCGGCAGATTGCAGGCTGCTTCAATCGCCGCCACCACCCGTTGCGGCGCGCTCTGGCCTTTCCAGCGCGACTGATTCGCCGCGCGATAGTCGGCGAAATAACCCGGCAGCAAGGCTGTACCCGGGGTTGGGTGCGGCCAGTTCGGGCGGCACGGGCGGCCCGGCGCCTGTCTGTGAATCAGTGCCAAGGCCAGTGTCTTGGCCGTTTCGAGCAAACTATCCGCGGTGGGTGCCACCCAATCCAGCAGCCCCAGCACCTGTGCTCGATGGGTGCCGATCAGCTCGCCGGACGCAATATATTTCAGCGCCGCAGCGCCGCCAATCAGACGCGGCAAACGCTGCGTACCACCAGCGCCGGGCAGCAAGCCAAGCTTGATTTCCGGCAGGCCCAAGCGCGCGCCGGCTTCAGCCACCCGGTAGCCGCAGGCCATGGCGAGCTCAAGCCCACCACCCAATGCCGGCCCACCGATGGCGGCGATTAGCGGTTTGTCTAACTCGGTCAGACGGCTCAGCAGACTTGGCAGGTCCGGCGCGGCGAAGGACGCAGGGCTACCAAACTCGGAAATGTCAGCGCCGGCGCTAAACACAGAACCTTCGCCGTGGAGAATAATCGCTTTCACGCTGGCGTCCGCGGCGGCGCGTTCACAGGCCTCCAGCAATTGTTCGCGCAACGCCTGGCCGAGAGCGTTAACGGGAGCACTGGCAAGGCCGATCAAGGCCAGCGGTCCTTCGCAGCGATAATTGATTAAGCTATTCATAGGTGATCTCTCTGGCGGATGAAGCAAACAAGCTGTCTTCACCCAGTTGGTTCTTCCTGAAACTGATCATGTTCAGAACTGTGCGGCATCCAGCAAATAGAGGCTGTCACTGCCGGCCTTGACCGAGGCGCTGAGCGAGTGGATACGGGGTAGCACGCGAGCGAAATAGAAGCGTGCCGTACCCATCTTGCTGGCGTAGAAATCATCCTCGGCCTGTTTGCCCATGGCCGCCTTGGCCATGCGCGCCCACATATAGGCGTACGCGGTGTAGCCGAACACGTGCAGATACTCGACCGAGGCGGCGCCGATTTCATTCGGGTTGTTTTGCGCCCGATCCAGCAGCCACGCAGTCAGCTCATCGAGGGTATCGACAGCTGCGTTCAGCGGCTGGGTAAACTCGCCGAGATCGGCACAGGCATTGGCGGTGAAGTGGCGAATTTCTGAAGCGAACAAGCGGTAAAGCGCCCCGCCGCTGCCGACGATTTTGCGCCCGGCCAGGTCCAGCGACTGGATGCCGTTGGTGCCTTCGTAGATCTGGGTGATGCGCACGTCGCGCACCAGTTGTTCCTGGCCCCATTCGCGGATGTAGCCGTGGCCGCCGAAGATCATCTGACCGTGCAACGTGGTTTCCAGGCCCATGTCGGTGAGAAACGCCTTGGCCACCGGTGTCAACAACGCGACCAGTTCCTGGGCGCGTGCGCGGGCGGTTTCGTCTTCGCTGTACTTGGCCGTGTCGAGTTGCAGGGCCACGTAGCTGGAGAACGCACGGCCGCCTTCATTTAAGGCCTTCATGGTCAGCAACATACGGCGCACGTCCGGGTGCACGATGATCGGATCAGCGGCTTTTTCACTCTCCTGCGGACCCGTCGGGGCACGGCTCTGAATACGCTCGCGGGCATACTCGACGGCGTTCTGATAGGAGCGCTCGCCTTGTGCCAGACCCTGAATACCGACGCCCAGACGCTCGTAGTTCATCATGGTGAACATCGCCGCCAGCCCCTTGTTCGGCGCGTCGACGATCCAGCCGGTGGCGCCGTCAAAGTTCATCACGCAAGTGGCCGAGGCCTTGATGCCCATCTTGTGCTCGATGGAGCCGCAGGACAGCGCGTTACGATCGCCCAGCGAGCCGTCACCATTGACCAGCACCTTCGGCACCAAAAACAGCGAAATGCCTTTTGCCCCGGCGGGAGCACCCGGCAGTTTGGCCAGTACCAGGTGGATGATATTTTCGCTCAGATCGTGTTCGCCACCGCTGATGAAAATCTTGCTGCCGCGGATTGTGTAGCTGCCATCAGCCTGGGGCTCGGCCTTGGTGCGGATCAACCCCAGATCGGTGCCGGCGTGGGCTTCGGTCAGGCACATCGAACCGGTCCAGGTGCCGGCGTACATGTTTGGCAGATAGCGTTCCTTGAGTTCATGGCTGGCGTGGGCCTTGAGTGCCAGGCAGGCACCCGCCGTCAGCATTGGGTACAGACCGAACGACAGATTGGCCGAGTTGACCATTTCTTCAATCTGGGCGGAGATCGCCTTGGGCATGCCCATGCCGCCAAACTCAGGATCGCCACCGACACCGCCCCAGCCACCTTCGGCAAAGGCACGATAGGCTGCCGGGAAACCGTCCGGCGTGGACACTTCACCGTCGTTCCAGGTGCAGCCTTGCTCGTCGCCACTGCGCAACAGCGGAGCGATGATATCTGTGCTGATGTTGCCGGCCTCTTCAAGGATCGCGGCTGCCGTCTCTTCGTCGATCACCTCGGCCAACCCGGGCAATTGAGCCCAAAGTCTGGACACCTCGAAGACTTCATTGAGAACGAAGCGCATGTCGCGCAGGGGGGCTTTGTAAACAGACATGATTGGCTTACTCGGACATTGTGAGGGCATGTGGCACGCCCGGTTTGTTGGAATTGTCGCTATCGCTGGTCTGCCTCCCCGGCTCAGCCGGCGCAGCACGACGGTTCAGCGAGGGCCCACGCAACAGGAAGTAGGACAGGGCCGGAATCAGGATCAGCGCGCCGAGCATGTTCCACAGGAACATGAAGGTCAGCAGGATGCCCATGTCGGCCTGAAACTTGATCGGTGACCAGGCCCAGCTCACTACACCGGCTGCCAGCGTGATGCCGACCAGGCCGACCACCCGACCGGTGAAGGCCACGGCGTTGCGGTAGGCTTCGGACAGCGGCATACCGCTGCGTTGGTAATGCAACTGCACGCTGAGCAGGTACAGCGCGTAATCCACACCGATACCCACACCCAGGGCAATAACCGGCAAGGTGGCGACTTTCACGCCGATGCCCATGGCGACCATCAAGGCCTCGCAGAGGATCGAGGTCAGTACCAGCGGCAAAAGCGCCACCAGCGTGGCGCGCCAGCTGCGGAAGGTGATCAGGCAGAACAGCGTCACCGCCAGGTACACGTACAGCAGCATGGTGTGATTGGCTTCACGCACCACGATATTGGTTGCCGCCTCGATACCCGCAGTTCCGGCGGCCAGCAGGAACTGGCGATCCGGGGTGCTGTTTTCCCTGGCGAACTTGTCGGCGATGGCGACCACCGCATCCAGGGTTTCGGCCTTGTGGTCCTTGAGGTAGGCAATGACCGGCATGACCGAACAGTTGTTGTTGAACAGCTCCGGCGCATTGACCGAGGCCTGTTGCGCGCCGTAGTTCAACACGTCTTGATTGCGCTGGATGTTATTGAGCTTGGGGTTGCCCTCGAAAGATCCGGCAGTGATCTGGCGCACCGCATTGACCAGCGATGAGGTCGCTTGCACTCCCGGATATTGCTGCAGTTCCCAGGCCAGGCGGTCGGCCAGGACCAGCGTCTGATAATTCAGGCAGCCCTCTGGCGGAGTCTTGATCATCACTGCGAACAGGTCGCTGGACAGCGCGTAATGGCCAGTGATGTAGGCGTTATCGCGGTTGTAGCGCGAGTCGGCACGCAGCTCCGGAGCACCACTGTCGAGGTCGCCGATCTTCAGATGCGTACTGACGGCGAAACCGGCAATACCCAACACCAAGGCACCTAGTACAGTGCCGATAGCCCAGTTGCGAGTGGTGAAGCGGTCGAGCAAGTCCCACAATTTTCCGAAGCCACGATGCGCTGCAGCGCGGCTGTCGATCTTCAAGGCGCGCTCGGCGGCCTTCTTGCCAACGCCGACGTACGACAGCGCGACCGGCATCAGCAATAGAGAGGTGAAGATCAGGACCGCGACACCAATACTGGCGGTAATGGCCAGGTCCTGGATCACCGGGATGTCGATCAGCATCAGCACCGCAAAACCCACGGCGTCGGCCAACAGCGCAGTGACCCCGGCGATGAACAGGCGGCGGAAGGTGTAGCGCGCAGCGATCAGTTTATGGGTGCCGCGGGCGATGTCCTGCATGATGCCGTTCATTTTCTGCGCGGCGTGGGACACGCCGATGGCGAAGATCAAAAACGGCACCAGCACCGAGTACGGGTCTATCGCATAACCCAGCCAGGCGACGATGCCCAGCTGCCAGACCACTGCGATCAGCGAGCAGCCAACTACCAGCAGGGTGCTGCGCACGCAGCGAGTGTAGGCGTAGATGATCACCAGCGAGGTGACCACGGCCAGGCCGAAAAACATCATTACCTGGATCAGGCCGTCAATCAGGTCGCCGACCAACTTGGCGAAGCCGATCACGTGGACTTTGTATTTGCCGGAGCCCTCCTTGTCATGCATTTGCCTTTCAAGTTTCTTGGCGAACGTGTGGTAGTCGACGCTGTGTCCGGTTGCCGAAGCAGTGTCGAGCAACGGCACGATCAACATGGTGGACTTGAAGTCGCTGGCTACCAGATTACCGACAATGCCGGAGCGGTTGATGTTCTCGCGCAGTTGTTCGATATCCGCCGGCGTACCCTGATAGGTGTCGGGCATCACCGGTCCACCCTGGAAACCTTCCTCGGTGACTTCGGTCCAGCGTACCGACGGGCTCCACAGCGACTTCATCCATGCGCGGTCGACGCCTTCGGTGAGGAACAGTTCGTCGTTAACCTGTTTGAGCACGTTCAGGTAATCGGGGTCGAAGACGTCTCCTTCGGTGTTTTCAACCACCACCCGCACCGAGCTGCCCAAGCCGCGCAAAGACTTGCGGTTCTCCAGGAAATTTTTAATGTACGGCTGGCTCTGCGGAATCATCTTCTCGAAGCTGGGACGCAGCTCGAGACGGGTCGCCATCATGTAACCCAGTACCAGGGTGATCACTGCCATGAGCAACATGAACAGGGGGCGGTGATTGAAGACCCACCTTTCCAGCCGGTTTCCGGAACTTCGATCGAAGTCTTGCAAGTTGCAAATCACCGGCATCGTGTCTTGTTGGATATTGCCCATGTCTGGGTACCTCGAATTGATACAGTTCTTATTCTTGTGAAAGCACGCGCGCACCACGGTTGCCGACCAACACCAATGTGCCGTCGGCTGCCTGAACGGCGCCGGCAACCGGTGACGGGTTTTGCTGAGCCATCAATTTCAAGCCTTGCCCGCCATCCTGGCTGACCAACCGTTGCCCGGCCTGGGTAAACAGCTCGTAATGGCCGTCGGTGTCCAGGGTGGCGGCGGTGATGTTCACTTGCAGCCCCGTATTGAGTGGGGCCCAGTTGGCGCCGCCATCGGTGCTGCGAAACACATGCCCGCGCAGCCCGTAGACCAGGACTTCGCCAGGCTTGCCGACCACACCGAAAAAGCTGCCTTGATAAGGTGTTGGCAGAGCCAGGAAACGCTGCTGCGTGTCATCGAATTTGAGCAGCAAGCCCTGTTCGCCGGCGATGTACAGCGCATCGCCGGCAGCGGCGATGGCATTGAGGTGCAGCCCCTGCGGGTTATCGATACGGTCCTGGAACGGGGTCCAGTGCTTGCCACCGTCTTCAGTGCGCAGGATCAGATTGAATACACCCACCACATAACCGAGTTGGTCATTGGCGAACCAGACGTCGAGCAGCGGCTTGTCGGCGCCCTCTTTCGTCAACCGCTGGCCGTCTTCGACGAGCTGCGGCCATTGTTCATTGCCAGGTTCTGCCTGGGCCAGGGCGCTGTAGTGCTTGACCAGCAAGTCGCCGATCTGGCGGCCATCGAGTTGTTTGCTCCAGGTTGCGCCGGCATCGCTGCTGTGCAGCACGACACCATCGCTACCCACGGACCAACCTTGTTGTGGCGTAGGAAACGAGACGGCATTGAGGTCAGCACTGACCGGCACACTGGCCTGAAGCCAGTTCTTGCCGGAGTCGTCGGAGTAGAGAATGTGACCACGCTGCCCGACAGCGACCAGCCGATCACCCGCGCGGGCCGTGGCCAGCAAAGGGCTGCGCACGGCCAGGGTACTGAGCCTGGCTGGCTGGTCCAGCACGTCAATGAAGTTGGTGGCCTGGGCGATTCCCTGTGACAGAACCAGTGAGGCGCCCAGTGCCAGCAACAGGCACTTTTTGTAAGAACCCATACTGCATCCTCTTGAGAAAACTGCGCTGGGGCGCGCAAGGCGCACCCGGCGCTGGAGTCAGGCGCCCAGTTAGGGTGTGAATCATCTGGGCGCTTTATCGCGGGATGCTTAGCGGATGCCTGCACCGGCCAGGGACTCAGCTGACCACTGCGCCTTGGAGAGCGGCTCGATGTACTTGATGCCGCCGTAGGGACCTACCACACCATTGATGTTGTAGGACCCGCCGACCAGGTCGTAGATCATGAACGGCGTAGAGTCCGGCACCTGTTTGTCATAGCTCTGGCTGAGGAAAGCGAAGGAACCACGGTAGAGCTGACCATGTGCGTCGTACTGGTCGGAAGCCAAAGCTGTCCAGCTGTCTTCATCCAGGTAGAAGCGACGCTTCTGGTAGATGTGACGAGCACCTGGCTTGAGATTGCCTTCAACGACCCACGCACGGTGTTTCTCCCAACGCACGAAGTCGGGTGACAGGTGGTTAGGGGTGGTCAGCGACTTGGGGTCTGCAACGTAGGTCAGCTTGTAGGTGTTGTAAGGCAGGATCATTTCCTGCTTGCCCACCAGCGTCCAGTCGTAGCGGTCCAGCGCGCCGTTGAACACAAACCCGTCATCGAAGGTCCCGGCACCGGAGGTACCTGGGTTAGGCGTGTCATAGGCCAGGCTGGGAGCCAACTTGACTCGCCGCTGGCCCGGCAGGTACTGCCAGGCGCGGCGTGGTTGTTGCAACGGGTCGGCGGCGTCCTTGATCATCAGCGCCTCGCCGGCACGACGTGCGGGACCTGTGTAGGCCACCTTGATCTGGTAGTACACGTCGGCACTGCTGATCGGCTGCGACATGTTCTCGTAGATTGGGTAGTTGATGAACGTCTGTCCGGTAGTGGCCAGGCTTGGCACCCCCGCCGAGTCAACGTTCCAGGAATCATACTTGGTGGTGATGTTGACGCCCTGGTAACGCAGCAGGAAGTTCCACATCGCTTCGGCACCATTGTGCGGGACCGGGAACGGCACACCAGGCAGAACGTTATCGATGGCCAGTCCGCCTTGCAGGGACTTGGCGCCGCTGGCGTTTTTCACGCTGTTGTCCAGCACATTCTGAGGCAACGCAACGGTGCGGTGAGTCGGGTAGACATCAACACGAAACGTGGGAAAACGCTTGGCCAGCTCAGCCGTGGTGGCAGTGAGCATGCCCTTGTATTTGTCGACGTTCTTGCCATCGATCACCAGCAGCGGCTTCTCGCTGGCAAAGGGGTCCGGACGCAGGGTGTCGCCCGATTTGAAGCTGGCCGGCGCGGTGGTCAGGCCACCGGCGTAGGCAGGAATCGATCCATCCGCATTGGCGGCTTTTTCAGCGCCGACCATCGTCAGGCTGGTGCCGAGCTTGGCAGCTTCCTCGGCGGTTACGGCCGCCTGCGCATGTGCGCCCAACGTCATGGCCAGGGAAGCGGCCAGTAAAGTTTTGACGAATTTCATGTTGTTCTCCTGCTTAGTATCTAAGCAATGGGTGTATCAGAAGGTGGTTTTCAGCGTCAGGTACACAGCGCCACGGTCTTCTGTGGTTGCGCCGCCTCCCGAGAAGGCCGAATAGCCACCGGCGTAGCAGGCATAGTTTTCGTTGCCACTGAAGGCGTTCGGGGTCGATCCATCGCCACTTCCGGCGTTGGCTGCACCGGTGCTGTTGCCGCTGACGTTGCACTTGTCAGTCTTGCCAAAGGAATCCACATACTTGAGATCGACAAAGTATTTGTTGTAAACGATGGCGCCGATGCCAGCGGCGTAGGTACCAGTGTCCTTGGCGCCACCGCCGACCACAGGGGAAACACCATCGAGGCCAACGTTCACGGACATCGGCGTGTTCAAGTCCACGCCCGGAAACACCTGGTACCAGGTCGGTGTGAAGTTGACGGCGATACCCCAGTTGTCGCGGGTCGGCGCATCGATACCGCGGTAAGTGCTCTTGCCTTTGTAGAGTGCCGAGTTCTTGTCATCGAGCTTGAGCAGGTTGCTGTAATACAGTTCGGCGAGCAGCACGGCCTGGTCGTACACCGGCGTCTTGGGCAGGGTCATCAAACCGTTGAGCGTCCAGTGCAGCGTTTCGCCGGTGGCGCTCATGCTGTCGCCGTTGTGCGGGACGTCATAAATGACGCCAGTGGCCGCGGTACGTGCTGGCAACAGGCCAAGACCTTGCCCGAAGCCCAGCGGGCTGGTGGAACTGACGATGGCCGGGATACTGGCCAGCGGCATGTTTTCGCGAATGTTCAGGTCGCTGCCAACACTGATGCCGCCGAAATCCTTGGACAGGCTCAAACCGTAGATATCGATATCGTCGGAGTACGCCAGTTGATAAGTGGCGGTGCTCAACGAGTTCAACGTGTTGACAACAGCCGGCACCTGGCCCGCTGGACGCGTGCCATTGGGGTTGGCCGAGGTGACCCCGCGAGTGTCGAGCCAGGCCTGCGGCAGGATGTCCGAGGTCTTGCGGTAGTAGACGCCGAGGGTGCCGTCCAGCCACTCCGGTGACCACTTGGCCATTACGCCCCAGTCGCCTTGATTGCCAGGGTTCAGGTCATGACCACGAACCACGTTGGTCAATGCGTTGCAGGGGGCGACGCCGCAACCGAGCGGGCTGCCCGGCGTGATGGAGTTGGTGTTGCCGAGCAGGAACGACTGCGCGCCGAAGCCCACCAAGTCGGAACCGCCATAGTAGGTGCCCGCTTCCGGGAGACGCGCAGCATCCCATTTCAGGAAATACTGGGCCCCCACGGTCAACTCCGGATTGACAGTGAACGACATCGACAGCTGGTTACGCGGAACGAACAGCTCCTTGGCTTCAGTACCCGGCGATGCGGCGAGCTTGGCGAGATCGAGGCCGGACTGGCCGTAGCTGACCGAATGCACCGGGTTGAGAATGGTCTCACCCCAGAACACGTTGTGCTGGCCGGCCTTGACACTCAGCATCGACTCCTCGCCCACTTCGGTGCTGTAGAACACGAAGGCATCGAGGATTTCCCCGGACGGACCGGTGTAGTAACGCTGGGCGTAGTTGCTCAGGTGCGGACTGCCATTGCCGACGTTGTCGTTGGTGACACCGGCCAGGCGCGGGTCGTTGGCGACCAGGCCAGAGCGTGCATCATTGCCGTTGACGAACGGGTTGGAGTTGGAACCGGTGTTCTCATAGGCTTTGTCGTACCAACTGGCGGCGCTGACACGAAAGCCCATGTTCTGTTTATAAACAACATCCATCTCGGTCAACAGGTCGACACGGTTGGTGATGTTGGTCCCGGACTTGCGGAAGTTGTAATCACCATCATTGTTGTTCGGCGAGCCGAGCATGCGCTTGTCGGCGCTTTCGGTGCGTACGCCGTAGTTGTACTTGACGGTGTTGTCCAGGCGCACAGACCAATCCGGGCTACCGGTATCGAACTCGAACGCGTGGCCGGCGACCGGCATGATTGCAACGACAACAGCAATGGCCAGCGGACTGCGACGCAAGGTGAAGGGCTGACTGTGTTTCATATGGCTAGCTCCACTTTTTATTATTGTTAGGGATGCTTGGATCAACGAAATCCCGCCCACGGCCTGACAAACAGGAGCTGACGGGTCGACACCAGAGATCGCTGTCGTTGAACCTGTCACCTGTTACCGGCAAGCAGCAGAAAGGACGTAGTAACCTGACACCCGAACAGTTAGTTGAACTGCTCGGTTATGGCGGGCGGCCCCGACACCAGCTTCGTGGATAGCTATCGGTGTCGAGGGCCCTTTAGCCTTAGTGGAAGGCTGTAAGATCCTGTGGTTCGATCCCGTTCGCCTCGCAGTAATTCATGTAGCGCTGAAGCGAGGTTTTCCAGTTCTCGATGGCCAGGACCTTGTCGTTTTCATCGACGAAGATGAGGTCGCCGCTCACGATCACCAGCGTCACCATGTAGTCACCGTCTTCAGTGCTGACCACTTCCGGCTGGTGAGTGGATGCGGCGGTCTCGTAGACAACGCTGCCCGGACCCGCAATCCAGTCGTGCTCTTTGTACTTCCAGTGGCCTTCGATGGTGTAGACGATGACGGTGCCAGAGTGATGGTGCTTGGGCAGGACCATGTCGATGGGCGCCTTCATCATCACAATGATCTCGCCGCGAATTGGGTCGAGCTTGAAGTACTTCAGCAGGACGTTGTCTGCAAAAGGGGTGAAGGGAACCCAAGGCAGCGACTCGCCGTGCATGACGGCTGTTTCAACTTGTTGAAAAAGCATAACTATCTCCGTTTCTATTGTTTTTTCCAGAAGCTGACCGCGCGGTTTGACCGACGGCGATGCACGCGCTCGACTGATCCAGCACGAGGCGAAGACCTCTGGGAATTGGGTGAATCAGTTAAGAGGGGTACCGGTCAATGTCGCGCGCAGCATCTTGCGCGGTGCATTGCCGTAATCGGCTACTGCGTAGTGCTGGCACAGCAGGTTGTCCCACATCGCGACCGTGTTGGGTCGCCACTTCAGACGCACCTGGTATTCCGGAATCGCGGCCTGGGAAATCAGGTAATTCAACAGAGTATTGGCTTCTGGCTTGAAGTCCTGGCCGCAGCGGACGTCCTTGAAGGTGTAAAAGTTCGAGAAATGGGTGGTGAACGCCGAGTTGACGAACAACACCTTTTCGCCCGTCTCAGGATGGATAAGCACAACCGGGTGCTCAGCGACGGGGTTCTTCGCGGCCATCGCGTGACGATCAGCGATCGGCATCTGGGCGAAAAAGGCGTGCTCGGCATCGTGCTTGGCGTACATACCATCGATTCGTTGTTTGATGGCCTCAGGCAGGCTTTCATAGGCCATCACCATGTTGGACCAAATGGTGTCGCCGCCGGACTCCGGACCCAGTTCACAGCGCAACACCGCGCCGCGGGGCGGCGCCTTCTTGAAAGTGACATCGGCATGCCACAGGTTTTCGCGGCTGATCTTTTCGACCATATTCTGCTTGTTGGGGTCGAGATTGCGGTACAGCATCAGCAACTTGTCCGCCTCAGGATGGCTGGGCGCAACGGGATGAGCTTCCAGTTCGGCGAATTGCGCCGCGAAATTCTGTTGCTCCATCGGAGTGATGTCCTGATCGCGAAAGAACAGCACTTTGTGTTTGAGCCACAGCGCCCGGATCTCTGCGATCATTTCAGGGTCTTGGGCAGCGTCGGCCAGGCTGATGTTGCTGATCTCGGCGCCGATGTTCGGCGTGCACAGTTCAACCTTAATCGAATGTCGAAGAGCCGAAGGACGGACAATCGCCGGGGATGGCGATGAACTGTTTTGGAAAGCTGTTTTTTTTATCATTGAAATCTCCAGTCTCTGGCGTACGCCGGCATGCAATCGCATGCCCGGCAAATCAGACAGGATCAAAGCGAGCCAGTGGCACCGTTTCGGTTCCTTGGAGAGATGCTAGGGATTGCCGTCGCCCCGGCTTTTGCAAGACGGGACAACTTGTTGGCATTTTCGGACAACGAGGGCGGCTGGGTATCCGGCTTCGTCAAGGCTTTCCGGGAGGGCTCGGTGCGATTTGGGTGGACCCGGTTGCCGCCCGCCCACGATGCTGTATGGCCCACTCCGACGGGGACATGCTGAACTGGTGACGGAACCAGCGAGAGAAATCCGCACCGGATGAAAAACCCACCAGCCCCGCGATTTCGTAGAGCTTGCGCTTGCTGGTCAACAGATACTCTTCGGCGAGTTCGACGCGCACCGCATTGACCACGGAAAGCCCCGTCTCGCCAACTTCCGCCAGGCGCCGATTGAGTGTGCGGCGATGCAACCCCAAGTGCTCGGCGACACGATCGATCGAACAGGTTCCGGTGGGCAGCAGTACCCTGATGACCTGGCGCGCCTGATCCAGAGGCTCATCGCCCTCGTCCGTCAACTGCATGTCCAGCCAGCGCTTCACTTCTCGATTGAGCTTGGGTGTGGCAGCGGCAATGGGCAGGTCCACGTCGCGAGCCCGACAGACAATGCCGTTGAACTCCTGCCCAAAGTCGATTGCCGTTCCGAGCACCCGGCGATGAACGTCCATCTTGGCTGGACGTTCGTGGCTGAAACAGATGTTCACCGGTTTGAAAGCATCGTGCGCGAGCGCCCGATAGGACCGAAAAATAATACCTGTTGAGATTTCGACCACCTGACGCAAAAGCCCCGGGTATTTCTGCTGGATATCCACATGTAGAAGCACCAGATCTCCGGCGTCTTCAAGGCGCAACTGCACACCGGCGTTATGAAGCCGCATATAGCGCGCAGACGACTCCATCGCCGCGCGCAGAGTGGGCTCCTCACGCATCATCAGGGCCAGCATGCCAAAGTCGGCCAAGTCTCGGCGCTCCGCCATCAACAGGCCGAAGGCTTCCTGGCCGGAAAGCCGTGCCGACTCTTCCAGCAGCCAGCAAACCGAATAGCCGTTGATCAGAAGATTCGGATCGTCAAGCACGCGGGGGGGCAATTTGGCCAGCCGCAACATCCGGAACGGGTCCAGCCCAACTGCGTGGGCGATGGACGCATAGCCGGTCAAACAGGCACTGCGAATCAGGCTGGACATGCGATCACCCCGTCCCGTTTTGATAAGTTGGTGTCCTGAATAGCCAAACTCAACCACCCCTATCTCGTCAAGCTCTTCCCATACAACAACAAGATGACGAGTACTGCGATGAATTTGGAACATTTCCAGGACCAGCCCCTGCGGGACGTTGACGCTCCAGACGCGTTCGCTCACCACTTCGTTGAGATCAACGGCATCCGGATGCACTACGTCGAGGAAGGCCAGGGCCCCCTGATCATCCTCCTACATGGATTCCCCTACCTCTGGTACATGTGGCGGCGACAGATCCCGGCCTTGGCAGCTGCTGGTTATCGGGTGGTCGCGCCTGACCTGCGAGGTTTCGGCATGTCCGATAGCCCAGCGGCGGTAGAGGCCTATGACATGAGCCAAGCGGTGGGTGACATCGTCTGCCTGATGGAAGCCTTGGATGAAACCTCGGCGATCGTCGTCGGCCACGACCTCGGTGCGTGGGTAGCCCAAGCCTGCGCCATGCTGCGGCCCGAGCTGTTTCGTGCACTGGTCATGCTGAACACGCCGGTGCCTCCGCGCGGACGGATCAGGCCCACGGATGGGCTGCGGGCGATGGCCAAGGGCAAGGGCTACCACCACCTGTACTTCCAGCAGCTGGAAAAGCCGGACCGTGAACTGGCCGCCGACACGCGCAAGACCTTGCGCAGCATCTTCTACTCGGTCTCGGGCGATGCGGTCGGTGCCGAGCGCTGGCGCCTGTTCATCGAGCCGGACGAGCCCATCCTCAATGCTTTCACCGACCCTGTTGCGTTCCCCGCCTGGTTGAGCCCGCAAGCGATTGACTACTACGTGGATGAGTACACCCGTGCCGGTTTCACCGGCCCCCTGAACTACTACCGCTGCCGCGACCGCAACTGGGAGATCTCCGCTTTTCTCGATGGCGCAGTGATAAAGCAGCCCAGCATGTTCATCGGCGGTGCCAACGACCCCTCCATCGAACCGCCACAGATTCACGGGCTATATGACCAGCTCGAAACCTACCTGGTCGGGCTGCGCAAAAAGTTACTGCTAGCCGGTGTGGGCCACGCCGCGGCGGAAGAAGCGCCAGAGCAGATCAACGCGTTGCTTCTCGAGTTCCTCGAACAACTGGACGACAACTGAGTCGGTCCCTCGTTGGCTATACGCCAAGGTATTTCACATGAACAACAATAAGACGGTGTCCAACATGAATGGACTGATGCAGCAACAGCAGCTGCTTATTTCGACGCTCCTCACCCATGCCGAGCGCCACCATGGCGACCAGGAAGTCGTCTCTCGCCGGGTCGAAGGCGATATCCATCGGCAAACCTATCGCGACCTCGGGCAGCGCGCACGCTGCCTGGCCAATGCGCTCGCCACGCTCGGCGTCAGCTTTGGTGACCGCGTCGGCACGCTCGCCTGGAACGGTTACCGCCACATGGAGCTGTACTACGCTGTATCCGGCTCGGGTGCCGTGCTGCACACGTTGAACCCACGCCTGCATGCCGACCAGGTGCAGTGGATTGCCGACCACGCTGAAGACCGCGTGCTCTTCTTCGATCTGACCTTCCTGCCGCTGGTCGAATCCATCGCCGACAAAGTCTCGACCATCACCCGCTTCGTGCTCATGACCGATCGAGCGCATATGCCGGCGGTTACCTCGATCCCCGATCTGCTGTGCTACGAAGATTTGATCGCAACCCACACCGATGACTTCGTGTGGCCAACCTTCGACGAAAACAGCGCATCGTCGCTTTGCTATACCTCAGGTACTACTGGCAATCCCAAAGGCGTGCTCTACAGCCACCGCTCGACGCTTCTGCACACCCATGCCGCCGCCCTCCCCGATGCCTTGAACTGCTCGGCGCGCGACACCGTCCTGCCGGTGGTGCCGATGTTCCATGTCAACGCCTGGGGGTTGCCATACATGGCCTGCATGGTCGGCGCAAAACTTGTTCTACCCGGACCGTTGCTCGACGGCGCATCGCTCTACGAGTTGTTCGAGGCGGAGAAAGTCACCCTGTCCGCCGGCGTGCCCACCGTCTGGCAAGGTCTGCTCGCCCATGTCGAGGCAACGGGCAAGACATTCTCGACCATGCGCCGGACGATAATCGGTGGCTCGGCCTGCCCTTCGGCCATGATGGCGGCCTTCGAGGATCGCTATGACGTACAGGTGCTGCACGTCTGGGGCATGACCGAGCTAAGTCCGCTCGGGACCGTTTGCACCCCCAAGGCCAGGCACCTCGCCATGGACAGCGCCGACCGCCGCGTCCTGCAGGCCAAACAAGGCCGGGTCGTGTACGGCGTCGACATGAAGATCGTCGGCGATGATGGCAAGGAACTCCCCCGCGACGGCAAAACCTCGGGCGAACTGATGGTGCGCGGTCCCTGGATCATCTCCTCCTACTACAAGAGCGACGCCGGCGATTCGCTGGTGGATGGCTGGTTCCCGACAGGCGATGTCTCGACTATTGATGCCGAGGGCTTCATGCAGATCACCGACCGCAGCAAGGATGTCATCAAGTCTGGAGGTGAGTGGATCGGTTCCATTGATCTGGAAAACATCGCCATGGCTCACCCGGCGGTTGCGATGGCTGCGTGTATTGCGGCCTACCACCCGAAATGGGATGAACGCCCGCTCCTGGTCGTGACCCGCAAACCCGGCAGCGAACTTTCGCGCGACGAATTGCTTGGATTCTATGAAGGCAAGATCGCCAGATGGTGGACCCCGGATGATGTGGTATTCGTCGACAGCATCCCGCTCGGCGCGACCGGCAAGATGTTGAAGAACAAGCTTCGCGAGATGTTCCAGGACTACCGACTGCCCACCGCCTGAGGGCCTGCCTCCCTCAACACGCTCGGGCGGGTAGTAACACGTTCCCATGCTTGCCCGAGCCGGGCGCTACTCAAGGCCCGGTTCACGAGTCCGATCAAGACAATCCAATAACAACAAGAAGCGCAGATACAAGGAATCGCCATGAATGTTCACCACGCCCTTGCTGACACTATCGAAACTTCAACCGCCAGCACGCCCCGACTGTATGCCTGGTGCGTATTTGCACTCAGTTTCGGTCTGCTGATTTCAGACTACATGTCACGACAAGTGCTCAACGCAATCTTTCCGCTGCTCAAATCCGAGTGGGCACTGAGCGACTCCCAGCTCGGCCTGCTGAGCGGCATCGTCGGTCTGATGGTGGGTCTGTTGACCGTACCCATGTCATTAATGGCCGACCGCTGGGGCAGGGTCCGCAGCCTGGTACTGATGGCCGCGATTTGGAGCTTGGCTACACTGGGCTCCGGCTTTGCACAAAATTACCAACACATGCTTCTCGCCAGGTCGTTGGTCGGCATCGGCGAGGCAGCCTATGCCAGCGTCGGCGTAGCTGTGGTGCTTTCCGTCTTTCCCAAGCAGATGCGTGCGACCCTCATCAGCACCTTCATGGCTGGCGCCATGTTTGGCTCCGTACTGGGCATGGCGCTTGGTGGCATCATCGCCGCGCACCTGGGCTGGCGCTCTGCTTTCATCGTTATGGCGATATTCGGCCTGACGCTCGCCATCATCTATCCACTTGTCGTAAAAGAGCGGCGCCTTGGCAACTGCACTCAGACCGCAAACCAACACGCCGAAGCAAACGGCAAGAGTCCACTACGTTCGCTGTTTGCCAGTCGTTCGGTCATCAGTGCCTATATCGGCAGCGGCCTGCAGATGTTCATCGGCGCCTCGTTGATAGCCTGGTTGCCCAGCTACCTGAACCGTTACTACCACATGGGCACCGATCGGGCTGGCTTGATCTCCGCCGCCCTGATCCTGGCGGGTGGCGCCGGCATGATCCTCTGCGGCATCCTCAGCGACCGCCTGTGCCGCAAAGCTCCCGAGCGCAAGATTTCCCTGGCCGTCGCCTACTGCCTGATCACTAGCCTATTGCTGTCAGCGGCCATGCTGTTGCCCCCCGGAGTGGCACAACTGGTAGTCATCGCTCTGGCCATGTTGGTGGTCACTGGCACGTTTGGCCCCGCCGGCGCCGCCATCGCCAACTTGACCCACCCTTCAGTGCACGGCACGGCCTTTGCCATTCTGGCCTTGTCCAATAACCTGCTTGGCCAAGGGCCCGGCCCCTATGTCACGGGCCTGCTGGCTGACGCCTTTGGCCTTGATCGTGCTTTCCAGATGATCCCACTGATCAGCATCGCAGCAGCCCTCGTGTTCTGCTACGGCAAGCGCCACTACCAACGCGATATCCAGAAACTGATGCCGACAGTCGCAGGTGCGACGCCGGCCGGAAGAATGTCATGAACGCCCCCATCAAACTGCCCGTGACACAACCACTGCCCTGCCCCCAGGAGAGTCTTGCATGAGCTCCGCAACCATTGCCTCGCTGGGGGTACGCAGCCAATTGCTGATGCCCGGCTTTATCGTCAGCGCCATGGTCGCCGCTGCGGCCACATTCCTCTCCGAGCACTACGGCGCGCCGGTGATGCTCTTCGCACTTCTACTGGGCATGGCGATGAATTTCCTTTCCGGTGACGGGGTGTGCAAGCCGGGCATCGAGTTCACAGCCCGCGAGATCCTCCGGGTCGGTGTTGCGTTGCTGGGCATTCGCATCACCCTGGAGCAGATCGTTGCCCTTGGCTGGCAGCCGGTTGTGATGGTGGTGACGCTAGTGGTGGTGACGATCCTGGTGTCCATCGTCGCGGCTCGCGCCATGGGCTTCAGCACCTTGTTCGGCCTGCTTACCGGCGGCGCCACCGCAATTTGTGGCGCGTCGGCGGCCCTTGCCCTGGCGGCAGCGCTGCCCAGCCATGAGAAGAAAGAGCGGGCGACGCTCTTCACAGTCATAGGCGTTTCGGCGCTGTCCACCATGGCAATGATCCTTTACCCGATGATTGCCCAGTTTTTCAACCTGAGCCCGCTCCACGCAGGCTTTTTCCTCGGCGGCACCATTCACGATGTAGCCCAGGTGGTTGGCGCCGGCTACGGCATGTCACACGAGACCGGCGACAGCGCCACGGTCGTGAAACTGATGCGCGTGGCGATGCTGCTACCGGTAATTCTGTGTGCGGCCATGATCACCCGCGCCCGCGGCGTCGAACCTGGCAGCAAGCGACCACCGCTGCTGCCGTGGTTCGCGGTGGGATTTGTAATCTTTGCCGCAGTCAACAGCACCGGGGTCATTCCACAGATGGTTCAGGACGCCGGCAACAGCCTGTCACGCTGGTGCCTGGTGATCGCCATCAGCGCACTGGGCATGAAGACGCAGCTCAAGGAGCTGGCCTCGGTGGGGATCAAACCCATTCTATTGATGGTGGGAGAAACCGTATTCCTTGGCGCACTGGTGTTGGCAATGCTGCACTGGGCCATGTAAACCGAACCCCTGCGGGGTCATCGCCGCTCTGGTCAAACAGAGCTTTTTGCCGCGTCGGAGCTGTGTACCAGTTGCTCCGTTACGCGGCTTTTTTATATCGAGATTTGCTTGTTTCGGCTTTCCTGCTATGAGCCGTCTCGCCTTCTTACGAATGTCCGTATGGGTCGTTTACTACCCTCCGCGACAGACAGAAAACGGCCCGAATCAGTCAGCATGCCAAGAAACGGCTCGAAGCGATTTTTAGCACCGTCCTGCTACGCTTTTTAATTTCTCGAGTAGATTTAAGGTAACCACTCACAAAATCTTGTTGAGGTTGCGAAACGTGAGAGCCGGATTGATTGGGGCCGCCGTCATCATCACGGTGATGGGTGTAACAACGCAGAGGTTCATGGAGTGGAAATCGTTCGAGAACGAGCGAAAGGAGGCCCTGTGCAGGTCAGTACAGCAGCATATGAAAACCCTGGAAACTCGAGCACGAGCGATGACTGCGGGGCTGTCTATGGAAGCTTACGCCGAGGCGGAGAGTTCTGAGGTGGACGAATTAGTCAGCGCGTTGGATACCGCAAACAATGACGCGGAGGTTGAAGCGGTCATAGACGCACACGCCGCAAAATTGGAGGCAAAGGACGCAGCGACCGATGCAGAACTGAAAAACCTGGGGAGTCAGCATTTTCTCGAACAACAACTCAAAGAACAGCGAATAACCACGGACATCAAGCAGGAAATCAAACGCACCGAGAAGGCTGTAACTGAGTCCTGTAATTAGTCCTGGCTCCAAGGAGTGAATTCACTATGACCCCGGCCCATAAACTGTTTGTTGGCGTTGCAATGGCCAGCCTGCTACTTGGCGGTTGCACCTCCCAGGTCACTGAGCGCGAGCAGTACTCCGGCTTCCTGTCCAACTACAACAACCTGGAAGAAGTGACCACCGCCACCGGTGAGAAGGCAATGCGCTGGGTGAGCCCGTCCTGGAACCCGAATGCGTATGACACCATCGCGTTCAGAACGCTGGAGTTTTACCCCGCGCCGAAGCCCAATGAACAAGTCAATCAGCAGACGCTGGTCGAATTGCAGGACTACATGTCCAGGAAGGCCAAAATCGTGCTGGGCCAGAAATACCGGAGGGTATCTAACGCGGCCGCTGCACCGGCCGGCTCACGCCCCCTGATCCTGCGTGCGGCGATCACGGGCGTCAGTGCCTCGAACGAAGGCATGAAGTGGTATGAAGTGATGCCGATCGCAGCCGTTGTCGGAGCGACACAGGCTGCCACCGGGCACCGGGATCAAGACACGAATATCTACTTCGAAGCCGAGTTCATTGACGCGAGAACCAATCAGACCATGGCCAAAGTGGTACGCAAGGTATTCGGCAGCCAGCTAGAGAACGAGAGCCAGCGCATCACCACTAAGGACTTTAAAGCCGCTATCGACAAACTGAGTACTGATCTCTGGACGTTCATCCACAGTTGACCGTTACAAACCTTTCAGCTTTTTTTCTCCCTCCTCTGGCATCCTGCCGACGCGGCTAAAGGAGTGTGAGGCTCATGATGAAAACCACTGACAAGTCGGGCGGTACTTCCACTACTGCGCCAATCCAGAAGGCGTCAACCGGCAATGTCTGGCGCACCCTGCCTGGTGGCATCTGGGCGCTCGGCTTCGTCTCGATGCTGATGGACATCTCCTCAGAGATGATCCATGCATTGTTGCCGCTCTACATGGTGACAGTACTGGGTACCTCCGTCCTGGCGGTGGGTCTCATCGAGGGAATAGCCGAGGCTACAGCCTCGATCACCAAGGTATTCTCCGGGGCGCTCAGTGATCGATTGGGCAAACGCAAGCTGCTGGCGGCGCTGGGTTATGGACTGGGGGCGCTGTCCAAACCAATCTTTCCTTTGGCGGGCTCGCTGGACTGGCTGACCGGGGCTCGCTTTATCGACCGTATCGGCAAAGGGATTCGCGGTGCCCCGCGCGATGCATTAGTGGCCGACATCACACCACCCGCGGTACGCGGGGCGGCTTTCGGCCTGCGTCAGACGCTGGATACCGTTGGTGCATTCCTGGGGCCGTTGCTGGCGATTGGTTTGATGTGGCTGACCGCGAACCACTTCCAGACCGTGTTCTGGGTGGCTGTCATCCCGGCCTTCCTCGCCGTCGCTGTGCTGCTTTTGTTCGTTCATGAGCCCAGACAAGTGCAAGGGCCGCAACGGGTGCGTACGCCCTTGAGTCGGCGGGAACTGGCCCGACTGGGCGCCGGTTACTGGTGGGTGGTGGGTGTCGCTTCGGTGTTCACCCTGGCGCGATTCAGCGAGGCCTTTCTGATCCTGCGCGGCCAGGCTGTTGGGCTGGCGCCGATGTGGGCGCCAGCGGTACTGGTCCTGATGGCAGTGGCGTACTCGCTGTCAGCCTATCCCGCCGGGGCATTGTCTGATCGTGTCAGCCGTGTGCCGGTGCTCGGCATAGGTCTGATATTTCTGATGGCTGCCGATTTGACGCTGGCGTTTGTGCCGGGTATCGCGGGGCTGGTCGTCGGCGTCGTTCTATGGGGGCTGCACATGGGGTTTACCCAGGGGATATTCGCCGCCCTCATCGCCGATTGCGCGCCGGCTGAACTGCGTGGGACGGCATTTGGCATGTTCAATTTGTTGACCGGACTGGCCTTGCTGATGGCGAGTGTCATCGCGGGGGCGCTATGGGATACGGCAGGCTACCAAGCGACCTTCTTGATGGGAGGGGGCTTTGCTGTTTTGACTTTTTTGGGGTTGTGGGTGATCCGATCGAAAGTCCAGGTTCGATAACAACGCCCAGTCACGACCATCAGGACGACAAGTCCGTCTGACGTTGGTCGATTGCAACCCCTCACAACAGGTAGCAAACGGCCAGAAACCGTCAGTGGCCGGAGCAATAACAAATGAGTAGCTATGCTTGGTGTGTTGCCAGACGCTGGTAACGACTTCGTGAATGGAGGGGTTTGAGATGCAACTCATCACGTTGAAAATCGATAAACCGGAAGTGACGAACTTCATTTTAGGTCAGACGCACTTCATCAAGTCCGTCGAGGACATCCACGAAGCGCTGGTCAATGCTGTACCAGGTATCCAGTTTGGTGTGGCCTTTTGTGAAGCCTCTGGCAAATGCCTGGTGCGATGGTCCGGCACCGATACCCCAATGATTGAACTTGCACAGAAGAATGCGAAAGCCATCGCCGCAGGCCATAGCTTCATCATTTTCCTGGGCGACGGTTTCTATCCGCTGAACGTGTTAAACACCATCAAAATGGTTCCAGAGGTCTGCCGTATCTTTTGTGCAACAGCCAATCCAACCGAGGTGATTCTCGCTGAGACGGAACAAGGGCGAGCAATCCTGGGCGTAGTGGATGGCTTTTGTGCCAATGACATTGAAGGCGATGAAGACATTCAGTGGCGCAAGAATCTGTTGCGACAAATTGGCTACAAACAGTGAGTTGCAGGGTTGTCCAATCGACCTATCAGGATGTTCAGGGAACCCAATCGATGGCAAACGATGCAAAAGTCGAATCCAAAAACGAGACGTTTATCGCGCAAGAGGCTGAGGCGCTGAGCGCCCCCTCCCCTATCTGGCACAGACGAATCAGAGTCCAGGCGCGCAATCTGAGTCACTCGACCCAGTTTGTCATTGCCGCTGCGGTGATCCTGGGACTGACCATGTTCTTCGTCGGCAATTTGGTGAGCCTACGAATAGAAGGTGCCGCGGTACATAGCGCGGCAGAAGCCGCTGCTCAGTACATGGACACGTTTCTGGAGCCCTATGTGCAGGAGATGAGCCGGGACAACAACCTCTCGGCTGAAAGTGTCCAGGCCCTGGACCGCCTCACGCAAAGTCGTGCGCTAAAACAGCACATTGTTTCGATCAAGATCTGGCGGGCGGATGGCACAGTTGTCTACAGCACGAATAAAGCCATCACCAACCACCAATTCCCCGTGGATGAGATCACCGAGGCATTCAAAGGCAAAGTGGTCACCGACCTTGAAGAGCTGAGCCAGCAGGAGAACGAGTTCGAACGCAAGCTCAACCTGCCGCTCTATGAGATCTACGCGCCTCTGCGGGATTCAAACTCCAGGAAAGTCATCGCGGTGGGCGAGTTTTATGAAAAGGCCGAGAGCCTCAAGCGCGAGATCAATCGTGTCCGACAGCAGGTATGGGAGGTTGTCGGCGCCGCGACGCTGGCAATGCTGACGCTGCTTTTCTTCATCGTGCGACGCGGTGACAAGATTATCCAGCGCCAACAAGTGGCACTGCACTTACGGCTGCAGGAGCAAACCCGTTTACACGTCAGCAATGTCGAACTCCAGCGCAAGATGGCGACGGCGACCCAGGAGTTTTCCCGGGTCAACGAACTCACCTTGCGGCGCATTGGTGCAGACCTGCACGATGGGCCGGCGCAGTTATTGACCTTGATTCTGATCCGGCTCGACGACTTGGCCGAAAACTGCTCCGCGGTCGATCAGGAGTCGATGGAAACCATTCGTGGCGCCGCTACCGACGCATTGCGGGAGGTCCGCGAACTATCACGAGGCCTGGCACTTCCGGAAATCAACGATTTGAGCCTGGTGGAAGAGTTGCAATTGGTGGCGCAACGGCACGAGCAACGCACGGGCACCAAGGTCACGTTAGCCCTGGGGCGACTACCGAAGGCCGCGTCACTACCACTCAAACTCTGTTTGTACCGTTTTGTGCAAGAAGCCCTCAACAACGCTTACCGTCATGCCAACGGCGAGGGTCAGGTCATCCAGGCGCAATACATTGATGAAGTATTGAATATCAGCGTCAGGGACAGGGGTCCCGGCATGACGGAGGACGCCATGCTGCTCGAGACATCCGGCAGAACCCGATTGGGGCTCGCCGGTTTGCGTTATCGCGTTGAATCGCTGGGCGGGTTGTTCAGCATCGACTCTTGCGCCTCGGGTACGTCGGTCAATGCACAGTTCAAGATCTAGTCAGGAGCCATTCCCGGCATCCGCTTGTGTTTTCCCTGCGTCGATGTGAAGCCGCCCGACAGCTTCGTGCGCCCTGTAATGCCGTAGGGCCGTGACCGCTTCGACACGATTTCGGGCGTGCAGTTTCTGCATCACGCAGCCCATGTGATGCTTGACGGTTTTTTCGCTGATCGACAGCTTTGACGCAACCTCTCTATTGGTCAGCCCCTTTGAAACTTCACAAATGACTTCCTCCTCGCGAGGGGTGAGATCAAACGTTTGATTTTCCGCTTTGTGTTTCTTGATGTTATTGAGCAGTTTATTGGCGAATTCGGGGGTGATGTATGACTCGCCCTTGGCAACCGACCTGATCGCCAGGACCAGTTCCGGTCCACTGACACCTTTCAACACATACCCGCGCGCGCCGGCCTCCAGTGCCGAAAAGGCGTCATCTTCGGATTCCGAAACGGTCAGCATCAGCACCTTCACTTCCGGCAGCTCAGTGGCAATGAATCGTACCGCGGCGAAAACATCGCCCGGCATATTGACGTCCATCAACATCACGTCCGGACGAACCCTCACCGCAATATCCCTGGCTTCCTCCGCATTGGCGCCCTGCTCCACGACCTGAAGATCCGCCCGCCTTTTCAACGTATTGGCAACGCCCTCACGCAACAAAGGATGATCGTCGGCAATGCCGATGCGAATGGATGGACTCATAACGCGCTCCCGAAAGGATTAGCACTCGAACACTCATTGATTAATAGCAGGGAACCAGGGACCCCGCTGGTTATCCGTCGAGTGTCCAAGGCTCCGGGCGTCAAGAAATCAGACTTAGGTCGGATAAATTTCGATCGTCAGTAAGCAATCACGACGTGGGGATTCTGAACCTCTGTACCCCAACCCATTGTTTTAAAAGGCCGCTACGCCCATCAAAAAACAGACAGTCTCATTCACCCGGATTCATCATTCATTCGACCAACCGTCGCTCTTCTTCGATCAGGCACATACAGCGGCAGCACCGGCCCCGCCTGGACTTGCGTCGACGGGCTACTCGAGTGCGCCCCCAGTGAAATGCGGGTTCACTTTCGCAATATTGCGGACACAGCCTTGCGCTTTTGCCGCGCCGGCTCATCCTCCGCCAGCGCCTGGCGGACGAGCGCTCGAGCGGCCCAAACGCAGGTGTCGAGCGATTCTTCGATGCTCGCGCCACCGATATCGCGCACGGCGATCAACGCTTCGGTGCCGATCACGATCGACAGTGCCTGTTTCAGTCGCTTGCGTGCGCGGGGTGAGAGCACGTCTTTCAGCGAGTCGACAATCGGCTCGATGTAGCTCATGCGTCGTCCCGGCCGCAAGGGTTCGTGGGGTTCCGTTTCGAGCCACACCGTCATGAACGAGCGTTCCATCACGTGCAGGCCAATCTCGTCGTCGAGCAGCAGTGTGTTCAACGCGTTCGCCGCCAGGCCGATGCCCTTTACCGGATCGTCTCCCGGCCGCCAGAGGTTCTCCAGCGGCGTCATGTCGCGATCGGCCGCCGTCTCGCTGATCAACGCCTCAGGCGAGGGAAAGTAACGATACGCCGTGGCCCGCGACACCATCGCGCGCTCGGCGACTTGCGCGACAGTCGGGTTGTGGCCCTCGTCGCGTAAGGCGATGGCGGCATCGATCAGCGCTTGACGCGTGCGTTGCCGCTGGTTGGCGCGGCCTTGCGTATCAGTATCACGGACAGGCGGGCTTGACTTCGAGGTCGGCATGGAATAAATGATACTCCGTCTTGTAATGAGACTTAAGTCTCATAATAGACACGCAACGCAGGATATGCCAATGGCGCTTTGCGAAGCACAATCGGCGCGCCGGGCATAACGATTCCACATCGTTTTTTCAGCAACTGAGCGCGCCTCAGGGCGCATGAGGTGAATGCCATGAATCACAATCCCCGTTCACGGACCTGGTTTCGGCTCGCGGCCCTCTACTTTGCCAGTGGCGTGGCGCTGGGCGTGACGATGGGCGCTTCCGGCGACCATTCACTCTTCGCGGTACATGCCCATATCAATCTGTTGGGGTGGATGTCGATGGCACTGTTCGGGCTGTTCGGCACGTTGCACCCGTCAATCACTGAAGGACGCATCGCTAGCGCACAGTTCTGGACGTACAACGTTGGCGTACCGGTGATGCTCGGCGCACTGACACTGCGTATCAAGGGCTTCCCCTCAGTCGAGCCATTGATTGCGTTCGCATCAATTCTCATCGGTTTCAGTGTGCTGCTCTTCGTGTGGCAGGTGTTCTCGCGCATCGGCGTAACATTCGAAAATTTTAGCGGTGCGAACGGTGAATCGCGTCAGTCATGACGCAGGTTACTTCTAGTCGTATTTAGGCAGCGTATCGGTGCAGGGTGTGTCCTCCCTGGATCGGATGCTGCCCTTTGCGACCGGGAATCATAGTGATTTCTCACTGTTCTTTGAACACGTCAAAGCGTAGGACGCAGGCGATGATACCGACAGACAGTGATGGTGCAGCCGCTTTCCGCTTATCTCCAGCAGCCCGCGCCACCTGCAGCACCCGCGATTGATTTCCCGAAGATCGATAAAGACCTGGTGAAGACTGACTTCTTCAAGTATCTGGGCTTTGCCTTGCAGTTCGACCCGGCCACACCGGACGAAGTAGCGATCCGCGAGAAACTTGCCCGAATCGGCGTCGGCAAGGACTTCAACTTCCAGAACCTGTCCGCCGAACAGAAAACCGCGGTGGTTCAAGGCCTGCAGGCTGGGTATGCAAAGGTTGAGGAAGGGATTAAAAATCTGGGCACCAGGATTAATGGCTGGAACGTTGTCGGTGCCGGCGGCGACAACGCCTTCTACAATGGCGACTGGCTCAACCGTGCTGCTGTTGCGCAAGCAGGCATATACGCCAACGATGCCGATGAGGCCACGTACTCGCTGGCCAATACCTTGCCAAATGGCGAACCGCTCGACGGCAGCAAGCACAACTACACGATCACCTTTGCTGCCGGACAACTTCCACCGGTTAATGCCTTCTGGTCAGTGACGATGTACGACGGCAAGACGCAATTGCTGATCGAAAACCCGATCAATCGCTACCTCATCAACTCACCAATGTTGCCCGGTATGAAGAAGAATGCGGACGGCTCACTAACGCTCTACCTGCAGAAAAACTCACCCGGCGTGGACAAGGAAAGCAACTGGCTGCCCGCACCGAATGATCGGATCTACCTGGTGATGCGTCTCTATTGGCCGAAGACGCAGGCGCCTTCCATCTTGCCGCCTGGCAAAGGAACGTGGAGCCCGCCGCAGATCGTCAAGGCTTCATAACGTCCGCGACCGTTTGCCATGCGTCGATTGCTGTGCAACGAACCCTCCTCTAACGTCCCTCTCCTTCGGCAAGGCGTATATAGAGATCAGCCCCCGCTGGACCTCGACACTGTGCAGCTAAAAGTGCGCAGTGTCCGCCTTGGCGACTGGCAGGCTGGTCGAGAGAGGAACGCTCTGCGTGACCTTGGCCATCTGGGTAATTTCCACCTGCAACTGATCCTTGCCGAGCAGGTAGTCGGCCAGCTTCTGCGAAAACGGCCAGTAGTTCAGTTCGGCAGTCACGGTGATCGGCCCGACGGCGTCGGCCGGCACCAGGAAGGAGAACTCCCCAATATCGTAGCCCTTGGGCAGAATGCGGTTGTCCGAGAGAATTTGCGTGGCATTCCAGACTTCGACGTCCAACGGATTGCCGTCCTTGTCGCCAATGTGCACTTTGAAGTTTCGGGTGTTGTCCTCGGTCTTGCCGTCCTTGATCGAACCCAGCCGATAGAGCTCGCGACCACTGGCATCCAGTACCCGGAAATCAATCCACATCTCCCGTCCCTCTGGAAAGCCGGTCGGTAGCTTGTGCCCTGCGCCGACATTCGCAACTTTGACCGCAACCGAGGTGTATTGCCCGGGAATGACAGTTGCCGGCAGTTGCTGGAATTGTATTTGCGCCGCACGCACGAGCATGTCGCGCGCGCGTTGCGCACCCTCGTCCTGACCGAGGTGCTTGAGCATCATGGCGTTGGCTCCGCTGAACCAATGCGAGGCGACTTGCTCGCGGTCCGGCCCCATGATCGCGGCCTTACCCGCAAAACCCTGCATATGGCAACTCTGGCAGGTTACATCGTTAAGGCTGTAGGCACTCTCCTGCCATTCGTCATAGGTTCGCTCGACCGCCACACTGCTGAACGGGTGCGTGACGTTGTGACAAGTGCCGCAAAAGTCCGAGCGCGTGTGCAGAGCGGAATACACGGTGTCGTGATAAGGCGAAACGGCATCTTTACGCGGGCCGAACTTGGTGGGTTTACCGTGCGCTCGAGGGCTCAAGACATAAGCGCCGTTATCGAGGCCCGTGCGGGCACTGATGTTGTGACAGGTCTCGCAATCGACCCCGGGCATTGGATGATGTTGGGTGCTGTCTTCAATCGATGAGCGGTTGATTTCCGAAGTGATCTGACCGGTCGTGAGACCAATCGGGGTATGGCAGCCGGTGCAGAAGTTATCGACCTTCCCGTCGGTGGCCGAACTCGCACGCTTGAGCAAGGCTCGATAGATGGGCTCATCCCAGGCTTGGGACATCATCGAGGAGCGCCACTGCTTGTAAATCTCCGTATGGCAAGCGCCACATACCTGGGCATTGTCGAAGTCCTTAACATTCAAAACCAGGTTGCCAGTGGTATTGGCCCGGTGCGGAAAGAACGGCATCCCACCATTCACATGCATGAGCTTGGAGCGTTCCGGCTCCAGCCACTTCTCATTGGCTTGAGTGTCATTGCCCTGAGGTTCATCGGCCACGACCAGAGTGACCGTAAGCAGGCAAGCCAGAAAGCACAAAAAACGGCGAACGAAAGGTTTGATCACCAGGAAAAACAGTATGAACAATATCGTGAGCGAAATACTCAAGCCGACAAGGGCCAGCTTGACGCCAGCCGAGACATTGAACGAGGCCGTGCAAGAGCCGGCGCACATTACCCATAGAACCATCAAGGCCGATAACCAGCGCAACGCTGCCGGTGTACACGTACGTTTAGAGTGATTCATAAGAATTCCCCCTAGACGGTTGCAGAGGATGACTGCGGCACTTCTATTGAGTAGCCAGGGGAATTTTATGACGCAAACCGATGGTTATATGTAATCACTCAACGGGGGTACTTTCAGCTCCAAAGCTTCCCGACTCTGCGCCTTTGGTGGATGGGATAAGCTGACGTAGCAATTACTTTGCCAGCACTGCGGCAAACATGTGCGATGAACTGAACGCCCCGCACACATTGGCCACTGGCTGAAATAGTGTGTTGATGGAGACGCGAATGCTGCCGGGGAATGGCGCTCATTAGTGGGGGGGGACTCACGCCGAAACCGGGGGTGGCGTCGCGTATGTGGACATGCCGCGTTTTACGCAAACTCCCCGTGATTACAGCCCGATTCGTTGAAGACCACCACTCCACGGCCTAAAAGACGCCCCTAGGGGGAAGGTTATGCCCGCCCCCCTGGTTGAAACAAAGTTTCCACTAGTTCTGACTCTGCACCCGCGATCAATCGCCATGCTTGTGTTTATGTTTATCCTTATTTTTATTCTTATGCTTGTAGTCAGAACTGTGTTGGTCGTTGTCATCGGCCATATTGTTGCCGACAGCCCCCCCTGCAGCACCGCCCAGTCCAGCGCCGATCAGGCCACCGGTTGAGCCACCGACGCTGTTGCCAATCACCTGGCCACCCGCTGCCCCGAGCCCCCCACCAATAGCTGATTCAGTCTTCTTGCCGCTCTTCGCCGTCATTGCGCCCCCAGCCGCGCCACCTACTCCCGCTCCGATCGCGGCGCCCGTGCTACCGCCCATGGCCTGACCGACCACGCTTCCAAGGGCGCCGCCGACACCGCCACCGATAGCCGTGTTGGTAGTTTCGCCGGCGAGGGAGTACTGCGATACAAGAAGGCTAATTGCAACGATGGAGAATGATTTACGCATCAGACAGACCTTAAGAAATACACAAAAGAAGAAAAGTCTGTTGGTACGAAACAGTCAGGTCAATACTTATTCGGCCGTGCAGTAACCTGGATCAATCAATCGGTGAGTTGTAAAACCGTTTATCGATGAAATATGACCTGTGGGCGACCCCGCTAAACCGGGGGGTCGATAGCGCGCCGGGGATGAGCGCACGTCTTTGCGCGAGTCGACAATCGGCTCGACTCGGATCATGCGCCACCCGGTTGTATTCCTTACGACTGAAGGTCTATACGGTCACACTCGGCACCGCCCTCCCCCCGAAGAGAAAGACCGATGCCGAGCATCACGTAGCCACTACTCAATCAGCTGATCAATCAAAACCGCGTTGGTATAGATCAAGCTGCCATCGCTCGCTCGGTGCCCGACCATATGGAACTGTCCGCGTTTGTGCTGCAGATAGACACGCATCTGGCAGTCGGACAAGGGGGCGTATCCCTCGGGCATTCTTAACTCCATCGAGCTCATATCGACATCGACCATGGCTTCAGGCTCTTGGGTCTTCTGCAAGCGCTCTTCGGCCTCTTCCAGACGGAGATGGAGAGGTCCGTCGACGTAGAAATGGACTTCCCCCATCGGGGTGGACTTTTGGGCGCCGCTGGTTTTGCACCAGCCTTCGATCGTCAGGGCACTCATGACGAAACCTCCCATGTGGATTGCTGGACTCTGTAGCTATCGTCCCTGCTCAATGCCATCACTTACGTTTGATGACTGCACAAGGGCAGAGTTCGTCTTTTTTGGCGCCGCTTCTGGCCGAACCCTGCCGTCCGTCATCAGAAATTCAGTATAGCTGGTCGCCGGGCCTCGCTTGCCAGCCTCACGGTACAACCCGATGGTTCTATACTTCTTACTGACTTTGCCACCCGGACGGGTGGTATTTGTCTTCCCTGCTTGGATGTCAGTGGCGATGCTTTTGCATAACCAATGAACAACAGGAATAGGATGAAGAGGAAATGGCAATAGCAATTGTCCTGATACTAATCGTTATTGCGTCAGTGCTATTCGACATACTAGCGCCCTGGCAGGCGACACCGGCCGCTTCCAACTGGGGCTCCATAGACACCACCCTGTTCATCACCCTGATTATTTGCGGGATATTTTTTATTGCCATCACGGTATTCATGGCTGTAGCGGTGATGCGCTTTCGTCACAAGGAGGGTGTCAGGGCGGCCTACCAGCCAGAAAGTAAAAAACTGGAATTTTGGTTAATCATCGTTACTTCCGTAGGTATTGCCGCGATGTTGGCGCCAGGTCTGGTTGTTTACAACGATTTCATCCGGGTGCCGAAAAATGCTTACGAACTTGAAGTGGTCGCCCAGCAGTGGCAGTGGGCCTTTCGTTTCCCCGGCCAAGACGCAAAGCTGGGCAAATCGGATGTCAGGTTTATTGATTCCGCCAATCCCTTTGGCCTTGACCCCAAGGATCCTGCAGGGCAGGACGATGTGCTTGTAATAAACAATGAAGTTCACCTTCCACTCGACAAGCCGGTGAAAGTTTTACTGCGCTCAAAAGATGTGCTGCACGATTTCTATGTACCGCAAATTCGCAGCAAGATGGACATGGTGCCCGGCATGGTGTCGTACTTTTGGTTTACGCCAACTAAAACCGGGAACTATGAAGTCCTTTGCGCTGAGTATTGTGGCGTAGGGCATTACAACATGCGCGGTCATATGATCGTGGTAGAACAGGACGTCTTCGATCAATGGCTAAAAGGCCAACCGACTTTTGCGCAGACATTAACGACCGCTGCTAAGCCGAGTCGGGACAGCGTGCTGGAAAAAGGCCGCCAGTTGGTCGAACAACATGGCTGCAAGGCCTGCCATAGCCAGGATGGTACTGCCAGTCTCGGCCCGGGATGGAAGGGGCTGTACGGCCGCACTGAACAACTCGCCGATGGCACCCGTGTGCAAGTCGACGAGGCCTACCTGAAAGAGTCGATTCTCGATCCGAAGGCCCGACTGGTACAGGGCTACCCGCCGGTGATGGTGGCCTATACTCTCAATGACGATGAACTGGGTGCTGTCATCGCCCTGATCAAGTCACTGGGTGCTGCGCAGCAAGGCGATGAACCTTCGACCGGCGAAGCATCGGCCCCAGGTGAAGACCTGGCGGCTCAGGGTCAGCGGCTGGCCGGGTCGCTTGGCTGCCTGGCCTGCCACAGCGTTGATGGCACCAAGGGCGTGGGCCCCAGTTGGCTGGGCCTGTATGGCAAGACAGAAACCCTCGCCGACGATACGAGTGTAAAGGTCGATGAGGGCTATCTAAAAGAGTCGGTTCTTCATCCCAACGCAAAAATCGTCAAAGGCTTTGCAGCCGTCATGCCGGCCTTTGCTCCGAGTGATAAGGACTTGAACGCACTGATCGCCTTTATCAAATCCAAAGCGAACACCGAAACTGATACGAGCAAAGCGGAGCCAGGAAAGCAGCCGTAAGGAGCCAGAAACACACTGAAACTTCAGCAGGAGGATGACGTGATGGCCTATGCGGAGCATGCCGAAACAGAAGTACTGCACGAACCCAAAAGTTTCCTGACCAAATACATCTGGAGTCAGGACCACAAGGTCATAGCCATTCAATACTCCTTGACGGCTCTGTTCGTGGGTCTTATCGCTTTGGTGTTGTCCGACTTGATGCGCATGCAGATAGGCTTCCCCGGTAGTTTGTCGTTCATGGACGCCAGTACTTACTATCAGGCGATGACCATGCACGGCATGATCATGGTTATCTACTTGCTGACGGCCTTGTTTCTGGGTGGCTTCGGCAACTATCTGATCCCGCTGATGGTGGGCGCCCGCGACATGGTCTTCCCCTACGTCAATATGCTCAGCTACTGGTTTTACCTGGTGGCGGTACTGGTGTTGCTCAGCAGTTTTTTTGTCCCTGGCGGCCCCACTGGTTCGGGCTGGACGCTCTATCCGCCACAGTCCATTAGCCAGGGGACACCGGGGGTCGAGTGGGGCATTGTCCTGATGTTCATCTCACTGGCTATTTTTATTGTCGCGGCCACCATGGGCGGGTTGAACTACGTCACCACGGTGTTGCAGGCGCGCACGCACGGTATGACATTGTTCCGCATGCCACTCTCGGTATGGGGCATCTTCATGGCCTCGATCATGGCCTTGCTGGCCTTCCCGGCATTGTTTGTCAGTGCGGTCATGATGCTGTTTGACAAGCTGTTGGGCACCAGCTTCTTTATGCCGGCGATGATCTCTCTGGGGCAGCAGCTCAATCACCAAGGTGGCAGCCCGATATTATTCCAGCACCTGTTCTGGTTCTTTGGCCACCCGGAGGTCTACATCGTTGCTCTCCCGGCATTTGGCCTGGTCTCCGACTTGATCAGCACGCATGCGCGTAAAAACATCTTCGGTTACCGAATGATGGTGTGGGCCATTATTGCAATTGGCGTGCTCAGTTTTGTGGTCTGGGCGCACCATATGTATGTCAGCGGAATGAACCCGTACTTTGGCTTTTTTTTCGCCATCAGCACCTTGATTATCGCGGTGCCGACCGCGCTGAAAGTCTATAACTGGATACTGACCCTGTGGCAGGGCGACATTCACCTGACCGTGCCGATGCTGTTTGCCCTGGCCTTTATCGTCACCTTCCTGGTCGGCGGTCTGACCGGATTGTTTCTCGGTAATGTGATCGTGGATATACCGCTCTCGGACACCTATTTCGTCGTAGCCCATTTTCATATGGTCATGGGGGTCGCGCCGGTTCTGGTGGTGTTCGGCGGCATTTATCACTGGTTCCCGAAAGTCACTGGGCGCATGTGGAACGACACCCTGGGCAAGCTGCATTTCTGGATTACCTTTCTGGGCACCTACGCCATCTTCTTCCCCATGCACTACCTGGGTTTCCAGGGCATGCCGCGCCGCTACTACGCCTATGAAAACTACGCGTTCATCCCGCAGTCCGCGCAAGAATTGAATGCCTTCATTACGGTGGTCGCACTGACTGTCGGGGTTTCCCAGCTGCTGTTCTTGTTCAATATGGCCTGGAGTGTGTTCAAGGGTAAGCCCGCAGGCAGTAATCCCTGGGGCGCGGCCAGCCTGGAATGGCAAACGCCGGACACCCCGCCGAAACACGGTAACTGGGGAGAGAAGTTGCCGGTCGTGCATCGCTGGGCCTATGACTACAGTGTGCCGGGGATAGAGCAGGACTTCGTTCCGCAAACGGTTTCCGCCGAGGAGCTGGAGCACATGCGACAACTCGGTGCCGGAACTAAAATAGCGGACGCCAAGACATGAACAGGCTGCTATTGAGAAACGCCGACCGCTCTGACCCCGGCGGTAGTTGGAGTCGCGGCCCTGAGGGTATTCACGCCACCGAGGGCGCCGACAGAAGGCAAACCGCAAGAGTCGGCCTGCGCTTGTTTCTGGTGGTGGTGAGTTCGTTATTCTTTCTCTTCCTGATCGCCTTTATTGCCCGTTCGCAAATGGCCGACTGGCTCCCCCTGACAGAGCCTTTGGCGCCGTTAGGCAATCTCCGTCCACTCTGGCTGAATTCGGCTTTTCTGGTGTTGAGTTGCATCGCACTGCAGTGGTCACGCATGACCGCCCGACAGGCTCGACTGATCGCTACTGTCATTGGTTTTACATTGGGGGGCGTCTTTGCAATGGCCTTTCTGGCCGGGCAACTCTGGGTCTGGCAACAGTTTGTCGCCTGGGGCTACTTTGTCGCCAGCAACCCGGCCAACAGTTTCTTCTACCTGTTGACCGGCCTGCATGGGCTCCACCTGCTGGGCGGGCTGATCGCCTGGTGCTGGATCGTCGCTAAATTCCTGCGTCATGTGCCATTGGCGCAACTGAGCGCCAGCGTAGAGCTCTGTGCCATCTATTGGCATTACTTACTGGGTCTTTGGTTCGTGCTATTCGCACTGCTGGCCAGCACGCCTCAAACCTATGACGCCATTGCCAGATTCTGCGGCCTGAGGTGAAAAGCCATGGCATCGCACCCACAAGCCCCAGTCGAATCCAGTTCTTCCAATCCACCAGGCTCGCCGCCTGCACCGGGATGGCAGAGCATCGCCAGCGACTGGTCCTCGGATAGAGAGGCCTTTAAGCAGGTGCCCTGGGGCAAGGCGATGATGTGGATATTCTTGCTCAGCGATACGTTTATATTCACCTGTTTCCTGACCGGCTACATGTCGGTACGCATGACCATCACCACCGCCTGGCCGAACCCCAGTGAAGTGTTCGCATTGACGATCGGCGGTAGAGAAATCCCGCTTATTCTGATCGCCATCATGACCTTTGTACTGATCAGTAGCAGCGGCACCATGGCTATGGCCGTTAACTTCGCCTATCGCCGTGATCGCGCGAAAACCACGGCCCTGATGCTGACGACTGCAGCCTTGGGTGTGACGTTCGTCGGCATGCAGGCATTTGAATGGAGCAAGCTCATCGCAGAAGGCGTGCGTCCGTGGGGGAATCCCATGGGGGCGGCGCAATTTGGTGCCAGCTTTTTCATGATTACCGGTTTTCACGGACTGCATGTATCGATCGGCGCCATCTACCTCAGCATTGTCGCGCTGAAAGTATTTCGGGGAGATTATGAGCGCTCCGGAAACTATCAGAATGTCGAGATAGCCGGGCTTTACTGGCACTTCGTGGATTTGGTGTGGGTATTTATTTTTGCTTTCTTCTATTTATGGTAGAGGAGCACGGGTGATGGCACATGCTCAGGGTCAGCAACATCCAATCAGTTTGTACCTTAAGATCTGGGGGCTGTTATTCGTCCTCAGCACGCTGTCGTACCTTGTCGACTATTTCCACTTCCATGGTTACCTTCGGTGGTCCCTGATTATCACGTTCATGTTGTTGAAGGCGGGTTTAATTGTCTCCATCTTCATGCATATGGCTTGGGAGCGGCTGGCCATGGTCTACGCGATATTGGTGCCACCGTTGTGTTTACTGGTGCTCGTCGGGCTGATGGCCAGCGAGGCAGACTATGTTTTCCTCAGCCGGGTCATATCCTTCGGCCAATAAATGGCTTTCGGAAATAGCTTTCGGATGGCCCGGAGTCTGCGGGAGCTAACCCGATATTACTCGCTTGAACTGATGCCATTTGTGCTGCCAGGCCACTGTCCAGTGGGGGGCTGCCGCTCCCATGCCGGCGACCATCAGCGTTGGATGATGCTCGATTACCCGGTCCAGAACCGATTCCTGATGCGGTTCGACATCAACGAAGAAGACATGTTTGCCCTCCTCAACTATCTGTTTAAAGCTGCGGAAGTGAGCGTTCGGCACCTGGATACCAAACAATCCGCCTTCCCAGATGCAAAAGCCAAATACAACAATGGCAAGGAAGATAAACGGCACCCAGCCGGCGGCGGATTCGGTCCACCCCATCCAATAGGCGCCACCCAGGATCAGCAGCGCGAGAGGCACTCCGACCACCGCACCAATCTCTCCAGAGTGAACCGTATCTTGTTTCATTAACGAATTAACTTCGTGGAGGTGATGCTCTTCAACTTCAGCAACTTCTTCACTGAGCACATGAATTTGTTCGGAATTAATGCCGCTGGCTTCCAGTTCATTTTCAACAGTTTCAAGATCGTTGAGATTGTCACTGATGTAATAGTGCCGATTCATGTCACACCTCCCATCTCGAGTTTGCTGTAGACCTCCTCTGTCCGGCAGCCGCTAACTGAGATTTGCAGTCGATGTACCGCGAGGAACGTCGCACACTTCATGCAATCTGAAAAAAGTATAGCAGTCCACAGTATGCGGATCAGACGATCTGATGAGCCTCACTGGCGCTGCCTAAGCCCACCGCTGCGCCTGGACCCGTGGGGAATCAGTAGGTGTGGCTGAACAACAGTCCAGCCTCGCCATCCGGGCTGGCGTCGGAAAAACCCTTGACGGCATACAACTGAATCTTCCAGTTCTGATTGAGCTTGTGCGTGAGAAAAAGAGTGAGTTCCTTGATCTGGTCGCCCGTGGAAACGACCTTTTGCCGCCAGTCGTAGGACACGCCCGCCGTGGTGCGCGCGAACACGGGCATGGCGAAGCCCAGGCCGGCGAATATCGGGTTGTCGAAGTTGGTGTCCGACGGGTCACCGTATTTTTTCCAGCCCAGGGTGGCAAACCCGGTCACAGCACCGAAGGCTTTGGCGACATCGACCTGAGCGGAATAGTCGGTTTTGCCGGTGCCCAGGCACTTGTCTTCGTCGGCCGTGGGTAGCTTGACCTTGCCGATCAAGTCCACGAACAACCCGCCAACGCTGCCATCAATCGCGGCATAGCTTGCACCGGCAACGGTGTCGCCCAGACCGCTTTCCACTTTGCCGCAACCGCCGGGCAGCGGGTCGCCATCAGGGCCGACCGAAGGATTGGTGATGCGCAGCCAGGGCACCGTGAGCTTGTAGGTCATGGGACCGGTTTCGTATTTGCCCACCAGCGGGACATACCAGGTTTCAGAAGTAGTACCGGTACCGTAGTCGCCTCGAGAGTAGTCGGTTCCGATTGAGGTCGTGAAGGTATCGGCCAGGACTGGCATGGCCAGGCAGGCAAGCAAGCCGACGAGCAGGATGCGCTTGGGGCCCATGTTCACCTCGTGTGTTCCGTCATCGAAGTTCACACGCATGCTGAGTTGCGTGACTTACCCAGCCTAGTTACTTATGACAATAGTGCATCATGCCTGCACGGTTTAACCCGATTTGCCAGAGTGATCGACTTTTTCAACCTTCTCGATTTTCTCGACCTTCTCTACTTTCTCTACCTTTTCGACTTTCTCGACCCTCTCTACCTTCTCGACTTTCTCTACCTTCTCGACTTTTTCTGGCCGATCAATTTTCTCGACTTTCTCCGGACGCTCGACCTTTTCGACCTTCTCTACCCTCTCCACCTTCTCGACTTTGCCGGATTGCTCGACCTTCTCGATACGCTCTGACTTACCGGACTTGTCCACGTCCACGCGCTCTGTCTTCTCGCCACCGCCATGACTGTCATTGCCCCCGTGGCGAGTATCGTCGACAACGCTGCCCTCGCTCTCGGAGCGCCCGCTCCTGTCACTGCCTGAACTCCCTGAACTCCCTGAATTCCCCGAACCGCCAGAGTTGCCAGAGTTACCGGAGCCGCTCGAGTTGCTCGAACCACTTGAATCGTCCGTGCTCTGCTCGCTGGTGCCGGGAGGTCCGTGCCGGTTGCTGGCCGGCGAATCGGCGCGCTCGCGGGGCAATTCGATGCGCGTTGCCTGCACCTCCCGCGCGCCGGTGAACACGCCGCTGACCCGCACGCGTCGATCCAGCGCCAGCCCCGAAGGCTGCACACCGACAAACACGGTGTCGTTCGCCAGCGTCACCTTAAAGCCACCGACCATCAATTGGCGGTCCTGTCGGCCCTGTACCAGGCCCTCGATCACCGCATTGCGTGCCCTGCCATTGAAGGGCAGGCTCGGGTCGGGACGGCTTTGGGTGACGTCCAACTCGCGGCCGGTCCACTGGCCGCGTACCAGCATTTCCTGCGCCGGGCGCGGTTGATTGCCGAGTTTGAGCCCCTCGAGATAGCCGCTGCGATCCACCGAGCCGATAGCACTGGCCTCCTTGAGGCCGGGCGCTCGGTCGATGCGGCTGGCCACTACTTCGCCGCGAGCATCGCGCAGCCCACTGACCCGTACCGGATCACCCGGACGCAGACCAGCAGCGACTTGAGCACCGTTGGCCAGACGTACCGGTTGCCCCATGACACGCATGGGCATGGAATCGCGTGGCAGAGCGGTCAAGGGGCCTTCGTAGACGTGCAAGATGGAAATGCGCCCGGCTTCCAGGCCACGCCGGGAATTGAATGCTTCCACGGCAACAACTTGGCCTACCGCCAGGTGGGTACTGGAGGCGGCAACGCCGTTCTCGCTGATCGGAACGTTTTGGGTGAAGTGCACTTCCACGCCATTGACACAAATCGAGGCGAACCCGGTGATGGTGCCGACAATGCCGGTGCCACCGATGCCGCCGTTGTCGTTGCTGATGCCCGTGCCACCCACACCGCCTGCAACGGCACCGGTGCCGCCAATGCCGCCAGGGTGCTTTTTCAGCGGTGCGCCGGTACCACCGACCCCACCGTTGTCGGTGCTGATGCCGGTGCCACCCATGCCGCCAGGTGCTGCGCCCGTGCCGCCGGTGCCACCCGGGGCATTGATGATCGGCACTTCACTTATGCCGGCATCATTCTGACTGACACAGGCTGGGGCGGCTTGCAACACAATGGGAAGCCCGAGGCCCAGAACGAGGGCGATTGCACGAGTCAGGCGCACATGGACGGTCATGGTTTAGGGGCTGTTGGCGGATTGGGATCAGAAGCTTCAGTGTAGAAGTACAAGCCGACCGTGATGCGCTGGCGCGGTTCAGGGCTGGGCAGGTCCTGGAATTCCAGCTCGGCGGCAAGTCGGTTGAAGCTCAACAGGGCCTGCATTCCCTCGCTGGCAACGGCCTCGCGCAACGCCTCGACGCTCGTCGGGGCCAGTGCGTCATAGTGAACGCTGCGTTCAAAAAAGGCCGGACCTTCGCTGCTCAGGTTGTGTACCGCAGCGCAGGCATGATCGTGCAAGTTATGCCCCAGGTACGCTGTTTTCTCATCGAAGCCTTTTTGCGGCACAAAGGCCTGGACTTCGAGGTGCACGCACTCTTGTTCGTCAAGACGTACGACGCCCAGGCGCAGCCACTCGTCCAACACCACCCGCGCCCTGATGTCCGTGCTGACCATCGCCACCAAGGCATCGAAGGAGCGGTCGCCACCGACACTGGCCAATCGAGGCAGAGGCAGTGGCTGTCCCGCGTTGTCACAAAAGGGCGCGCTGGACCAGGCGTTGACCAGTTGCGCACCGAAGGTGACGTTTGCCGGAAGCGTGGAGGAAGCGGGGTCGCTGGTGTTGCGCAAGCGCCGTACATCCTTGCGGTGCACACCGGTGAGCAGACTGATACGGCTGTCGGTTGGAGCCTTGTCGTCCAGACGGAACTCACGGTCCGCGACATCGACAAAAACCTCTTTGAGCAGGTCGGCGAACACCAGGTAGGTGACGCCTTTGCGCAGCATCAAACGAACCAGCGGCCGCATGACATGCCGCAGGGCTTTTAGAAGGGACATGGGCAGGGTAGACGATTGCATTCAGCGCATTCCTAGACAGTTAACCCCAGTATAGCTGCGTGGGAAATAATCCCATGAACACAAGCGCGTATTTTTTGCCATACCTCATACAAAACCGGCCCCCTGGGTCTTGTATGAGGTCGTCAAGCCGCGTCAGATACGGCTGTTGTCGTCACCGGGTTCGTCACCAACATGGTTGCCATTGTCGTCACCAGGCTCGCCGCCTGCGTGGACGCCATGATCGTCACCAGGCTCGCCGCCTACGTGGACGCCGTGGTCGTCACCGGGTTCACCGCCAACATGAACGCCATGATCGTCACCGGGCTCGCCTCGGGCGTGGTTGCCGTGGTCGTCACCCGCTTCTGCGTGGGTACCACCGCGACCGGAGTTCGAGCTTCCGGAACTGGCATGGCCTGAATTCCCATTCCCGTTCCCATGGTCGCTACCACTGTGGCCACTGTTGCCGCCATTACCGCCGCTGTTTCCACCGCCACCATTACCGCCACCGCTGTTGCCGCCACCGCCACCGCCACCGCCGCCACCATTACCACCACCACCACCACCACCACCACCACCACCACCACCACCACCACCACCGCCACCGCCACCATCTTTGGCATAGGCACTCGAGTCATGGGAAATGGAATCTGGTACTAAAACAATGGAAGCCGAAAGGACGCCACCGATTGCCAGCGCCAGTAACCCTCTCTTGAAAAGCAGGTAAGTGTTCATCGTGCATTCTCCAGGTGATTTGCCACGAGCTGAGCCAACGCAATCAGGTTGCAATCCGGGAGCGGCATGGGATCAACCCCGTAGCTTTAAAATTTCTTAAGAATAATTTTCGTGGGAATTTTTCCCACTAGACGTAAGTTAGTCCTTTCTGACTCCGGGTCAACCCGCGCAGGAGAAAGCCGACCGATGGCTAGGGGCACGAATGGAGATGGGGGTTGCCCTTACGGCGTGGTATGCGCTGTATGTCTGGCGCGTTTCTTGATCGCCATACGAAAAAAAGTCGCAAACCCCGCGTCTATTCAGGGCTTGCGACTCATTGCCGATACGTCCCTCAAACGCTCGGGACGTTTTCTTCGGGTATGCCAGCCGTGTTCGTTCGGAACGTGCTGGCCTAGTTCTGTACCTCAACCGCGTCGAAATCCGGCGCGTCCGGGGCATCTGGGGCGTCCGCCACATCCTCTCTGGCGGCCCTCGCCTCAGCTTTGGCAGCCTCTCGGGCTGCGTTCGCGTCAACTTTAGCTGCGTCCCTGGCTGCATCGGCAGCAGCCCTTGCAGCATCTCTTGCTGCATCTGCATCTCGCCGTGCGGCGTCCCTGGCTGCATCGGCAGCCGCCCTGGCAGCGTCTCGGGTTGCATCTGCGCCCGCTACGCCAGCAGCTTTTGCAGCATCCCTGGCTGCATCCGCCTCGGCTCTGGCGGCATCTCTAGCTGCATCTGCAGCAGCTTTTGCAGCGTCCCGGGCTGCATCTGCATCATTTCTGGCAGCATCTCTGGCTGCATTTGCATCGTTTCTGGCAGCGTCCCTAGCTGCATCTGCGGCATCGTTGTCATCGTTGTCATCGTTGTCACGCGCATTGCCTGGGCCTCTGTTCCCAGCAACACCACCATGGTCAGCATCGCCGCGCCCCGGGCCTGCATGACCGTTACCGTCATGGCCTCCAGCACCATGATCGCCGCCAGCGCCATGGTCGCCGCCGCCGTGACCACCACTTCCGGAGCCACCGCCGTCGCCACCGTGACCACCGCCTCCGGAACCTCCATTGCCTCCATTGCCGGAGCCACCGCCACCGCTGCCGCCACCGTGACCACCACCGCCGCCGGAGCCTCCATTACCAGAGCCTCCGCCACCGTGACCGCCTCCGCCGTCTCCACCGTGACCACCGCCACCGCCGTGGCCTCCTCCACCACCGCCGCTGCCGCCATCTTTGGCATACACGCTGGAGAAACTATTGATGTAATCAGGCACCAGAACAGTCGATGCCGACAGGACTCCGCCGATTGCCAGAGCCAATAAACATTTCTTGAGCAGCATGATGCACCTCCACTTGGAGTTGCGAAGTCATCTCCGTATCGAACGCAATATCCAATGAGTTCCCGGCCGCCCATTGAAGCGGCCAGCCAACCGGCGCGGCCATGAATATGCAGCAACAACGAGCAACTGCGGTTTCCGCACGGTCCTTCAGAGCCAGTCAGCATCGCTTGTGGGAAATATTCCCACAACTATAGGTTAGTACTGTCAGCCCGGGTGTCAACAACCGAATATCAGGACCAAGGAACGCGCAGGAGCAAAAATCTCAATCAATCCCTTTTGAGAATCGTCCAACAGTCGCCCCTTCCCTGCCACCGCACCCGGTGACAGAAACAGCGGCGATCTAGCGCTTCATCCCTCGACGCCCCCATACAACCCCTGCCGCCGATCCCGGTGCAAATCGTTGCGTGCACTGATGCGTTTGTTTCGCGCCTCGGCAAGGTTGAGGGTTGCCAGCAGAATCTGCTCACCACCCTGCTCGGCCGGTCCTGCCAGCGGATAACCATCCGCATCGACGATGACCGAGCCTTGCACCCACCCGACACCGCGCTCATGCCCATGCCGGTCACACGCGGCGATGAACATCCGGTTAACTGAAGCATTGGCCTGAACCCGCACCACTTCCGCCGCCCGCTCGGTGGGAGGCCTCGGTCCGTCCGGCCAATTGACCGGAGCGCACAGCAAATCCGCGCCGGCCAGTGCCGGGAGCCGCACCCACTCAGGGAACTCCAGGTCATAGCAAATCAGCATGCCGATTCGCCCATGAACCGTTTCAACCACCGGCGGCGCGGCGTTACCGGCACTGAATATTTCACGCTCGGCATCCCAGAGGTGCGCTTTGCGGTACACGGCGCGCAGGCCTTGGGCATCAATCAGGGCGGCACTGTTGGCCAACTCATCGCCCTGCAAGCGTTCGCAGAATCCACCGACTACGACGATGTTCAGTTCGCGGGCGAGTGCCTCCCACAGGCGCAAGGTTGGCCCCTCTGTCGGTTCTGCCAAGGACAAGGCCTCGCTACGGTGGTTGAACACGTAACCGCTCTGCACCAGTTCTGGAAGCACCACAATCTGTGCGCCTTGATTCGCCGCTGAACGAATCGCGCGTTCGCACAGCGTCCGGTTGTAAGCCAGATCGCCGACTCTCGGTGCCACCTGGCAGCAGGCGACCACCGTTTTCTTTGCGCTGTTCAACGCGCCTCCTCAACAGGCTGTTTAGCCATGGAAATAATGTCGTCCTCGGTAATCGAATCGATGATCCGGCGTTCGGCCGCGAGGTCTATCGAACGACTGAGGAGGTAATACGTCAGGCCCGACACCACCAGTCCCACCAGCCAGGCAATGTCCACACCTTCCAGCATGCGCGCCAGCGGACCGACGAATACCTCTTTGTTGGCAGACGCATCAAAGATGTAGAAGAACGGCACCATCGCGGCAAAACCGATCAGGTACGAGACGATGCCGCGAAATTGCCAAGCGCCGTAGATGCCCTTCGGCGTGAAGAAATGCGGGATCGCGTAGCGGCCCTTGCGCACGAAAAAGTAGTCCACCAGATTGACGGCGGTCCAGGGCACGAGGAAGTACAGCAACAACACGAGGAAGGTGTTCAACAACGCGATGCCATCACCTTTGATCGACAACACGCAGGTCAACAGGATGATGCTGATCACGCTGATGGACATGACTCGGGCACGCGGTGTCGGCGTGATCTTTTTGATCGAGTCGACACCGGTCAGCAACGTCAGCATGGCGCTGTAAGTGTTGAGCGCGATGATCGGCAGAAAGCCCGCCACCGAGACAATGACCAGCACATTGCCCAAGCCCGGAATCATCGAAGAGCCGACCTGGTTCAACGCCACCAGCGCATCCGCCGCTTTCAGTTGCTGCGCCAGCCACGCACCGAGGCCGATCATCCAGCCACCGGACAGCGAAGCGCCGATGAACACCGCGGCGATCAATTTCGGGCGGCTGGTGTTTTTCGGCAGGTATCGGGAATAGTCGGACACATAGGGCGCATAGGAAATGTTGTAACTCGCACCGATGGCAAACAGCGTGGCAAACGCAACCCAGTTGAAACCCAGGTCTGTCGCCGGGGTGACGCCTTCCTGGCCGGCACCGAACATCAAGGCGATGGTCACCAGTGCATACAGGGGCAACGTCGCCAACAATGCCCATTTGAACGCTTTGTGCATCAGGTCATGGCCGTAGATCGACAACAGCGCGCCAATCAGTACCACCGCCACGGCGACAATCGTCGGGTCGAAACCGAAGACATGTTCCAGGCCGTTCATGATCAGCGAGATGTTCACCACGTTGAAACCGACGAACACAAACATCGTCGCCATCAAGGCCAGGATCACACCGCGATAACCAAACTGGGCGCGGGACTGGATCATTTGCGGAAGGCCCATCTCCGGACCTTGCGAGCCGTGAAACGCCATGAAAATGGTGCCGAACATAATGCCCAGCGCACCGGCCAGCAGGGTCCACAACGCCGACAACCCAAGGCTCGGGCCGACAAAACCGATGGAGATGGTGAAGAAGTGGAAGTTGCCCAGAAACCAGAAAGGTCCCTGGCTGCTCAGTTTGGCGTGACGTTCATTTTCCGGAATGTAATCGATCGAGTGGCCTTCGATGGCCAACCCGCTGCTCGCTGCAATGGCGTGCACAGACTGTGGAGAACCTGACATACGATTGTTCCTATGCTGGTAATTGTTGTTTTTATGGGCAAAGCGCCGGTTTCATTGCAATGTAGGGCGTTAGTCAGGGCGGTAAAATATCGCAGGCACACTGTTTACATAGATCGGCATCTATGTGGCAAACAGGGGGGCACACATGCTGGGCACTGTATCGGAACTGGATTTGCGCTTGATCCGGGTCTTCCTGACTGTCGTTGAGGCGGGCGGAATATCGGCCGCGCAAACGGCGCTCAACACCACTCAACCCACCATCAGTGCGCAATTGGCGACGCTCGAAGCGAGGGTCGGGTTTCGTCTGTGCGAGCGAGGTCGCGGAGGGTTTTCGGTGACGCCCAAAGGGGGGCAGTTTGTCGAAGCGGCCCGTCGATTGCTGGCGGCGGCCGAAGGGTTTCGGGTTGAGGTCCAGCACATCAATCGCAAGGTGTCGGGCAACATCAACATCGGCCTGCTGGGTCAAATCGATCCATCCGCCAACAAGAACATCGCCCTGGCCATCGCGCGTTTGCGCTCGCAACATGAAGGCCTGTACTTCCACTTCACCGAGCTGTCGTCATCCTTGCTGGAAGAAAAAATCATCAACGGCCATATCGATCTGGCCATCGGGTACTTCTGGCATCGTTTACCCAACATCGATTACTTCCCCTTGTTTCAGGAAACCCAAATCGCCTACTGCGCCCCGGCGCACCCATTGTTCGATCACGTCGGCGCACTGACCCGCGATGACGTCCGCGATTACGATTGGGTCTGGCCCAGCCACCCACTGCCGGAAATGCCCGCGCCCACCACCCTCGAGCGGTTGACCGTACTCACCGACAGCATGGACGGTGCCGCCCTGCTCATTCTGTCGGGCCAGCACCTGGGCTTTCTGCCACAGCACTACGCGGCCAAGCATCAACAACTGGGGCAGTTGCATCCGCTGAACCCTGAGCAGTTGCGCTATGAAGTCGGCTTCCATGCGGCCGTTCGGCATTCGGCGCGGCAGCGCGACGTGGTGAGTGCATTCCTGACGGAGCTGATCGAGATTTTTGCTGCAACGTAAGTTCACAAACAACTGAATGTGCCTGCGTGGCGGGTCGTTTCGCCGCGGTTCAGATTTTGATCTCACCCGCCGGCATGACGTCGATCCGCGCCACCGAACCGGTCAAGTGCGCCAAATCCTTATTGTGCTCGACGATGATGTCTTCGGCACTTTGGTTACCGTTGTCGACGGTGGAGTGCGCGTCGGCCGCCAGCACCACGTCATATCCCATTTTCAGTGCCTGGCGCACGGTCGCGTTGACGCAATAATCGGTTTGCAAACCACAGATGATCAGACGCTCGAATTCCTCTTTCGACAGCAGTTGTTGAAGGTTGGTCTGATAGAACGAATCCGGTGTGGTTTTGCGTACGTAATAATCCTTGGGCTCGGCTTCCAGGCTTTCGGCCAGTTGCCAGCCGTCGGCGCCATATGCCAGAGGGCTGCCCTCTTCTTCGTGCTGAATGAAAACAACCGGCACCCCGGCTATCCGGGCTCGGGTGCTGAGGTGGTTGATGTTCTCGATGACGCGGTTGATCTCAAAGCACGCGTACTCGCCCGAGCACAGTGCCCTCTGGACGTCGATAATTAGCAGTGCGGTAGCCATGGCCCCTTCCTTGATCAGTCGGTAGATCAGGGGACGAAAAAGCAGATCCGTCCCCTGTTAAACACAACCCTTAGTAACCGAGTGACAACCCGGTGTTACGGCGTGGGTCGTTGGCGCCGTAGAAACGGTTTTTGCCGACCGGTTTGCCGCCCAGCGAAGGCGCACCAACCAGGATTGCCGCCACGTGGTTGGCATCCTGTGGCCCGGCAAACTTGTGACCCCAGCTTTCGAGGATTTTCACCGTGTCCGGGCTGGTGGTGAAGGTCTCCAGGTTGGTTTCTTCGGGCAACCATTGCTGGTGGAACCGCGGTGCATCCACCGCTTCCTGGATGTTCATGCCGTAGTCGATCACGTTGAGCATGGTCAGCAAGGTCGCAGTGATGATGCGGCTGCCGCCCGGGGTGCCGACGACCATCACGACTTTACCGTCCTTGGTGACGATGGTCGGGCTCATCGACGACAGCGGTGCTTTGCCGGGTGCGATAGCGTTGGCCTCCCCTTGCACCAGGCCGTACATGTTCGGCACACCGATTTTCGAGGTGAAGTCGTCCATTTCGTCGTTGAGGATGACCCCGGTTTTGCTGGCCATGACGCCAGCGCCAAACCAGTCGTTGAGGGTGTAGGTCATCGACACCGCATTGCCCCACTTGTCGACAATGGAGAAGTGCGTGGTGTTGCTGCCCTCATGCGGCGCTACGCCGGGTTTGAGCTCGCTGGAGATAGCGGCCTTTTTCGGGTCGATGGCATCGCGGATTTTGGTGGCGTAATTTTTATCCAGCAGATGCGCGATCGGATTTTTCACGAAGTCCGGGTCGCCGAGGTAGCTGTTGCGGTCCACATAAGCGTGGCGCATGGCTTCGATCTGATAGTGCATGCCCTGGGCCGAGTGGTAGCCGAGGTCTTTGATCGGGTAGCCTTCGAGGATGTTCATGATCTCGCAGATCACCACCCCGCCGGAGCTCGGTGGCGGTGCCGACACCACGTGATAGCCCCGGTAATCGCACTCGATCGGCGCCAGTTCTCGGGTCTTGTATTTGTCGAGATCGGCCTGGGTGATGATGCCTTTGTTGGCCTGACTGGACGTGACGATGGCGTCGGCGACCC